>NZ_CAWPNJ010000096.1:0-234798 GCF_963889195.1 Calothrix sp. FACHB-168
ATATAGCAATCCGGAATCATACGTGAGAAAACACTGAACATGCTAATGTCTTTTCAAATACTCGTATTAATTGAAGTTTGAGGTTAAAATTATATACTTTGCATAATATATAGACTAAAAACAAGTTTTATAAATCACGCTTAAATATTTACGTGTTTTCTCATAAATCATTTATGATTGCTATATATATCTTTAGGTATATTGTAAAAAATAAATTTCTTTATATCATAAATAATTGCGATCGCTCTGAAGATACAGAATCAGTGAAAATCAAACTCTCTTAAATTTAACCAGAGGATAATAAGCTATAAATAGTAAGAGTGTTATCTTCAAAGCCAGGTCATTTACTCAATTTTTGAGGAAAAATCTATGACTGCAACGCTCTTAGCAGGTGGTTCCATTGAGTCTTATTTAGGTGCAGAAGCAGAAGACCTGCTTACATACAAAGCCAAGGTGACTCAAGACTTACTACATTTACCTGGGCGAGACTTTATTGATAGAGTTTGGTTAAATAGCGATCGCAATCCCCAAGTGTTGCGCAATCTCCAACAAATTCATGCTACTGGTCGTCTAGCATATACTGGTTATCTGTCTATTCTCCCTGTAGACCAAGGAATTGAGCATTCCGCCGGCGCATCTTTTTCTCCTAATCCTATCTATTTTGACCCAGAAAATATTGTACGGTTAGCAATAGCTGGTGGTTGTAATGCAGTGGCGACAACTTTGGGAGTATTGGGGAGTGTTTCCCGTAAATATGCTCACAAAATCCCCTTTATCGTCAAATTAAATCACAACGAATTGTTAACTTTTCCCAATCAATTTGACCAAATATTATTTGCTGATGTCGAACAAGCTTGGAATTTAGGTGCAGCAGCCGTAGGCGCGACAATTTATTTTGGTTCCGAACAGTCTACCAGACAAATTCAAGAAATTAGCCAAGCTTTTAAATATGCCCATGAATTAGGCTTGGTAACTATTCTGTGGTGCTATTTACGAAATAGTGCTTTTAAACAAGATAAAGACTATCATCTTGCAGCCGACCTTACCGGACAAGCTAATCATTTAGGTGTTACCATCGAAGCCGACATTATTAAACAGAAGTTACCAGAAAATAATAATGGTTACGGTGCTATAAACAAAGCCACTGGCGAATCTTACGGTAAAACTAACGAACGAATTTACACTGATTTAACTACAGATCATCCCATTGATTTAACTCGTTATCAAGTACTCAATTGCTATTGCGGACGCGCTGGATTAATTAATTCTGGTGGCGCTTCTGGTAAAAATGATTTTGCAGAAGCAGTGCGTACAGCCGTAATTAATAAACGCGCTGGCGGTACGGGATTAATTTCTGGGCGCAAGGCGTTTCAGCGTCCTTTTGAGGAAGGGGTGAAACTTTTCCATGCAATTCAGGATGTTTATTTATCGCCAGATGTGACTATAGCTTGATTGTTGGTCATTTGTCATTGGTCATTTGTCATTGGTCAAAGTTTTAAATAATAAGGTGGGCGATTCGTCCACCTTTATTGTATTAACTGGTTTTTAGCACATGATTAGCCATTCAACTTAATTACACCTTGATTCACTAAATTTTCCAGTTGAGAATTATCCTGTATTTGTGCGCGGACTAATCTTATCTGCTCGTGGCTGAGAATATGTAGCCCTGGGCGGATGACATAACCTTTGAGGGTGACACTTTGCGGCTGCTGGCTGTCTGTGCGATTGTAAGTAATGGAAGGCATATTTGCACTAGGTAGTAGAGAACTAAGGCAATTGGAATATTTCACTGTTACCCCTACAGCTTGACACAGCTTTCCAAACCAGAGGAATTTCTCAGATTAAGACTGATAAAGTGTTCAACGAGCAAAAAATTAACTGCTACTCATTGATTGGTCGCGATGGGCAGGTTTATTGGTAAGCTGAGATTGTGTTGATATCCGAAAATCTCGAAGTAATTGCGATCGCTACCACCAGAAATGAACAGGCAGAGTATTAGGGCGACTATGCAAAAACTCCTTTTTGATGAAAGAGGTAGCTTGAAAGCGCAAGCCCTATTCCTTGGTAAGAAAATTAACTTACAATCATTGGAGAATTATGTTTGCTTGGCGACTATGCCATTAATGGTTTCAGTAGGTGAACATGGCTGTGCGGTACTGTTGAACTATGGTGCAGTTGTTCTGTTTAACCTTGAGCCTGTAGAAAAGATAGACTTCTTGACTAAACTATCCTCTCAAGTTATTGACGCTTTTGCTAACCCAGAAACAGAAGAGGTAGAAATTCAGCTCAAACTGGCTGAAAGTGAGAGAGTTAAGGAAGGAAAAATTTTACTCCATGAGTTTAGTGTAGAACGCTTGCAAATCGTGGCTGATATTCTCGCTAAAACTGTTGTACTGTCTCATTATGAAACTAGCCTAGCTACTGTATTCGATCAAATTGAACCATTTGCAGCCAGTCTTCAGAGTGAACATAGAAGTAAACGCCAAAGTCGGGAATTACTGCGTCAACTCGGTACTACGTTATTAGTTCAACATAAAATTGTGGGACGAGTAGAGATAATTGATAAGCCAGAGTTGCTGTGGGAATCTCCACAGCTAGAAAATTTATATTTGCGTTTGGAAGATGAATATGAAATTCGTGAGCGTCACCATGCTTTAGAACGTAAATTAGAGCTAATTTCCCAAACTGCACAAACAGTTCTGGAGTTCATGCAGCATAGCAGTAGTCAACGAGTAGAGTGGTATGTGGTAATTCTCATTGTGGTGGAGATTTTGCTGTCACTGTACGATATCTTTTTTAAAGGATAATGCATCACTTAAAGGTTGTGGGGCGCTGTGGTTCGGTTCGATTCAAAATTTTTGTGATATGTGGATTGTCGCGAAGAAGGGCGGGGAAACCCCGCCCCTACGGGTTACAATTAACCGCCGAAAATTTTCTTTTCAAAACCTACCCATTCTTTTTCACGTAAGAGATATTTTTGAATTTTACCTGTGCTGGTTTTGGGTAAATTTGTAAATTCAATCTTTGTCGGACATTTAAATCCTGCTATGTGCTGGCGACAAAATTGAATTAATTCTTGTTCTGTAACTTCCACTCCCTCTTTTAAGGTGACAAACGCCTTGGGAACTTCGCCGCGTTTGGGATGGGGTATAGCAATCACTGCACACTCTAACACGGCTTCATGGCGATAGAGGCATTGTTCAACTTCAATACTAGAGACATTTTCGCCGCTAGTAATGATGATATCTTTCATGCGATCGCGAATTTCAATATAACCGTCAGGATGCATCACCGCTAAATCGCCGCTATGAAACCATCCGCCTCTAAACGCCCTTTCTGTGGCTTCTGCATCGTTATAATAGCCTGTCATCACCATATTTCCTTGCATCACCACCTCCCCCATTGTTTGTCCATCTGCGGGGACATCATGCATATTTGCATCGACTACTCGCAAGCCATCCGCACTTATATAAGGTACGCCTTGACGCGCTAAAAGTTTGGCTTTTTCTGCAATATCTAAATCTTGCCAATCTGTTTGATATTCGCCCACGGTATAAGGGCCATAAACTTCTGTTAAACCGTAAACATGGATAATCTTCGCACCAATTTCGCTAATTTTGGCAATTAATGTGGGTGAAGGTGGCGCGCCTGCTGTGGTGATGGTGAGAGGTGTTTTTAATAATGACGGACAGTCGCGATTATTTAATAGCGAAATTAAAATTACAGGTGCAGCATTTAAATGTGTGACGCCTTCTTGTTTAATTAATTCCCAAACATGGCTAGGGTTAAATTTCCGCAAACAAATATGAGTTCCACCAATAGCAGTTACCGCCCAAGTAAAACACCAGCCATTGCAGTGGAACATGGGCAAAGTCCACAGATAAACTGAGTCTGGTGTTAATGTAGTTTCAATTATTTCACCTAAAGAATTAATATATGCGCCTCGGTGAGAATACATGACGCCTTTGGGTTTACCGGAAGTACCGCTAGTATAATTAATCGAGATTGTTTCCATTTCATCAGTAATTACCCAAGGTACAGGCTCAGGATTACCAGTTTGCAGAAAGGCTTCATAATCCTCACCATCCAAAGGTGCGAATTCGGCTATATCGCTGATATTAATAATATGTTTTACCGTCTCTAAACTATCTTGAATTGGTCGAATAATATTAGCTAACTCTGTATCGACAAACAAAAATTTAGCCCCGCAATCATTCAAAATATAGGCAACTTCTTGAGGAGCTAATCGAGTATTAATAGATACTAAAACACCACCAGCCAAAGGTACAGCAAAATGGGCTTCTAGCATGGGGGGAGTATTAAAACAAAAAAAGGCGACGCGATCGCCTTTTTCTAATCCAGAATCACGCAACGCTGAGGCTAAACAATTTATCCTAGCTGCAAATTCGCCGTAAGTGAAGCGTTTTTGTTGATATATAATCGCAACTTTATGACTATATACTTTAGCATTGCGTTGAATAAAGGTTAACGGAGTAAGAAGGCTGCGATAAACTAATTCAGGGTTCATGGCTAATGCTAATTGTGAGGATTCACAAGCAGCATATCATTTGTGAGGAGTCAAGAGTCCAGGGTCAAGAGTAGTCCAGAGTCAATCATTCAGATTGTGGATTTTATTGACAACTAACCATTGTACAGACGCGATTAATCGCGTCTCTCTTGACTATCTAACATTTCTTACCAGAAAATCTGCTTGTCCGCAGCTTTTTTTAGATCTGTTGAGAACTTCTTGGCTACAAATACCTGGTTTACCGTCCTTAGAATAGCAGAAGAAAACTTCTTGTAGAAATCTACCAGAACCAGAACAGTAAGGGGCGATACTATTAGCATTTAATTCTGGATTAGCGTTAACAAACGTATTTTTTAGTCCTTGAATTGTAGTACGAAAAGGTTTAGCAGGACGATTATAAGCTGGGGGAATAGCCACAGAATTTTTTAACTGTTTAGATAATGCTAAATATTCTGCAGGCGTTTTACCAGAACAAGTACCATGTTTTTCCCATTCATGGCTGTAAAGCTTATCGCTAGGGAATAAACCCGGAAATTGCTGTTTTACTGTTGCAGGTAATTTTTCTCCTGTACAATTAGCCGGATAACCTTTTTGATACTGAGGCCAAAGTCCATGTAAGACAAAACCAAGTTTCTTACCGGCTTTGCATTGCTGTGGATCGCGATCGCTATTTTTGGCACAATAATCAGGCGACCAAGATAAAGTTAATACGTAAAAGTCAAACTGTCCAGGAGTTCCGCGATTTTGGGCGCTAACGGCGTTAGGTATCGCCAAGCTGGTAATTACGAGAGAAGATGCAACCAGGATGTTCTTCAACTGCATATCAGGTGTCAGTATTTGGTGTAATGTAATTTACGCCATCTACCTTAACTCAGTTGCCTAAAAAGTGGAAAAATATAAAATTATTGCAAAATTCTCCTTGCCAGTATTCATCAAGACACTTTTTCTGGCAAAATGCATAAAATGCATTGGTATTAATATTGCTCAGGGTTTGCGAAATTAAACCGCACACAACTGTAGCATCTACTAAATTTTCTATGCACCCCTAAAGCTTGGATAACTCAAATGAGGACAGAACGCAAAGTTAATATTTGGTGGCGATACGTTCTCTTATTTACGGCGCTTTTAATTTACAGCCCGACTTTTCATTTTGTTAGCCAGGCTTTACGAGGACATCCACTCGATATTAACTATTTTGCTAGCGAACTTTCTCCCAAGAAAATTTTTTCTGGTGGTTTGGATAATGGCGATGGTGGTGCAGACTGGAAAATAGGCAAACCAAAAGCTACAATCTGGAATGCAGAACAGTTGCGTTCTCTACCAGAAATTAGAACTTTTGCTTTAGATTTAGTAAATCGCGATCGCAATTTAAATAGTTTGTCAGCTTTACAGGAAGATCCTCTACTTTCTTTAACAGCCCAACTTCATGCAGAGGATATGCTCAAGCGCAATTATTTCGATCATACCTCTCCTGAAGGTATGCGTCCGCGCGATCGCTATCTTGCATTAGGTGGTAATCGTCGGGTTAGGGTTAGCGAAAATATTGTCAAGGGAAAAACCCAAGGTTTTGGTTTAACCTACGGAGAAGCCGAAAAGTTTCAACGGGGTTGGATGTATAGTAATGGACACCGCGAAAACCTTTTGACGGTTGAATACAGCAAATTTGGTTATGGAATTGCCACTGGCTTAGATGGCAGAATTTATGCAGTGCAAATGTTTGCTGAGTAGTGAGTACTTTAGTCCTCACTACAAACCTTTGATTATTGATCTTAGCTATAAACCTCTATCTGCTGCTAGCTGACGCAGTTTTTGCACTAATTCTCTACCGTTATCTAGCTGACGTTTAGTCCCTAAATCGATCAATTCACGTTCAATTTGCTGCCTATCGATAGCGTCACCATCGAGGTAAAATCCAGACACTATATCTACCATTGCATCTGTATTTTGGTTAGTTAAGCGTATCAAACTTTCTATCATGCCTAATCTCCAGAATTACTTGTAGTTAGCCTGGAGTAGGTAACAAAGCATAGTATAATCATCGGTCTACCTGCCCAGACTTTTATTATCTTTCCCGTGATTGTACTGAAACTAACACTTCTCTGTGTTAAGAAATGTTATAGCGATCGTTAAAATCACTCACACCCTCAGAAAATATTTAGTTAGATTGTGTAATATTTCTTCACGCTTACACAAATTTTGGTAGAAAGCATCCGATTACTTTTAGGCAATATAAAACCCTGAGTCACCCCAGGGTAGGCTAAAAAGTAATATACCAGCAATATAAATTATCGAACTGCTGACCGTAAAATCTTCTCGTCCGTTTGGTATATTTAACTATCTATCTAAAGGATTAAATAGTCATTATCAAATGTTTGTAACAAATATTACACAAGAATATAAAGTCTGAGAACTATTGTTTTCTGATTAAATAACCAGCATCGCGAGCAAATCCCATCTCTCCACTTTTTTTAATTAATGCTTTAGGTAGATATTGGATTGTCTAGCTAATTCTAAACTCATGTTTGGTAGGACACTTATGTAACGACTCACACGTATTTCCTCACATTAATTATGTGGGGATTTTATTTTGTCTAATAATCCGATGTGATGATTAGGGAAAGTTAACATATGAGTATACAGAGTTTTTCGGAAAATTCAAATTATAGTCTGCTAGTACAAATTGATTTTTACGCAAATTTAACCAAAAAATAACCCAATTTTAGACTGTTATGGATATATTAGATTAATTAGAAATAGTAAGATTTTCTAAGTTTAAAAAATTGGCGATCGCATTCACAGTTTGTTCTGCACTTTTAGCTGTAAACATGGGGACAGTAGCCAAATAAAATAGGAATCCGGTTTGAATTTTGAATAAAATTAGGTACTTGTAGTGGACTGACACAGCTAAAATAGTGCATTAATAAAACTCTTGTGGGATGGGCGTCTCGCCCGTCCTGGGCGGACAAGATGTCCACCCCACAAGAAAATTATATTGCAACATTTTAGGCGTGTCAGCCCACTAAGTGTTTTTCAGAAATCAAATATGATTCATATATCGCAATATCATTGCCATATATGAAGGTGAACATAGCTATCAAAAGAATAAAATAGAAAAATATTAAGCTTCCCATAGTATTAAACTATAGGAAGCTTGTGTTCCGTTAGAGACTAAAACAGAAGTAAAAGGTTAATTTTTAAAGTCCCGCACCGGCTTTTGCTTCAGCACCCATTGGTGCAACATAATCGCGGAACAGGGTAATTTGTTGCTCAAAAGCTAGATTTCTAATTCTATCTAACAAAGCTTGAGCTTGGGAGGGAAGTTGATAATCTCCAGGTACAGGAATGATAGTACCGTTATCCATACCTTGAGATAAGCGATACCAAAATAGTAGCTTAGTTGTTTCGCCTAATGAACCATATTGGCGAGAGATTTGGGTATCAACTTTGTTAATTAAATCCCGTTGAATTTGTAATTGTTCTTCGTGGGATAGTTCTTGAACTTGGTTGAACAAACCTTCAGCAATTTCTGGAGAAACGGTGCTAGCGCCGGGTGCTGCTGGTGTGATTGCTTTACCCATTTCTTTGTAGATGAACCAAAACAAAGCGAGTTGTTGATCTACATCTAATTGTCGCCAAGCTTGAACATGTTCTCTGATAGTTGGATCGCCAGTTTGGGTGTATGTCATTACAAACTCCGCTTGTGATTTCTCTTTGTTTTATGTCACAAATAACCGTAACAAAGTTACATCCGTGGTTTAACCCTACTGAAGGTAGAACATTAGGTATTAGTCATTAGTCATTTGTCAGAGACGCGATGAATCGCGTCTGTACAATTTTCATTTGTTATTGGACTTTTGACTGTTGACTTTTTAGCTTGCAAAGATATAAGAAGATTCAATTTAGCCTCTATGCTGAGAATTAAGCATTACAGAGGGTTTATGAGCATCACTGAAGATATTCTTTCCCAATTACCAGGGGATGTGATGGCTGGTTTACGTAAAAGCGATCGCATTTTAGCATCCCTGCGAGCAGATAACGCACCAATCCCATCGGTAGTCAAGGAAAATAATCAACTTTTAGATACTGTAGACTGGGATGTAATTGTCTGCGGTGGTACTTTAGGGATTTTAATTGGCTGTGCTTTAGCTGTTAGGGGTGTGAAAGTCGGGTTAATTGAACGGGGGATTCTCCGAGGTAGAGAACAGGAGTGGAATATCTCCCGTAAAGAGTTAGAGGTGTTTGTAGAATTAAATCTGCTAACTCATGCAGAATTAGAAACTGCGATCGCTACTGAATATAACCCAGCGAGAGTCAGTTTTTCTGGTGGTACGGAAGTTTGGGTAGAAGATGTTCTCAATATTGGTGTCGATCCGGTATATCTATTAGAGACATTGAAAAGCAAATTTTTAGCTGCTGGGGGTGAGTTGTGGGAAAACACCCCGTTAACGGAAGCTGTGGTTCATCCCAATGGGGTGATGGTAAATAATCAACTCAAAACTCGGTTATTAATCGATGCGATGGGAAATTTTTCGCCAATTGCCCAGCAAGCCCGTCAAGGAGAAAAACCCGATGCTTTATGCTTAGTTGTGGGAAGTTGCGCGCAAGGTTTTCCGGAAAATAACACTGGTGACTTGTTGTTATCATTTACATCCTTGCACAATCAGTGCCAGTACTTCTGGGAAGCTTTTCCCGCTAAGGATGGAAGAACCACCTACTTGTTTACCTACATGGATGCGCACCCACAACGTATAGGTTTAGAAGATTTATTTGCCGAATATCTCCGCCTTTTACCAGAATATCAGGGTGTGGAATTAAATCAGTTAAAGTTTCAACGGGCACTTTATGGCTTCTTTCCTACATATCGCCAAAGTCCCCTAAAAACTCCGTGGAATCGCATTCTCCCAGTAGGGGATAGTAGCGGTAGTCAATCACCTTTAAGTTTTGGTGGTTTTGGCGCGATGGTGCGTCATCTCAAACGCTTAACTTTGGGGATTGAAGAAGCATTACAAACGGATCAATTATCTGCAAAGGCATTGAGTTTACTGCAACCTTATCAACCTAGTTTAGCCGTAACTTGGCTATTTCAAAAAGCTATGAGTGTGGGGATAAATCAAAATATTTCCCCAGAGCAAATTAACCAACTACTTGCAGTTGTGTTTGCACAAATGCAAAAGCTAGGGACAACAGTACTCAAGCCATTCCTGCAAGATATCGTGCAGTTTCCAGCTTTAACTAAAACACTTTTCAAAACAGCTTTAGCAAATCCCGGATTAATTGTCAAAATAATTCCTCAAGTTGGTTTGCTGAATTTATTAGATTGGGTGGTGCATTACATTAATTTAAGTGTTTATACTGCCTTATTTTCCTTGAGTACAATGTTAGAAACATGGATGAAGTATCTACCACAGCAACAACAATATTATTGGCATCGTTTGGTTGATAGCTGGAAATATGGCTCTGGTAGTGACTATCAAGACGGGTAACTTAACAGCTAAGTTAACAGCTAACTTAACAAAACTCAAGACGCGACGATCTAATTAGCGATCGCTCGCGTTTTTCTCAAAAACCTGGTGTGAGGATTAAGATGATTGAACGGCAATCTTCGGGGATAAAATACTTTACAGTTTTGATTGGCTTATTGCGCGATCGCCAAAATTTTTTAGAAGAAATTACCCAAGGAATTAGATTACCCAATAAAATCATTTCGCTGTTGGTTTGTAGTTCCCTATTTCTCGCTATTTATGGCGGTATTATTGGCGCATATCATAGCTGGATGCAAGCTTTATCTTCAGCAGTAAAACTACCAGCGCTTTATTTAATTACCCTACTGATTTGTTTACCCACGCTGTATTTTTCTAATATTATTTTCGGTTCCAAGCGCACCTTTGGACAGCATTTCGCCCTAGTATTAACAGCAGTATCAGTCACGAGTGTATTATTATTTAGCTTTGCACCAATTACGCTGTTTTTCTTAATCACTACCAATAATTATCAATTTTTAATTTTACTCAATGTTGTGATATTTTCCTTTACCGGATTTATCGGCATTTCTTCCTTATATCAAGCTACGAGTGTGGTATTAGAACAAAATGATGATGAAAGTACAAAAACACGCCGGAAGATTATATTTTCCTGGCTATTTTTATATGCTTTCGTTGGTAGTCAATTAGGATGGACTCTCAGGCCTTTTTTTGGTACCCCCGGTTCTATATTTCAACTATTTAGAGATAGAGAAGGTAGTTTTTACCTCAGCGTTTTACAAGCTATCGGCTATCTTTTAGGAATTCGTTAGGGGCTAGGGGCATTGAAACAATTTTGGATTTTGGATTTTAGATTTTAGATTGAAATCCAAAAGACGCTCGCGGACTCGCTAACGCTACGCTAACGCAAATCTAAAATCTAAAATTCCTTGTCACCCTTGTCTTCCTTGTCCTCTTTGTCTTCTTCTCAGCCTTCTTTTCAAGACAAATTTTAACACCAACTTACTTCATAAATTTATCAACATGCTTGAGAAGCCATCTTACAAAAATCAACAGTTTGCCATCCTCATCAGTTTACTGCGCGATCGCCAAGCTTTCTTAGAGGAAATTAGCCAGGGAATTAGATTACAAAGTAAAACCAGCGCCTTGTTTGTTTCCAGTTCTATTTGTTTTGCAATTTACGGCGCAATTATCGGTGCATCTCACAGTTGGGGACAAGCTTTATCTAGTGCAATTAAGCTTCCCGCATTTTATTTATTAACATTAATAATTTGTTTTCCTACCCTCTTCTTTTTTAACGTTCTCTTTGGTTCCCGCAGCAGTTTTCAACAGCATTTTGTCGTTTTACTTACGGCTGTATCAGTAATTAGCGTGCTGTTATTTAGCTTGGCTCCCGTGACGCTATTTTTTATGATTACTGCGCCCAATTCCTACCAATTTTTCAAACTGTTAAACGTGTTAATTTTTGGTATCACGGGTATTTTTGGAATTAAGTTTCTCTATGAAGGGATGCAGTTACTTTCTAAACAAGATGAAGTAGGAAAGAAAACCCGCACAACGATTTTAAGATCCTGGTTATTTTTGTATGGGTTTGTCGGCGTACAATTAGGCTGGTTTTTAAGACCATTTTTTGGCGCACCAGGTTCTAAATTTGAGCTATTCCGCGCTGTCAGTGGTAACTTTTATCTAGATATTGTTGCCGCAATTTCTGAAATATTAGGAGCGCGTTAGATTAACCCCATACAGTAGTTCATAGCCAGTTACCAATGAGTACATAAGCAGACCAAAAGCGGGGTGCATTGTATTGGGGATCTTTCAATAACTTTAGCTGGGCTAGGCGCAAGGCTTCAGCTTTGCTAACTTTACCTTGCTGAAGTTCTTGATAAAAAAGACCGACAAATTTAGCTGTGGCTGCATCATTAATATCCCACAGAGAAGCGATCGTACTTCTGGCCCCGGCGCGAACTGCAACCCCAGCTAAACCGAGTACGGCGCGATTATCGCCAACTGCTGTTTGGCAAGCACTTAAAAATAATAATTCCATGCTGTTAGATTTGCCACCTTCGCGACTGCGTAAAATTTTATCGAATTGGGTAACATTAATGGGGCCATCGGCAGCCAAAATAAAGGTATCTTCAGCACGGGAACTAAATTCACCGTGGGTAGCTATATGCACTATGTTAAAATTACTAGAGTTAATTTTGCTTTCTAAGGCTTTACTGGTAAATTGCTGTTCTAGAAGCTTGGTTGTCTCTACTCCGGTGTTAGCAATTAACTCAAATTCCTCTTCAATGGCAGGTAAGGGCGGATATTGAGAAAACCCTGGGGGAGAATTGATTAATCCGGCGGTAACTGCTCTGAGTTTCTGTTTTGCTAAGGGTTGAGGATCGAGAAGTTGCAAACCGAGATTGAGAGAAACAGCATACTTCTCTAATAAATATTTTTTCCCATCATACAAAGCTGCCATTGGCACATTACGTAAAGCTCCATCTAGCAGAAATACTAGATTTTTTACGCCAGCAGTTTGTAATTCTGACTCAATCGGTTGAATTAGCCAACTGTAAAGCTGCTGTAACTGTTTTTTTGTAGCTTTGCTAGCATATTGTTGATTGAGATTAAATCTTAGTTGATTCGCTATTTTCTCGACTTCTGCTTGCGGTATGTTGGTGGCATAATGTCGCAGGGGTTGTTTAGGAATTTTGACGATTACTTGGAGTGATTCTGGCAGAATTATCGGGTAAAAAATAGCGGCGGTGGGATTATCTTCGTCTACTAATTTATCTAGTACTACTGTTTGACCTTGTAAACAAGCTTCGCGAAAAAAGTTATCTAATTCGGCTAATTGCAAGGCTTCAATGCGTTGGCGGGCTTTTTCTAGGGTTTTTGCATCAGGTTTATCGGCTTGGGAGCGCAGTAATATTTGGACTGATTCCCGATATACTGGTTCGACACTGTCACGAAAGGATAATTGCACATCTTGGTTGACAGTTACTAAGTCACTGCGGAGACTATCTAGGGTTGCTAAACTCCCATCATAGGCAAGAATTGCATCTTGAATATTTCCTTGTGCTTTGAATATCCTACCCAATTGCCATTGCCAGCGATAAGCTATTTCTGGTGCGTTGTGAGTTTGGGTTAAAAATAAAGCCTGCTGGGTAAGTTTTTGTGCTTCATTCCACTGTTGTGTTTGTTCGTAGAAATGTCCTAAAGTACCGAGTGCGTAAGCTTCTGCTCGTTTATCGCCTAAATCACGTGCTTGTTGAATGGCGCTAGCTATGAGTTGAGAATTTTTAACTGTTAAATTTTCTCCCCCTAATTTCAGCAGATTTTGCACAAAGTTAATCCGCGCATAGATGGCTAAACTACTGGGGGGAAGTTGGGCGATTTGCGATTGAATTTCTGGTAATAAAGTTTGCGCTTGTGCAGATTTACCATGTTCAATCATTAATTTTAGTTGGTTTAGCTGTGCTTGGACTTTAGTTAGGGGTGAAGGAGCGATTTTAACTACTTGTTGATAAAATACCAACGCTTCTGTGATTTTACCTTCAGCATGAGCGTTATTCCCCAAGCTTAATAAACTAGCAGCTACATGATCAAAAGATTGCAACCGTTGGGCAATTTCGAGACTTTGCTGTAAAACCTTTTGCGCTGCTGATAAATTACCGACTAATTGCAGACTATCACCAAGCGATCGCAAACTGACGACTTTTTCTAAACTATCTGGTTGCGATTGTAACTGCTGCTGTACTTGATTCAGTAATTTTATGGATTTTTGATAAAAACCTTGGATGCGTAAAACTTGGGCTTGATTGATTTGCGATCGCACTACGCCACTATTATCTTTTATTTTGGTATATATCTCTGCTGCCTGTTGCCAAGTTCTCAAGGCTGCATCTGTTTGTCTCATACTTAATTGCAGACTAGCTTGCACATCTAGCGATTGAGCGAAAACTCCTAAATTCGCCGTCTTCTCTGAATTCGCTGTTAATAAATTGAGACTAGCTGTAATTGCTTGTTGGGCTTGATTCCAATCCCCCAATTCTTGATAAGCTAGAGATAAATTACTCAAAGTTGCCGCTTGTCTGAGGATATCCCCTTGCTGTTGATATTCTTTGACTGCTTGCTGTAAAAATTTCACAGCTTCCGCAAATCTGCCAGCATCATATAATTTTTTCCCCTGTTCTAAATTAGAGATAGGGACAGAGATTGATGTTTGTGCATTTATGGGATTATTAGCAACAAATTTACCCATAGCTGGTGAAACATGGGTGCATATTATCGTAGTTGCTACTACCAGCGCCAAAAAAGAGTATAGTTTATTTTTAAATTTCATTGCAGTTTAAAAGACAATTAAAAGCGAACTTAGTACAATATTTCATCAATTCATAGCTCATTCTCTGCGTACCTACCCTGCGGGAACGCCTAACGGCGAATGCGCTTAACTTTGCGAGCCTTTGCGTTTAAATTTCCACCCTCAATAAACTAACCAAGAAATTTAATGCTTTAATTGAAACTATCAAAAGCGATCGCACTTTTAATCTGTTACCGAGAACTGGCGCAAGTAGCAGCTGTTAAGGTCGGACTATGGGGTATAACTTGAGAAGCTTGTGCAACTAAATAGATATCGCCGTTTTCACCCTTAATTAATCCCTGCGCTTCCACAATCTCCGGTAGGGAAGGATTGTCCTTCATGCTACCCTGACTATTACTCGGAGAATTTGGATGATTATCTACACTCACCCATTTTTTGACTACCGAATCTGTTTGCAGATATTCATAAGGATTAAACGGTAAACCGCCTCTTCCCGTAATCGTAAATGAACTGGCGCTTTGTTTACTACCAGCTTGACAAGAGTTATCAATTTGTCTGGAAGCATCCACCAGATTGGCGCTGAGTTGTACTAAGCCTTTACTGGGGTCTACTTCTGGTGTATTGATAGTTACATTACCGCTAATACCCAATTCCGAACTAGCAGTGATACCGCTTTGTGCTGTCTGTTGTGCTTGGAATCCTATACCGAAGATTCCTTGAGTAGATATGTTAATATTGCCACCTTGACCGCTAAAAGCATTGGCTGTAATATCGCTGTTTTCTGCGGCAATGGCAATGATGAAGGGACTGTTAATGGTAATGTTACCACCGTTACCGCCTGCAAAATCTGTGCCTGCTGTGGCGGTAATATTGCTATTACGCCGCAGAAATAAAAAATCTTGAATGTCTAATTTAATTTCGCCACCATTATTACTAGTAGTAGCGGCATTAATAAAGGCTTGATTGTCTAAAGTTAGAGTACCAGCAGTCAGGGAAATATTGCCGCCTTTACCGCTACCATTACTATTTACGCCGATACCTGCACCGTTTTTAATCATAAAAATTTCTGGGTCAATGGTAATATTGCCGCTATCACCTGTTGCGCCTTTTTCTGTATTGGCAAATAATCCGGTATTTTTGCCGTCTAAGGTGATATTATCTCTGACTTGGATGTTGATATTTCCGGCTTTTTTTGTACCAGATGTAGTGGTGAGAAATTGTCCGCCGTTATTAGCTGTTAAGGTATGAGCATTAATGTTGATATTACCGCCTTGACCATTCATTGTGGAAGCGGAGATTTTCACACCATCATTAATATTTAAGTTTTGAGTGGTAATCAGAATATTACCTGCATCGCCTATACCTGTACTTTCAACTGCTAATTTTCCTTTACCAGTAATGTTGATATTTTCTGGTGCGGTGAGAATTAAGTCACCACCTTTACCACTGCCAGAAGTAGAAGCGGAAATAGTGGAATTTGGGAACAGGGTAATATCTAAATTCGGCTGATTTTGGTAAGGATTGAGTTTTAAAGTACCTGCGGGTGCTTGTCCTTGGGTTTCGGCAAAAATACCCACAATGCCTGCTAGGTCTAATTTGGAGGCGTTTAAGGTGATGCTGCCACCGCCTTTGGTGTTGGTAGCTGTTGCAGTGGCGGTTGCAGTGATGCGGGCGGTGTCGGATACTGTCAGGCTAGGAGTATTGACAATGATATCACCGGCTTTACCTGCACCAGAAGTTTCTACGGTGAGAATTGGGGCGAAGTCTTGCACACCAATACCGAGATTAACTAGATTTGGTGCATTGACAGTAATTGTACCGCCATTACCGTTACCTGTAGTTGTGGCGAAGATTTTACCGCCATTTGCTAATGTTAAAGTGGGAGTATTGAGGGTGATGTCTCCGGCTTTACCGTTTGCTGTGGTGTTAGCAGAGATTTCTGAGGTATCTGTGAGGGTTAAGTTGTTGGCATTAATTTGAATATTGCCAGCGTTTCCTATACTGCTGGTGTTGCTGACAATTTTACTATTATTGAAGGCGACAGTACCAGGACTGGTGATAGTAACATTACCTGCGGGATTGTCGCCTTTGGTATCGCTTTCGATGCGACTATCTTTGAAGGTGAGATTACCTGTGCTTGTAATATCCACATTTCCTGATTGACCTACTGCGCCAATATCTAGGGTAAGGGTGAACGAAGGAGTTAGGGGATCGGGGATTGTTACCTGTTTACTGGTGATGATGTTAGTATTTATTAGCGATAAATCACCAATACTGTTAACTTGAACATCTCCAGATTTGTCAGCAGTAGATAGAGTTAAGATACCTAAATTTGTAATCTGATTTTTAGCTTCTAAAGTAACGTTACCACCCTTTCCTGAATTTCCGTTTGTGGAAATAGAAAAGGAACTCAAAGTTGCAATAGACCTAATATTCTGATTACTTCTACCTAATTCACCGACAGCAGATTTATCGGAATTAATTATTACCATATCTTCCATTACAGGTGTAATATCTATAAATTCAATATCTCCCAGAGCGTAAGTAAGTTGTGTTTTAGGGTTTTCATATATATTCCCATCTATTGCCCTGACAGTAATTCTTCCCCCATTTCCAGCGTTTCCTGAAGCTGAATATGAGTAGGAGTCAAAGTCTTGTATAGAGATATTACCCTGTGTGGTAGTCAGGGTGATGGCTCCCCCAGAACCCGCGTTTCCTGAACGTGAATCTGAGGAGGAGTTTAGGAATGTGGTAGTCAGGGCGATGGCTCCGCCAAAGCCTGCGACTAACGCACCCCCAGAACCCGCGTTTCCTGAACGTGAATCTGAAGAGGAGTTTAGGAATTCTGTAGAGATATTACCCTGTGTGGTAGTCAGGGTAATCGCACCTCCATCCCTAGTGTTTCCTAAACGTGAAAATGAGGAGGAGTCTAGGTATTGTGTAGAGATATTACCCTGTGTGGTAGTCAGGGCGATCGCACCCCCATCCCCTGCGTTTCCTGAAAGTGAAAATGAGTTGGACTTAAGGTATAGTGTAGATATATCACCCTGTGTGGTAGTCAGGGCGATTGTTCCCCCATCCCCAGCGATCGCACCTCCATCCCTAGTGTTTCCTAAACGTGAAAATGAGGAGGAGTTTAGCATTAGTGTAGAGATATTACCCTGTGTGGTAGTTAGGGTGATCGCACCCCCATGCCCAGTGTTTCCTAAATCTGACTTTGAGGAGGAGTTAATTTCTCCTGTAGAGATATTAGCTCCTGTGGTAGTTAGGGTGATCGCACCCCCGGAACCTGCATTTCCTGAATTTGACTTTGAGGAGGAGTTAATTTCTCCTGTAGAGATATTAGCTCCTGTGGTAGTCAGGGCGATCGCACCTCCATCCCCTGCGTTTCCTGAAGATTGAATTTCTGAAAATCCTGCGTTTCCTGAAGATTGAATTTCTGAAAATGAAGATGAGAATAAGTCAGGTAATCGGAAGAAACTAAAAGAATATGAGGAGGAGTTAAGTTCGCCTGTTGTGATACTACCAACAGATGTCAGACTAATTGCACCACCATTTCCCGCATTACCTGATGAATAGTTAGTTGAGTTTGTATATATTCCGCCATTAACTGTAATGTTCCCATTGAGACTAGTGAGTTGAATGTTTCCCGAATTGCCGATATGATTATCGAGCGAACTGGCAAAAGTAGAAGCATTAACCGAGCCAAATTCTAAATATTGATTATTGGGATTAATCGTGATATCACTTTCGGCTTTGATAAAAATATCTCCAGCATTTCCATTAGTTACTTCATAACTATCAGATCGTAGTCCGGAGTTGATTAAAACCTTCCCACCAGAAACTAGACTAATATCTCCACTACTTTTATCAATATTATTATCACTACTATTACTTATATAACTTCTGATTTTTTCAGATGTAATATCTCCGCTAGCATCAATATAGATAGAGCCACCATTAACATGAGCGTTGCTTGAAATTGTATTTACACTCATGCTTTCTCCTAAAGGAGCGATGGCTCCGCCAAAGCCTATAGCTAACGTATCCCCAGAAATCACGTTTCCAGAACCTGAATCTGAGAAGGAGTCTAGGTTTTGTGTAGTGATATCACCACCTGTGGCAGTTAATCTTATATTACCTCCACCAAATTTGTCACTACTATCAATGTTACCTACAGTTAAATTAACACCTGTAATCTCAACATTTCTGCCATTGGTTTTGATAGTATCGGCGGTATCCATTTGAAAATTACCGATTCCATCCCTATCGGCATCAGCAATAAATGCGATTTTTCCGCTACCATCAGCTAAATTTAAAGTGCTATTAGTCAGAGCATCAACTGTAATATCATTTGTCCCTTGCAATATCAGATTTGTATTTCCAGACAAACCCTCTAATGTAGTTTTATCGACTGTAGCATTATTGTTTTCACCAATAGTCAGGTTTTTAGTATTGAGGAATAATGTATCTGTAGCTATATTTCCTCTAGTGATTAAATTTTCTGTACCTGTTAATTGTACTGTTCCCTCTGGTGCTGTTAATGTGCCTGTATTAATCACATTTGCACCAAATAAATTGATATTTTTACCAGCATCGACTGTTAAATTACCTTGATTATTAATCGTCCCTTGCTGATTGCTCAACGCATTGCTAAATAACGCCCCTGGTTTGACTGTCAATAAATTACTACTTTGCGGATTAGTAGCACTAAATAACCCATTTTCACCGAATTTAATTCCATCGGCAGTAGTAGCCGTAAAAGAACCACGAATATCTAAAACTGCATCTTTACCAAAAATTATGCCATTGGGATTAATCAAAAACAGGTTGGCGTTACCCAATACCCCCAGAGTTCCCAGAATTTGAGAAGCATTATTTCCCGTCACCCTTGTCAAAATATTCTCAATGCCACTGGGATTGGTAAAATATGCTCCTCTTCCTGAGTCAATATTAAATTCACTGAAACTGTGGAAAAGGTTCGCCCCGCGAATTGCACCCCCATCAATTCTGTCACTGGGAATACCTTTAATTGTATCAGGATTGACAACTGAGCTTTCAGCGCCAAGGGTATTATCTGGGATTATTTGCGCCTTAGCCAAACTAAAGTGAGCCAGAGTCAAGTAAGCCAGACTGCTGACTAATAAAGAACCTATAATTTTTGAAAATCGCACGAAAAAGACCTGTTTAAGGTGAAAATTGCTTTTTGAGGTATTGTACTATTTTTCGCAGATCGTTTTACTGAGGAAGTCGGAATGATAAATTAGTAATTATTATTGATTCGGAAAAAGTGGTTTTTTGATGCTGTTGTGAAAAGATTGTCAGATTTTATCGTGAATCTGCACTGAGAGCGATCGCCTTATTTGCAAATCCCTATGATCCTTTGCCAATTCCAAAATCCCGCCGTCATACCGTTTCACAAAAAATATGATGTGGATGTAGGTTGGGTTGAGGAACGAAACCCAACATTTGAGTGGCTTTGTTGGGTTTCGCAGAGCCTCAACCCAACCTACGATTTTCCTTAACCGAGCAGTATTGAGCCGGACATGATATCAAACTGCAAATTGAGTTCTCAAACTGGGGTTTGAGTTCTCAAACTGCAAATTGAGTTCTCAAACTGGGATTTGAGAACTCATTTGAGTATATTCCGCAGGCAAAAGTTAATATTGCCTTCTCAAACTGGGATTTGAGAACTCATTTGAGTATATTCCGCAGGCAAAAGTTAATATTGCCTTCTCAAACTGGGGTTTGAGAACTCATTTGAGTATATTCCGCAGGCAAAAGTTAATATTGCCTTCTCAAACTGGGGTTTGAGAACTCATTTGAGTATATTCCGCAGGCAACAGTCAACAGTCAACAGTCAACCGTCAACCGCGCCGCACTGCGATGCCCTGAGCTTGTCGAAGGGAGCTTGTCGAAGTGTCAACCATCAACCGTCAATCTCCCATCCAAAAACTTGAGTTGCTGATATAAACAGTTAATCTGCGGTAAATATACACCCGCAGCTTGGGCTTTGCGTAATGGAGTACCAAAAATTGCTTCTACTTCTAAAGGACGCCCTTCATCAGCGTCAATTTTCATGCTGGTACGATAAGGCTTCATCTTCACAGTATAGTCGAGCATCAGTTGAATAAAGCTTTCGGGAATAATGCGATCGCAACTTTTCGCCCCAGCAGCAACTTCATACATCAACTGTTCGGCTAATTTGCGCGTATGCTCATAAGCCATTAATTCATCGGTTCTGGCGTTAAGAATCACAGATAGCCCATTATAAGGGATATTCCATACCAGCTTTTTCCATCGCCCCAATAATAAATCTGCTGTTAATTCTATGGAAATACCCGCATGAATAAAATCATCAGCTACTTGCTGCATCTTCTCGGTAATTCCGCAAGGCTGATAACCTGATGCATATTCCCCTAAGGTAATTTGTCCATAATCTAGGTGACGAATATGTCCAGCGCCAACTTTATTAGAACAAAGGAAACACAATCCACCGATTATAGTCACATTGCTAACTATCGCTGCAACTTCTTCTTCCACAGCTAGCCCGTTTTGCAATATCAACACCACCCCACCCGCTTTGACAACAGGTGGTAAAATCTGTGGTAATAAATGATTTTGTGTCGTTTTCAATGCCACAACTACCACATCGCACTTGGGCATTTTTGTCACATCATTATAAGCATTGACTTGGGGTAGGGTGAAATCACCATCTACAGATTCCACCACTAAACCAGAGTCTCTGACATATTCATAATCACTCTTAAGCAAAAAGTGGACATCTAAACCAGCCTTTTGCAATTTCGCACCATAAAAGCCACCTAATGCACCAGTTCCTAGAATGGCGTAACTACGTTCGGACATTTTGCCTACACAGGGATTCATCTATGACAATCATAGGGCGATCGCGCTATATACTTGCAGCCCTATTTACCGCTAAATTTATTTAATATAGCTTAAAAATAGTTTACTATCCTTTAAGATAACATACACAAATTTAGGTGAAAACTATGCCCGATATTGTTGATATTGCGGTGTCTACTGACTCTTTTAAAACCCTAGTAACTGCTGTCCAAGTTGCAGGTTTAGTAGAAACATTAAAAAGTCCTGGCCCCTTCACAGTCTTTGCACCAAATGATGATGCTTTTGCTAAGTTACCACCAGGAACTATCCAAACTCTTGTGCAGAACATTCCCCAATTAGCACGGATTTTGACATTTCATGTAGTGCCTGGAAAGCTTTTCAAGGCTGACTTAGAGAAATTAGGAACAGTAACTTCCGTCGAAGGTTCACCAATTAAAATTGACTGTTCTGAGGGTTTTGAAGTGAAAAACGCCACCGTCTTAGCAGCCGATATCGAAGCAGATAATGGCGTAATTCATGTCATTGATACAGTGATTTTAATGGGTTAATTTCTAGATGCTGGGCATTACCCAGCATACCCACTATTAAATATTCACAATTGCAGAGATTAATTTAAATTATGTAACATAGGTGATGCGCTCACTGCAATCTGATGCTAAGGTAAGTTCAATTATTTTTAAATATATTAAATTTAAATATATTTAATTTGTTAGTATATGCGAACATTATCCCCACACCTTGATGCTCGATTTCCATTGTTTAGCTGAGTTCTCCCGCACCAACTGCGTAAGTATTTGCGCATTTTTAGTGCCAGCCAATTTACTAACCACAATCCTGACAATGTTTCTGGTTGCATTCCGTCGCCCATCACATCATGTATGGCTATCGGCGGGAATTGCTAGTATTTTTGCTTCAGTAATGGTAATGCATGTCTATAGCTGGTTTCTCGTCGGCGTAGTCATGTTACCGACTTATATCTTGTTAGCTTTAGCAATTACTTGCTTATTAATTAATTCCGCCGCAATTATTTGGCTGAGACTAACTCCTAATTTTACTGTCGCCATTAATACCGCCTCTAAGTAAAAATAGTAGTCAACTAGAATTGTTGACGGTTGACCTTTGACGCGCAATCCTATCCTTTTTGGGAGCATCCCAAATGTGCAAAAACGCCCTCACCCTATAAGGGTGGGGCTAGAAATACGAAGCCTGCCTTCGCAGGCTAAAAGTTTGATAGCCTGCGAAGGCAGGCTTTGTTGGTATAGCAATACCCTTCTAGGGTATTGCGTCAAAATTGGGATGCTCCCTCCTTTTTTAGGGTGGGATTGTTTTAGTTTTGGATTTCCATCACTCAAATTCTGGTTAAAAATACTACTTAATAATGGCGATCGCTAAAGTGAGTGCAAACCTGAATTTTAACAATCAAGTTAATCGCAAAACCAATCATGTATTTGTATTTTTAGAAATTTTTGTACATGAGGGTGGTATTCAGTCCTACGTTAAAGATATTTTCCGTGCCTATCAAAAATTAAATCCCCGGTATCAAGCAGAGGTATTCGTGCTGCGCGATCGCCCCAATTCTGCACCTGACTGGGATGAAAAACTGCGATTTCATGGCTTTCAAAACCAATCGCCCTATCTGGGTAAATTAAAAATGACCTTGGCGCTATTGAAGTGTCTGCTGCTACAACGTCCCCAGCATGTTTTTTGCGGTCACATCTACTTAGCCAAACTGGTGCAAATTCTTTGTCAACCTTTAGGAATTCCTTACACAGTCTTAACTTACGGCAAAGAAGTTTGGGAACCGCTACCTAATAGAGAACGTCAGGCACTTAGATCGGCATCAGGGATTTGGACAATTAGCCGTTACAGTCGCGATCGCTGCTGTGCGGCTAATTTTATCGCTCCAAGCCAAGTAAAAATACTGCCATGCGCTATTGATGGCAATAAATTTACACCAGGAATTAAACAGCCAGAATTGATAGCTAAGTATGGTTTAGATAATACCAGAGTTTTGCTCACAGTCGCTAGGCTATGGTCGGGAGATATATATAAAGGTGTTGATGTGACAATTCGGGCATTACCGCAAATTCTGCAAGTTTTCCCCGAAGTCAAATACTTAGTTATCGGTCGTGGCGATGACCAACCGAGATTAGCCCAACTAGCTCAAGATTTAGGTGTAAGCGATCGCGTTATATTTGCCGGCTTCGTCCCCACAGAAGAATTAATGGCACATTACCGCCTAGCTGACGCCTACATTATGCCTTCCCAAGAAGGTTTTGGTATTGTATATTTAGAAGCAATGGCTTGCGGTATACCCGTACTCTCTGGTGATAGTGATGGTTCTGCAGACCCCTTACAAGATGGTAACTTAGGCTGGCGCGTTCCCCACCGCGACCCCAGCGCCGTAGCAAATGCTTGTATAGAAATACTCACAGGAGTTGAGCAACGTTGTGATGGATATTGGCTCAGAGAACAAGCGATCGCCCTTTTTGGTATGGATGCTTTGCAAAAACGGTTACAAGAGTTACTGTGAAGGGCATGGGGCATTGGGCATTGGTTATTTCTCGTTGAATTAATTGCTTGGCTTGTTCGGCGATCGCTCAAAAATTTTAGGTTTTAAAATATACGCAGTTTAGAACCCTTGACAGTTGACCATTGACTATTGACTCTTGCCCAAACTCGCTATCCTAGAAACAGAGCAACAAGATATTTAAAAATGAGCCTTAAATCTTTTCCATCACAGCTTGAAAGTCTTCGCCCTTGGCTAACAACGTTAGCAGTGTTTTGGTTGCTAGCATCTTTAGGCTTGGGTTGGTTAGTAAATTCACTACTGTTTATTTTTGGACTGTTACTATTAGCACCCGTAATTGCCTTTTTGGGATTTCGCTGGTGGTTGCAACGGAACTTAGTTGTGGATCAATGTCCTGTATGCCGATATGAGTTTACAGGCTTAAATAATAGTCAATTGCAATGTCCTAACTGTGGTGAGCAATTGTTAGTCCAAAATCGTCATTTTCGCCGTTTTACTCCCGATGGCACAATTGATGTCACAGCAGTTGAGGTACCGACAAAATCATTGGAAGATTAAAGCCACAAAGCTTTGGCTGTCTCTCATGGTGTCGCAATTAGCGTTATTGTTTGCCATTTGCTGAAATTCAGCCAGATTAAGTTTCATACTTGGTCGTAAGATGCGATCGCTTCTCAATGTTTACTCAATTTCGTAAAGCATGACCTAAATTATACCGAGCTTCCTATGGTTGTAGGATGCGATCGCATCTTCACATTGACCTCAATTCAACCCTTCCGCCAATTCTTGCTAAATTTAGCAATTTGACTATTGACTGTTGACCATTGACCATTGACCATTGACCATTGACCATTGACCATTGACCATTGACCATTGACCATTGACTAATCCCCAATCAACTCCACCGCATCTTTACCATCCCAATCTTGTAAATAAACTTTCACCACCTCTTCTTTGGCTGTAGGTAGCTGCTTACCAGTAAAATCAGGATGTATTGGTACTTCTCGATGACCTCTATCTACCAAAACGGCTAAACGAATTACCTCAGGTCTACCGTATTCATTTACCGCATTCAACGCCGCACGAATTGTTCTGCCTTTAAATATCACATCATCAACCAAGACAACAGTTTGATCTGTCAAGTCAAAGGAGATATTGGTTTTGGCTGGAGTTCGCAACCCAATTTGATCTAAATCATCGCGATAAAATGTAATATCTAATGCTCCCACCTTAACAGTCACGCCTTCTAATATCTCAATTTGACGGGCCAATAACTCAGCTAATATTACACCCCTAGTATAAATACCTAGCAAAACCAGCCCAGATAAATCGCGCGTCCGCTCCACAATTTCCGAAGCTAGGCGATTTACAGTACGACGAAGTTCTTCTGCTGAGAGAATTTCAACTACTTTTACAGACATAGTCATAGACCGATACCCCTGAGTAATGCATGATACCAGATATTTAAGGCGACTGGAGGAGGATAAGGAGGATAAAGAGGACGATTGTAGAGACGCGATTAATCGCGTCTCTAACTAACCAATGCCCAATGCCCTATATCTATGATTACCTGTTTAGGTAAATTAAGAGTAGAGCGATCGCTACTCCTAACCAAAGTAAAAAACAATATCTGGTTAATTGCAAAGCAGATTCAATAGTTTGCGGTGTAATCGGATAAATGTCATCGCCTAAAAATGGTTTATGTTTAGCTACGCCGCGATACCAATTTATTCCACCCATCTGCACGCCTAAAATCGCTGCATAGGCGCACTCACTCCAACCAGAATTAGGACTAGGATCTTTGACAGCATCTCGGCGACAAATTCGCCACACATGCAGGGGTTTACCTGAGAACACAGCTAAAGTGATGACTGTTAACCGACAAGGAAGCCAAGTTAAATAATCTTCTAACCGTGCGCTAAACCAACCCAAATAAGTATAAGGTGCTTCTTTATAACCCACCATTGAATCTAAAGTACTGCTAGCTTTGTACGCTAAAGCTAAGGGTGCAGCGCCAATAAAGGGAATGAATGCACCAACAACTGCATAAAACAACGGAGCCATCACCCCATCAGTCGCATTTTCGGTGACAGTTTCTAAAATCGCTCGCAAAATTTCTGCTGCGTCAAGGTCTTTGGTATCTCGACCTACATAATTACTTAAAGTATCGCGAGCCTCTGTTAAATTTCCGGCTGTCAGAGGTTTTAAAACAGTGACTGCGGCTGTTCTCAAACTTTTAAGCGCAAAACAACTAGCTAAAATTATGCTTTCTGTGATAATTCCCAATATGGGATGCAGCCATCTAGTAATATGAATTATTAACCAGCAGCTAACTCCGCTACCAATTACTAAAAAAATGCCGAGGAAAATTCCCGCGATTCTTTGGCTATCAGGATGGTGAAAATATTTCCCAGATACTTTAGTGAACCAAGAAATTCCCCATCCCATTACTTGTACTGGATGAGGCCAACCCCAAGGATCGCCAATTATATAATCTAAAATTGCCGCAACAATTAATATATAAATGTTATTAGTCATTAGTCAATGGTCAATGGTCATTAGTCAATGGTCATTAGTCAATGGTCAACGGTCATTAGTCCAGAAATTGTTAACTATAGACTTTTGACTATGGACTTTTGATTCTAGACTTTTGATTCTAGACTTTTGTACGGGCGGGTTTAACCAACATATTTCATTTCCCAAGGAAAATTTGATAAAATCCAAGCCTACTGACTTTTGACTAAACTACAAAATTTGCTTCTTCTCCTAGTGAAGCCTGCCTACTGCGAGCATCGTAATAGAGATCGGCTAAGGTAATACTATATATAGCCTCTTTTAATTTTTGGTTGAGTCTTTGCCAAAGTGTAAATGTGACCCAATCTTCAGCTTGTGCCGATGTTGGGGCGCGATCGGGTAAATAAGCGATCGTTTCACCCACAGACTCTAAAATTTGACCTATAGATATTTTTACAGGTTCTCGTGCCAATTGGTAACCGCCAACACTACCACGAATTGATTTTACCAATCCAGCACGACGCATTTCTATTAACAATTTTTCTAGGTAAGGAGCAGGAATATCTTGGCGATTGGCAATTGCTCTCACCGATACAGGGCCATACTTTGGCTGTAAACTTAAATCTAGTAAGGCCTTTACACTGTATTGTCCTCTCGTTGTTAGTTTCATTGTTAGCAGCTTTCTTATTTAGTCTAGAGTCAATGGTCAATGCTCAAAAAACTTTGGACTTGACAGTCTTGTAAGGGTGGGTTTAAGCAAATATCTCTCATTACCAAATGGATATTTTGCAAAACCTACCCTTACTGACTCAGGATTGGTTTTGCCGATCGCTCTCTACCTCAATTCGCTATATCAGCAACTAGTCAACTTTTTTCGGCATACTTTAGAAAACTTAAACAAGTATAGTTTAGCAGTAATTCACAACCTATATATAGTTATCACTATTGCCAGCATTCTACAAAATAGATTGTCATAATATTGAAAATCTAGTAACAATTCTGCCAATGAATGTAATATACTTGGCAAGGCTGAAATAAAAACTAAAGGATTTTGTTCCTACTAGCTCAATGTCAGCTAAAATAAAATCGATTCAAAGACTTGAAACATTCGTTTTCGACCTAAGTTGATGGCTAAACAGAAAAAAATTGAACCACTAGTCGGTGAAGATCTGCTCAAAAAAGTCAAAGAGCTAGAGAACGAGAGCAAAGAAGACAAAGCTAAGAAGTGCGGCTACTATACCGTTACAAAAAATGGTATAGAGCGCGTCAATATGATGAAGTTCTTAAACGCCCTAATTGATGCTGAAGGCATTCAATTAGACAGTACACCTAGTGCTAATGGGCGTGGTGGACGCAGTGCTAGCTATAGAATTAGCGTGCAATCTAACGGCAACTTGCTGATAGGTTCGGCTTATACAAAACAGATGAATCTCAAGCCTGGAGATGAGTTTCTCATCACTTTAGGGAAAAAACACATTCGTCTCCGCCAAGTAGATCCAGAAGATAGAGAAGATATCGAAGATATAGAAGCCACAGCATAATAAATTAGTCAAGAGTCAAAAGTCCATAGTCAAAAGTCCCAAGTCTATTGACTGTTGACTATTGACCATTGACTAATGACTAGTTACCACGTATTTATAAAAGCTGCATGGATAAATACTGGTGAATTGCCTGATTTGTAACAGCTAAACTACAAGTCAATGCAATTTGCTCCTTTTCTAGTAGACCTAAAATGCGCTCGTGATTATCTCTGGCGACAACAGGTAATTGATGCAAACCTCTCAGCGCCATTCGGTCTAAAGCTTCAGATAAAGGTTCATCCATCCAAGCATAAAGAATTTCCGTGGTACAAATATCTAGCAAAGTTTTGCCAGATAAATCGCTCTGAATTTCGATGGGCAAATTTTGATAGTTTTGCCTGCGACGAAGAGTACGGTTAATATCTTCTAAGGAAATAATCCCTACTAATTGCTCGGCTTCATTAATTACTAAAGCATGATGGCAGCGATCGCGGATCATTTCCTTGGCTGCCTCTAATACTCCTAATGTAGCTGCTAATTTTTTCGGGCAAGTCAAAACTGCATCTTTAACTAAAATTTGCTGCAACATTTCTGTCTTCTCATCTTTCAATTCCGACAACCCAATCTGTTGCAGATTAGAATTAGAACTAGAATTTGGTTTGAGGCGTTCGATTAACCAAACACTCAAACCCACAGCCGCCATTAAAGGTAAAACAATGCGGTAGTCGCGAGTTAATTCAAATAGCATGATAATTGCTGTTAACGGCGCTCTAACGCTAGCCGCTAAAACTGCTGCCATACCTACCATTGCATAAGCTGGAGGAGCCGCCATTTGGGCACCAATGGTAGGAGAAATTACCGCAACAATTTTGGCATAAGCAGAACCAAAGGAAGCACCTAAAAACATTGCCGGTGCAAACAAACCGCCAACAAAACCACTTCCGCTACTAATCGCTGTCATCAGCAGCTTGAGAATTAACAGTACCAGCAATAAGGGCAAAGAAAACTCCACATCTTGCAGCATGGCTTGGACTGTGCCATAACCAATACCCAAAATTTGCGGATAATATAAAGCTGTTATCCCCACGATCGCACCACCAATGAGCGGATGGATGTACCTGGGAATTCGTCCCAAAAACGCCACCACAGGAACTTGTCCGACAAAGCAAGCTTTAGCGATGCGAATTGACTCTTTGTAAGCCAGCGCCACCAGACTTGCACCTAAGCCTAATCCCAGATAAATAGGCAATTCTAAAGGACTGCGGACTTGATAGACAGGTAAAGCAAAGGCAGGTTGGGCACCCAACCCAATTTGAGCAATTAAGGCTGCAACTACAGCAGCTAATAACACCACACTCACCGCCGAAGTGGCAAAAGAAGTAGCTCCGATTACCACCTCTAGGGCAAAAAATACCCCAGCAATGGGAGCATTAAACCCGGCTGCTAATCCGGCTGCTGCACCCGCACCTAAAAGTAAGCGTTGTTGTTCTTGGGATACTTGCAGCACCAAAGACAACAGCATCCCAAAATTAGCACCTATTTCGACGCTTGGCCCCTCCGGCCCCAAAGAAGCACCACTTCCCAAGGATACCGAAGCGGCTAACATCTTCGTGACTGGGCGCAGTGGCTGCTTAATTTCTTTACCCTGAGAAGCAGCAATTAAAGAAGCCAATCCAGGGCCAAAATCTTGGGTGCGCCAGCGCATTAATCCCACAATTAAGCCGCCAAGAATCGGAACGCAGGCTAAAGTCCAAGCACCCCAGGTACCGATTGCGCCCATAAAGTTTTCCAGCATCAAATCGTGAATCAGCTGGATTAAATAATGAAAAGTAACTACACCCATACCCGTACCGCCGCCAATTAATACGGCTAAAAGCAGCACAACGGTTTCTAACGATGGTTGAAAACGATTAATTAAGCGAGCTAAACGACTGGAAAGAGAAGGAAAAGCAGGTGGTTCCGTCACCTTCCTCAGTTCTTTGGGCGGCAAGAGAGTCATTGAGAGGCGAGGTAAATGTAAGAAAAAATTTAAATTTTTATCTGTTACTTCTCATTGTGAGCCATGATTTAGCAACCAGACAAGTATGCGAGATTCACGAGTTTTGCAAAGTTTCAGTTAAAAAAAATTCCACTATGCAAAATTTTGATGGAGAGAATGATTAAATGGGAGAGAATTATTATAGTTAATGATAAACCAGCAGTGGTAAAGTGTAATTCAGTATAAAATTAAGCCGTAAAATAATCGTACAGTACGGAGGATGTTGGTGATTGCACCAACGGCAAACACTAAACAAAAGCATCCTTTACTAAAGCTAGCTATACTCGTGTTGCAGTCATTCAACTAACTTGAGTAGCAAGAATACTGTATGTGTAATTAAAAACGGATGTTAGACCACATCAGTGAGTCGATTCAGGGTGAAACGGGAATTCACTATAACTATTGTTTATAGAGCGAGTCAAGGGACTAGGCGGATAAATTAGATGAATACACACATATTTGATAATCATTATGTTACTTGTCCGATTTGCCAAAGAAATGCCACACCTAAACCTTTAAAGTCTTGTGTTGGCTTGTTTAGTTGTCCATATTGCCAAGAAAAACTGGTAGTTTGTCCTAGCGGTCATTATGTCCGCGATCCATTTACCATTAAGCAAATGATGGTTTCTGCGGAACTGCGGCGTCAAAGCAGTCCTTTAGCCAGGATAGTGCGAGATTTTCTGTTTCTCAAGCGTCCGGCGATCGCATTAGCTGTGGGCAGTATGATGCTCTTCGGCACGATCGCTCTCACCCAACAAAATACCAACTACGAACAGTCCATTACTCCCACCACAGAAAACTTGAATGAAAAACTATATTAAGTATAAATACTCTATTAAATGTAATATTATATACTTTTAATAGATTTTTCCAGTATAGCATTAATCGCACCGTATACTATCCCCATCAGGATGTATACGGTTGAATTTTGTCAACGCTTTAAATTAAGTGGTTCAAGCGGCGTTTACCTTAATTGGTGAGTCTTAGTTTGTATATGGGAACTCCAGAAAATAAATTATCCCAAATTGTAGGGGCGAGGTAACCCATAGGTGTCAACTTAAGCTAAAAATAGCCTCTGTCTTAGCTTTGTCGCCCGCCTTACCCTGCGGGTTCTGCTTTGCAGTACGACTTCGCTCAAGGGCCAAAGCCAAAGTAGGGGCGGGTTAAGCGAGATAGTCGTAAATTATTGGAGCATATCTGTGAACCCGCCCCTACTTCAGTAGACTCAAGATTTTGAGGATATTTAGTCATCTTGAGATGACTTTGGCTATGAGCAAGGAACTTCAGTTCCTTGCGGTAGCTGGGTTTAAGGGACTTCCAAGAAATAAATTATCCAATCTTGTGGGGTGGGCAGCGTTCGACTGAGCGCTCACGCCGAAGTCTTGCCCGCCTTTGACTATGGGCGGGCGAGACGCCCACCCCACAATCAATAGTTGTATATTTTTTTATTTGGAAGTCCCTATGAGGAACAACTGACAACTGACAAGTAAAAAGCTAATGACCAATTGCACTTTAGCCATTAGCGATTTTTCATTTACCTATAACCCATTTTGGTGACTACAAATCTCAGTTAACGAATTCCGCACGCAACTGGTTAACAACTTGATCCAATCCAACGGAATGGGCGGCTTTAAACAATAAACGATCGCCTGCTTGCACAAATGTCTTTAATCTCGCTACTAATTCTGCATGGGTGGCAAAGCATTCTGAGGGGATACCCTGGGCACTTTTGGCGATCGCTTCGGCGTCGGTACCATCAACTAACACCAATAACCCATCTAATTGCAATTTCTGGACTGTTTCGCCGACTCGCTGGTGCAATTGGGGCGATCGCTCTCCTAATTCTTTCATCGCGCCTAAAACTGCAATTTTTCGCTTTCCTGGGGTATCTGCTAATAATTGCAAGGCTGCAAGCATAGCTTCTGGTGCAGCATTGTATGTTTCATCTAAGATTACTACATCGTTGGGTAAAGCGAAACGCTGCGATCGCCCGGTAGGCATGTCAACTTTAACACCAGTTTGCAAGCTAGCCCAATCAATACCCACAACTTGAGCAACTGCCAAAGCTGCTAGGAAATTTGTGGCATTGTGACGACCGGGTAAAGGTAGAGGTAGTTGCATATCTTCTACTGTCAGGGTTTGATTATCTACTACCTTTCCTGAGATATCGCCGCCAGATAAGCCGTAAGTGATGACTTTTCCTTGCCAAACCTTTGCGGCTGTGGACATTAATAAAGGATGATCCTGATTGAGAATGGCGACGCTATTTTGGGGCATTTGGGCTAATAACTCACATTTAGCTTCAGCGATCGCAGTTTCCGAACCGAGTAATTCGATATGTGCCGTCCCGACGTTAGTAATAACGCCAATTGTCGGATTAGCGATGTGAGTGAGTTCAGCAATTTGTCCCTTACCCCGCATCGCCATTTCAATTACAGCGAAATCATGTTCCGAGCCGAGTTCTAAGAGAGTTTTCGGCACACCAATTTCGTTATTGTAATTTCCATAAGTTTTATGGACTCGTCCTTGAGTGGCTAAAACTGCGGCGATCAGTTCTTTAGTAGTAGTTTTACCGACAGAACCAGTAACACCAATTACCGGGATGTTAAAGCGATCGCGCCACCAACGAGCAATTTTTTGATAAGCCTCTAGAGTATTTTTGACTTGTAATACTGGTAATCTGGGATTTTCATATTCAAAATCAACAATCGCCGCGATCGCACCTTTAGCAATAGCGACTGCAACAAACTCATGTCCGTCAAACTTTTCACCTCGCAAAGCCACAAATACCTCACCTGGCTTGAGGATACGAGTGTCTGTTTGGATACCGCTACCCAACTGTGCTAAAGCCGCAGTTGATAAGTTTACAGGCTGTGCTAAAAGAATTTCAACCAGTTGATTTAAAGTGGCAGAACAAGGCATAAGCTAGGAACTGTTTTAAAGCATAAATTATTGAAATATGGTCAATGGTCAAGGGTCATTAGTCAATAGTCAGAGACGCGATGAATCGCGTCTGTACAATTTGTCTCCCTTGTCCTCCTTGTCCTTCTTGTCTCCCTTGTCCTCTCAATTCGGTTTATGATCCAACCTAGTAGCTTGCTCTAATGCGGCTTTTTCTTTGGATCTGCGGGCGTAGGGTTGTAATTGAGTGCGATCGCAACCAGTGAGGATGCTTAAGTTTTCTAAGGTAATTCCGCGCATTAACATTTCTACGCGCCAAGTGTGTTGTGCTTGCGCGATCGCTGGGGGTTGTCCTTGGGGTGTTAACATTCCTGCTGTCCAGATTTCCCAATGGCTGTTAATTTCTGACTCGGAAATTCCTTCCCCTGATCTGTTGAGAAACATCGCTGTTTGACGATCCTTCCGACTCTTGAGCCATTTAGTTAAGGGATTGTTAGTATAAGAGCCATACTGTTTCCCTAAAATCCATTGATTTACAGGAACTTGGCGGACTAATCCGGGAGTGGTAATTTGCAAAAAGTGTCCTTGATCGTCGTAGATTTGATGCGATCGCTGTAAGTTAACTATCTCTGTAGGGGATAAGCCAGCTGCAAATAATATATAAGCTAAAGCCAAATCTTGTAGTCCTAATCTCCTAGCTTGGCGCAAAATTTCATGGACTAACGCCGCAGGTAAATCAGCTACCTCTATACTGACATCATGTTCTACACCATGATTAATTGCTAATTCTGGTGAAGGTGACATCGCACCGCGTAAAAATAATTCCACTAAGTTCTCTAAAAAATCATCTCTGTCTTCCCAGAGTTCGTGAAATTCGCTCGTAAACTCGATTACGGCGTAGCCTAACAGCATCCCATTCAGTAAACTGGCTAATTTTTCTGCCGGAAGATAGGTATTTAAGTGTCCTTGCTCAATTACTGTAGCTAAGTATTGAGCAACATAGCGGTTAGCTTCGGTTAAACCCCTCCCCAAGGCGCGACGATTTTCGGCTGGGTATCGATCGGCTTCACCGACTACAGATCTGACAAACTCCGGTACCCGCTCTAGTGCAAGCAAGCTATCACTTGCATAATCTTTCAGGGCTTGGTAAACGCTACCTGGGGGACTAGCGCGACGGACTAAGGATTCCCCTAAGTTCTTAAAAGCCGCAGATTCTTCCAAAACAGCTAACATCAGCCCATTTTTATTACCAAAGTGGCGAAATAACGTCACTTCATTTACTTCTGCCTTTTCGGCAATTTGCCGGGTAGTAGTATTGCTGACTCCTTGCGCCGTAAATAGTTCCAGCGCTGCTTGAATCAGGCGTTGACGAGCTGAATGGGTGGGAGATGCCATAAAAATCAATAATGCAAGTAGCACTTGCAGATAAAAAAAGAAGTTGTTAGAATACAAATGTAAGTGATACTTGCTCTACTTTACTGTAACCAACTTATACAGAACGGGTAATTCCCTTGTCACCAATGCAAGAGTACATCCGCAAAAAGCAGATCGCTTAATTCATCATCAACAGGAATTTTTATGACTGCAAAATCTCTGACGTTCACCCCCGAACAAGGAACGTCAAAGCTCAGTTGGACGAACGTATTATTTTTTGGTACAGTTCATCTGTTAGCGCTCTTAGCGCCTTGGTTTTTTTCTTGGTCAGCATTAGGTATACTGCTGTTTTTGCACTGGTTACTTGGCAGCATTGGGATTTGTTTGGGATATCACCGACTTTTGAGCCATCGGAGTTTCCAAGTACCGAAATGGTTAGAATATGCGATCGCTACCATTGGTGCTTTAGCGTTACAAGGGGGGCCGATTTTCTGGGTAGGTGGACATCGTCAGCATCACGCCCATACTGAAGATATCAACTTAGATCCCTACTCTGCCACAAAAGGGTTTTGGTGGAGTCACATGTTATGGATTTTTTACCCCCGTACAGAATTCTTTGATGCGGAAATATATCAAAAATACGCCCCAGATTTAGCCCGTCAACCATATTACCGTTGGTTAGATCGCTACTTTTTGCTGTTGCAAATCCCCTTGGGTGTGTTGTTATATGCTTTAGGCGGTTGGTCTTTCGTCATTTATGGTATGTTTGTCCGCGCCGTCTTATTATGGCACTCCACTTGGTTTGTCAACTCAGCAACCCACAAATGGGGCTATCGTACCTTCGATCATACAGATGATTCCCGCAATCTTTGGTGGGTATCCTTGGTAACCTATGGCGAAGGATGGCACAACAACCATCATACTTATCCCCATGTTGCCAAATCCGGCTTTGCTTGGTGGGAAATTGATATTACTTGGTGGAGTATTAAAGCACTGAAGACTTTAGGTTTAGCGAAAAAAGTCATTATGCCACCTTCGAGTAGCGCTAGCCAAGGCTAAATTACTGCCTAATTAAAGTTTAGCTACTACGCCCACAGTGCGATCGCACTGTGGGCAAAATTATCTCGATCAATTTCAGCACATAATACTTGCAGCGATTACGGGAATACTGAAATAAAGACGAATCGCCAGATTTGGGTAATTTGCATTTTATGAATTCGCCCTTTATTCTCACTATTGCTGGAATATTTGCAACTACACATCTGATATTGACTCAACCTTGTTACCCCCAGGCGATCGCCCCAGATGGTAGTCTGAATACAAATGTTACTTCTACTGATGGGTTAAATTTTTCCATTACGGGTGGTAATCAAGCTGGCAGTAATCTTTTTCATAGCTTTAGCGAATTCTCTGTACCTAATGGTGGTTCTGCTAATTTTAATCATGCAGCCTTTATTCAAAATATTATCAGTCGCGTGACTGGGATCGTGCCTTCTCATATCAATGGCATAATCCATACTCAGGGAAATGCTAATTTATTCTTAATTAATCCTAATGGCATTATTTTTGGTGCTAATGCCAAATTAAATATTGGTGGCTCATTTTTGGCAACTACTGCTAAAAGTTTACAGTTTGCCGATGGCAAAGAATTTAATACAAATATAGATAAAAATCCTCCATTATTAAGTATCAATGTTCCTATCGGCTTACAATTTTCTAGTAATTCAAAACCTATCCAAGTACAAACAGCTAATCTGAAAGTTCCCATCAATCAAAATCTCGCCCTGATTGGTGGTGACGTTAATATTAATGGCGGTCAATTAACTGCCGATAGCGGTCATATTGAACTCGGTGGAATAGCCGATACGGGTACAGTTGGACTTTCTTTAAAAGCGAATCAGTCACAATTCCGTTTTCCTGACAATATTAACAGAGCTAATGTATCAATCACAGATAATTCTTTAGTCACAACCAGTGGTGATGGTGGCGGTAGTATTCAAATAACAGGAAAGCAGTTGTTCGTTGAGAATTCTTGGGTAAAAGCGGATACATTAGGTGATATTTCTGGTGCAAATTTAAAATTAAATGCTTCAGATTCAATCATAGTCTCAAGCAACAGAACAACCGGACTGTTTACAGATGGATTATTTGCCACAACTAGTGGTAGTGGTGATAGCTTAGGCATCACAATTAATACTAGCAATCTTCAGGTTAAAGGCGAATCTCGCATATCTACCGCTACTTTAATAGGTTCCTCTGGTAAAGGAGGTAATTTAACTATTAATGCGCAAGCAGCAGTTGAATTAATTGGTGCTGACTCAGATGATTTTTCTTTATTTACTGGGTTATTAGCAGATACTTCTGGAACTGGTAGCGGCGGAAATTTAATAGTAAATACTCAGCGATTATTCGTGCATCACGGAGCGCAAATATCGACTGCAACTATAGCAGATGCCACAGGTGGAAACTTGACGATTAATGCTGCTAATAGTGTGGAATTAATCGGAGTCACAGATTCTGATTCCTTCAGTAGTGGTTTGTTTACGGCAGTTCAAGAAGGTAAGGGACAAGGTAGTGATTTAATAGTTAACACTAAGAAGTTAATTATTCATGATGGGGCACAAATTTTTGCAGGTACTGCTGCTGCTGGAAATAGTGGAAATATTATCATTAATGCTAGAGATTCTGTCAACGTCAGTGGAGTATCCCTGATTCATAAAATTCCTGGTGGTATTTTCAGTGGTAGCAATCCCAATACTACTGGCAATGCCGGAAATATTACTATTAATACGCGGGAATTAATAGTAGAAAATGGCGGTAATATTGCTGTTGAAACCCTTGGTTCTGGTAAGGGAGGAATCCTCACAATTAATGCCACTGATTATATTAAATTACTAGGGCAAGGCTCTTTGAGAATAGATCCGTTAGATGAAAGCAAATTAATCCCAACATTTAGTAGCCTATCTGCTAGTGTTTTAGATAGTGAAAATAATAATTCTGCTGGTAACTTAGAAATTTCTACAGGTAAATTCTTAGTTCAGGGCGGTGCTAGGTTAAGTGTAGATAACGAAGGTAAGGGTAAGGGTGGAAATATTAATATTCAAGCTGACTCTATAGAACTAGATAATAGAGGGAATATACAACAAGATTCTGGAGGAATTCAAGCTATAACTAAATCTGGTGAGGGAGGTAATATTGTCTTACATATTCAAGATATTTTATTAATGCGGAACGGTAGCAGAATTACTACTAATTCTACAGGTGGTAATGGTAATGGTGGAGATATTAAGATTACTTCTGGGTTGTTAGTTGCTGCTGATAATAGCGATATTACAGCTAATGCAATTGCTGGTAGAGGTGGGAATGTGCAAATTACAACGCAAGGAATATTTGGGATTGAATTTCGTCCCGAACTCACTGCTAACAGCGAAATTACAGCTAGTTCTCAGTTTGGTTTAAGTGGAACTGTAGAAATTACAACTTTAGCTGTAGATCCTACCAAAGGAATTGCTGTTTTACCAACGCAGCCAAATGATGCTTCAACATTAATTACTCAAGGTTGTAGACAAAACAATCCGGAAACATCCAGCCGTTTAACTGTGATTGGACGAGGTGGTTTACCACAAAATCCAGAGGTGGCTTTGGGTGGGGATCTTACTTTGCAAGATATCCAAACAGTTCCCATTTACAGCAGTAGCGATCGCACTAAAGGAGTTACTGCTTTTGCCAGTCTACCATTACCTCATTCTGATGAAATTGTCGAAGCTCAAGGACTGATAATAACGCCCCAAGGAGATGTGGTTTTAACTGCACAGGTACTAGTAAATACCCCTCATAATTCTGGATTACCCTCAACTACTTGTAATTCAAATTAGATAATTGAGTAACTTTACTTAGCAGATATTTGAAATGTTAATTGTTATAGATTGAATAAAGTTACGAGCTAAAAATAACCGTATTATTACTGAGAGATAATTTCTGTAAAATGGGAAAAATAAATTTATCTTAAAGAAAAAATAATTGTATGACAATTATATATTGCAACACAAAATCAGGATTTTTGTGGCTTTCAAAGCTAATATACATTAATTGCTATTGCCACAGACAGCAATCTCAGTAACTCTATTTTAAAGCATAGATAAACGCTGCATAGTGCTAGTAAATTGCTATTAGCATGTCTAGCTTAAAGTTGATTTAACAATAGAGAATTTACAGGGAAGCAGAAATTGTCAACAATATGATTAAATAACGGTTGTACTAGGTTGTAACTATTTCGATTTGGAAAAGATATCAGCATGATTTAATACCTCATTGCCGATATCAATGATGAATGCAAGATAAATTTGCTGCGTTTTTTGTTGGCAATTAGTTTATAAATAAAAGGTTCAATGTATGCTAAGTAACTCCCAGAATTTAACCAGTACAGAAAGTCTGATTGCAGATCTCAACGATGAAGAATTAGCCGCTTGTGTTGGTGGCTGTGATATTGCAGTTACTTTTGGGGAAGAGGCGTTGCTAACAGTTCCACTAGTTGAATCAAAATTATTAGGCTATACGAGTGTCAATGCTGGTGTCCAGATTATCGATCAAGCTCTAGATCTAGGAGTCACTTACGATCCTAATGGCTCAAAGCGCTTCTTGAGCGATCGCAATGTCAAAGAAGCCGTCGCTGAGATTGATGTTCACAATATCCTCAAGGGAATTGTGGATTTACCCATTACCACTTGGAAATATAAAAACCAAGATGAAACAATTCGTCATATAGGCCCGATGGCGCAAGACTTTGCAGCGACGTTTAACTGCGGTGAAAGCGATCGCTTTATCAACGCTGTAGATGCTAATGGTGTCGCTTTAGCCGCAATTCAAGCACTTTACCAACTGATGCAACAAAAAGATTCCCAAATCAGAGAACTGCAAATACAGTTACTGCAACTACAGCAACAGATAACTGATAAATAGGCTCAATTTATCGCAAAAATGCCATTAATTAGCCAATATTGTCCATATCTAATTTCAGACGATTATCAGGAAAATTATGTACAATAATGACCAAAAACCTGTACCCACAGCCAGCTTAATTGAAGAATTAACGGATGATGAATTAGCAAATTGTGTGGGCGGTACTGGCTATATTAATCCTGCAGAACAAGAAATTCCTGGAAATGATGGCACACTAAACGCTCCTGGGTTAGAAAATAATCCTCATCTATCTCTAGATCCTAATGGCTCAAAGCGTTTCTTAAGCGATCGCCATGTCAAAGAAGTTGTCGCTGAGGTGGATGTTCAGGCTATTCTTTTGGGAATTGCCAATTTACCCATAACTTCTTGGAAGTATAAAAACCAGGATGAAACAATTCGCCATATCGGCCCGATGGCGCAAGACTTTGCCGCCATTTTCAACTGTGGTGAGAGCGATCGCTTTATTAATACTGTAGATGCTAATGGTGTGGCTTTAGCGGCAATTCAAGCACTTTACCAAAAATTGCAAGCTCAAGATTTAGAAATAAATAGCCTAAGTCAGCAAATTAGCGAAATAAAACAACATTTACTAATCAAGTCTCAATAAATTCTCGTTTTCGCAAAAAACCTTTACTGTGTTTATATTGCACAGCAAAAATTATGCTCATCCAGCCGAAGTTTCACGAGCATTTTCATGTTGAATTATCTCCTCCTAAAACTGTATTTTTATTAAGTGAAAAAGGTCATTTTATCCTGAATGGGCGTTTATATTACCTTTTAGCACCTCTACTTAATGGACTTTACACAGTAGAGGAAATTATTCAACAATTGCAAGGACAAGCTAAGGCTGATGAAATTATTTATGGTTTAGAACAATTGCATCGTAAAGGTTATATTACCAACGCAGATAACATTCCACCTCATGAATCTGCTTTTTGGGGACTGTTAAATCAAGATGGTAACTCGGTTACCCAAGCGCAAAAAGCAGCTAAAGTTAGCATCACCACCTTTGGTAGCGTCAAATCACAGCCGCTAATTGCCATTTTAGAATCCCTGAATATTTCTGTGGCGGATACTGGTAAATTTGCTGTGGTGGTTACAGATGACTATCTTCAACCAGGATTAGCACAATTTAATTACGAAGCTTTACAACAGCAGCTTCCTTGGTTATTAGTTAAACCTGTAGGTAGTGTAATTTGGATTGGCCCCATTTTTCGTCCTGGCGTGACAGGTTGCTGGGAATGTCTCGCACAGCGTTTGAGAATGAATCGTGAGGTTGAATCTTTTTTACAAGAACAAAAGCAAACCCTCAACCCGTTGTTGATTTCTCGTGCGGCGTTACCTTCAACTGTAGATACTGCGCTGAATTTAGCAGCTACAGAAATTGCTAAATGGTTAAGTAATCCCGAACAGCATACCCTAGAAGGGACATTATTAACTTTTGATTTAATTAATCTCAACATCCAACGCCATACTTTAGTTCGTCGTCCCCAATGCGATTGTTGCGGCGAAATAGCCTATCAAGAACCAGAACCTCAACCATTGGTATTAACTAGCCAACCCAAGCAATTAAGCGATGATGGTGGGTATCGCAGTTGTTTACCAGAGCAAGCTTGGCAAAATTACGAACATCATATTAGCCCGGTAACTGGCGTAATTAAAAGTATCTTTCAACCTTTCCAGAACAACGAGCTGATTCACGCCTATGTTGTTGAGCATAGTTTACCGTATAAAGGCAGAAGGTTAGAAGATTTACGCCAAAAAAGCTTTGGTAAGGGGAAAACAGCCGCCCAAGCGAAGATGAGCGCCTTAGGCGAAGCAATTGAGCGCTATTGCGGAGCTTTTACGGGAGAAGAACCAAGGGTGAAAGCTGCTTATGCTAATTTGCAAGAATTAGCGATTCATCCTGATAAGTTTATGCATTATAGCGCCAATCAATACCGCGATCGCCAAATTTGGAATCAGCAACACCATGTCATTCAATGGATACCCGATCCCTTTGATGAAAGTCAAGAAATTGAATGGTCGCCTTTTTGGTCGCTAAATCAGCAACAATTTAAATATCTACCAACAGCCTATTGTTATTATGGTTATCCTCTCCCGGAAAACCACAACTTTTGTTTTGCAGATACTAATGGTACAGCTGCGGGAAGTTGTAAAGAAGAGGCTATTCTTCAGGGATTTATGGAGTTAGTTGAGCGGGATGCAGTAGCTATTTGGTGGTATAACCGACTCGCAAAACCTGGTGTGAATCTTCATAGTTTTGACGATCCGTATCTATATAAATTACAGACATATTATAAATTTATCGGTCGTGATTTCTGGGTATTAGACTTAACTACTGATTTAAATATTCCCACCTTCGCCGCAATTTCTCGCCGCTACAATCAACAGCCGGAAGATATTTTATTTGGCTTTGGTACTCACTTTGATGCCAAAATTGCTCTGTTACGTGCTGTTACAGAAATGAATCAAATGGTATTTCTCTCTAGTGGTGGAAATCCTCAAGCTTCTGCCAAATTTAGCCGTCAAGATATACAGCATTGGTGTACAACTGCGACATTAGAAAATCAACCTTATTTATCACCGGATATTAATGCTAGTCCTAAAGTTTACACAGATTATGCTCCCTACCAAAGTAATGATTTGCAACAAGATGTAATTAATTGTGTAAATTTAGCTACAACGAAGGGGCTAGAAATATTGGTTCTAGAGCAAACGCACCCAGATATTGCTATACCTGTTGTGAAAGTTGTAGTTCCCGGTTTGCGTCACTTTTGGGCACAGTTTGCACCAGGACGATTGTATGAAGTTCCCGTAAACATGGGATGGTTAAAAGCAGAACTTCCAGAAACTCAACTTAATCCAATTCCTATGTTTTTGTAAAACTTCGATTAAGAAGATTGGTAAAACAACTTATCTGTAATGTTATAGGTATTAATAAAATTATCGATATTTATATAATACCTTATATTTGAAATTATGAATTTTAAGATAACTAGCGACAAAGCTGGTATTTTTACATCTCAAAGGGAACCATTTATCGGCAACAGTTATCAAGAAAATTTTGTGAATATTTTTGATGCTTATCCCGATTTAATTTTGTTAACTACCTTGGGCAAGGGTTATTGCGTAGAAGTAAATCAAACTTTTTTAAATGTCACCGGCTACAGCCGAGAAAATGTCATCGGTACGCCAATTACAGTTTTGGATATGGGATTAACCGTTGACAGTTATGCGCAAATCAAAAAAAAGTCGCAGACACAGGATTTTATCCAAAATTTAGAAATTGAATTTTGTTTAAAGTCCGGGGAAAAACGCATCGGTTTGCTATCTGTTAAGCGCTTAGAATGGTTTGGCAAAACTTATTTACTCAATGTGATTCGTGATATTACAGAGCGGAAACAAATAGAAGATGATTTACGCCGCATAGCTATGCACGATCCGCTCACAGGGTTACCCAATCGGGCTTACTTTATGCAGCAATTAGATTATGTCATTGAATCGCTGCAATATCATCCTGATTCTTGTTCTTATATTCTCTTTTTAGATTTGGATGCATTTAAAGCAATTAATGACAATTTCGGTCATGCTATGGGAGATAAACTATTAGTTGAAATTAGTCAGAGGCTCAGAGCGATACTCAGATGGGGAGATTTTATTGCCCGTCTTGGTGGTGATGAATTTGTAATTCTGCTGGAGGATGTGCAAAATTTTCGTTATGCTACGCGCATTGCTAATCAAGTAATTACTGCACTTAAACAACCAATGTTATTAAATGGGCAGAAGATTTCTTGTTCGGTGAGTATTGGGATATCTATGATTTCTGATGGGGAAAAATCTCCGGAGGAAATATTAGATAAAGCTGATGCGGCAATGTATCAGGCGAAAGCATTTGGTAAGAGTCGGTATCATGTGGGTTAGTCAATTGTCAGTGGTCAGTGGTCAGTTGTTGGTTGTCATTGGTCATTGGTCATTTGTCATTTGTTTTTTAGTTGTTGGGTAATAAAAAATCCTCCGCTATGCGATCGCATGGAAGTCGGGGATCTGACTACCACAAACTTCGGACAGTAAATTTAGGACAGTCAATCATGGGAAAATCCTACAAATAAGCATGAGAATTTGTCTTTCCATGCCCAATGCCCATTTTCAAGCTAGACAGATGCAAAAAAAATTCATGCAAACAGACTCAAGCCTCAAGATACTGAGAAACAACCGCTAAAAATCCTGTTTACCTGGGCTATGCACCAATTAGGGCACAAGCTGGTATATTGTTCAAAAAGATATATCTCAGCGATCTCCTCAGCTACTTGGCCGGAGATTATGCCATATTGTCTTCAATTAGATACTATTGATGCTAGATAATGGGAAGGCTTTGACATTTACTTGCCCATCTAGAGCGGAAGAACAGAATTAACTACTATGCGAACTCACTATTGCGGCGAACTCCGAAAAGAAGATATTGGAGAAACTGTTACCTTGTACGGATGGGTAGACCGTCGCCGCGATCATGGGGGCGTGATATTTTTAGATTTACGCGATCGCTCTGGTATTGTCCAGATTGTTAGCGATCCGCAACGCACCCCAGATTCCTACGAGCCAGCGAATGCTCTGCGGAATGAATACGTTGTCGCAATCACTGGAAGGGTGACACAACGTCCCGACGAATCTCTCAATCCTCGCCTACCTACGGGTGAAATTGAAATCTACGCGGATAAAATTGAACTACTCAATGGTGTTCGCAAGCAACTACCATTCCAAGTTTCCAGTGCTGATACTGAGTCAGTGCGGGAAGAATTACGACTAAAATATCGTTACTTGGATTTGCGACGCGATCGCATGGCGCGGAATATCCAATTGCGTCATCAAGTTGTAAAAGCTATGCGTCGCTTCTTGGAAGACGTAGAAGGTTTTATTGAGATTGAAACCCCAGTACTAACTCGTTCTACCCCAGAAGGCGCTAGAGATTACATCCTTCCCAGTCGCGTCAACCCTGGTGAGTGGTTTGCTTTACCTCAATCACCACAGTTATTTAAACAATTGCTGATGGTATCCGGTATGGACAGATACTATCAGGTGGCTCGTTGCTTCCGCGATGAAGATTTACGCGCTGACAGACAACCAGAATTTACTCAGTTAGACATGGAAATGAGTTTCATGTCTCAAGAGGAAATTATGCAACTAAATGAGAAATTAGTTGCTTATATCTTCAACGCTGTCAAAGGAATTGATATACCCCATCCCTTCCCGCGTCTTACCTACGCCGAAGCAATGGAACGCTATGGTAGCGATAAACCAGATACCCGTTACGATTTGGAACTAGTTAATGTTTCAGATATTTTAAAAGATTCTGGTTTCAAAGTCTTCCGCGATGCGATCGCTCATGGTGGTGTCGTCAAAATTTTACCCATTCCCAACGGTAACGATGCGATTTCTAATGTCCGCATCAAACCAGGCGGTGATATTTTCAAAGAAGCGAGTGAAGCTGGCGCTAAAGGTTTAGCTTACATTCGTGTTAGAGAAGACGGTGAAATTGACACAATTGGGGCGATTAAAGACAACCTCAGCCCCGAACAAAAAGCCGAAATTTTACGCCGTACAGGTGCAAAAGCCGGTCATTTGCTATTATTTGGGGCGGGTGATGTAGCTACTGTTAATAAAACTTTAGATAGATTACGCCAGTTTGTTGCTAAGGAATTTGGGTTAATCGATCAGGGAAAAATTAACTTGCTCTGGATTACCGATTTCCCCATGTTCGAGTGGAATGCAGATGAAAAACGTTTAGAAGCATTACACCACCCCTTTACAGCACCCCATCCCGATGATTTACATGATTTAAAAACCGCTCGCGCCCAAGCTTACGATTTAGTCTTCAATGGCTTTGAAGTTGGCGGTGGTAGTCGGCGGATTTATCAGCGAGATGTACAAGAACAGGTGTTTGAAGCGATAGGTTTATCACCGGAAGAAGCTCAAAATAAATTTGGCTTTTTGTTAGAAGCCTTTGAATATGGAACACCACCTCATGGTGGTATCGCCTACGGTGTAGATCGGTTAGTGATGTTATTAGCTGGAGAAGAATCAATTCGCGATGTCATCGCTTTTCCGAAGACACAACAAGCACGCTGTTTGTTAACCGATGCGCCTTCTGGAGTTGATGCGAAGCAGTTAAAAGAATTGCACGTTGCTTCAACTTTCAAACCAAAAACTTAGGCGATAATTCGTAATTTGTAATTCGTAGTCAGGACTTTAGGAGTCGTGTAAAAATAAGTTGAACAATTTAATATTTGTAGTGCGGGCATCTTGCCCGCGCGAGCAAGATGCTCGCACTACTTATTTTTACTTGATGCCTTAGTCCTTTATTTGCAACCACTAAAGTGCTGACTACGAATTAATTTTCATCAATCAGGGTAAAATCTCACCCTGACATTTTTTTGTCTCTAGAATAGTTAGACAATTCTTCAACTCTTCAACTCTTCATTGCTGACCACCTTCGAGGTAAAAATACTCAGTCCTCGATCGCTTCAACACCAAGTTGCTTCAGTCGCTCAAGGTTATCCTTCATGGTCAGGATCGCTTCTGGAGAGTGCCCCTGCCAATCCATGACCTCGCCCATAACCCGCAACGGCTCCCGCGAGCGGTATGACTTCGTCGGATTGCCTGGGAATTTCTTGTCCGTTACATTGGGGTCATCCTCGATCTGCCCGATCGGTTCCACGATGTAGATTCTGCCGCGTCCCTCGCCAAGAGCTAGTTCAGCCCCCCAGGTTGCTGCATCCAAAGTGGCAGCCAAATAAACGTAGCTCGCCTTCTTCCTCTGACCGTAGTTAGAGTAATAACCGGGTTCAATTAGGTCTCCTGGCTTCAAGTCTGCCCTTGTACCATGATAAAAAGTCCACTCCGTGACCACTCCCGTGACTCGCAACGGCTCGCGGGAGCGGTATGACATCGACAGATGCTTTGGAAACTTCTGCTCGGTGAGTTCGGGGGCATTTTCAATCTGACCGAGCGGCTCTACGATGTAGACTTTGCCGTGACCCGATCCCTTTGCTAGCTCTGCCTGCCAGATAGCCGCATCCAGGTTAGGGGTTAGGTAGACATAGGTTGCCATCCTATCCCGTTCATCCACATCCGGAGAATTGCAGGACTCGATCAGGTCTCCTAGCTGAAGGTCTGCCTTTGTACCGTGGTAGAACTGCTGCTTCCTCAGATCGTTGATCGCTGCCATCGGCTTGCTCCTTTTACTGTTCGATTGCATTGAAATCACGGGATAGTTATAACTGTCCGTGACGACTAATACATCTTTCCAATAGCCGATCTGTCATCTAAAAATCATAAAAATCGTAACCACCAAGATTTATTTTTTACCTTGTACTTGGCATACCAATTACATATTAGATAAAGAATAAAAACTATGACAATCCATACCAGATAAACATACTGTAAATCATATCCATAATCTTCTGGCATGGCTCTAGATGATAGATAGGGAAAAGTTATTGCCTTCAACCCATATTTGGGTAAGGCTAGCAAAATGGCAGAAAAATGTATCAACCAAAGATGAATAATGTAAAAGAATAATGGCACCCTCCCCAAAATAATCAGAGGTTTGAGAAATGATAAATTTTGCTTTTCAAATATATAAAGTAGTAAAAAAGCTATCCCCAGTGTAATTAATAAATAAGCTAATGATGGGGGATATTTATTACAATTGATAAATGATAATATGGTTTTCAAAAATGTAGATTGAACTAACCAAGGTTGTGGATCGCCATAAATATTTATCCCTCTGATAACTACAAAGCTAAAAATTAAACCCCAACCCAAATTTTGTAACCAACGGAGACGTTGAGTCTTTGGTTTAGTCATCACATATCCAAAGGCATAGCCACATACCATTACTCCAACCCAAGGGATAAGTGGATAAACCAAGAAAAAGCGAATTCCTGATGTCGATATAAACATTGTCCGCTCGTGAAGAAATGACCAAATCCAGCCAAAATTTCCTAGTTGTTTAGCTTGCACACTATCAAGCAAATTATGTCCAATAATCAGTAGGACTCCAAATATAGCTATATTTCTCATGGGGAACTGAATTAGTAGGGCTAAAACAACCATAGACCAGCCAATTGCCCATAGTACTCCTGCCGTAAAAATACCAGGAGAAAATGTCCATGCCAAACTAACTACACTTAATTCCAAAAATATTAGCCAAAATCCCCTTATCAATAAAAAACGAGCTAGCTCTTGCTTTGTTTTTCCTCTTTTTAAGGAAAGATAAGCAGCCACACCTGCAAGGAAAATAAATGAAGGGGCACATAAATGGGTAATCCATCTCGTCAAAAATAGAAGAATATTTGATTTTTCTATATCTAACGCATCAAAACGAACATTAGAAAAAAAATCTCTGGTATGGTCTAATGTCATCAAAACCATCACCAAACCACGTAGTAAATCTATTGATACGAGGCGTTTAGTTTTGAGTTGATCGTCATTTTTATGGTCATTATTAGAAGCATTTGAATATATATCCATAATTACAACTTACCCTGAAGATGCGCCAGTGTGTGGAATGCTAACTAGTGATTAGACAGAATTTTTTTGGATATGGTTTTTTTGTATGTCTCCTCGGAAAGGTTAAATTTATGCCTTCTGTAGAATCAACGCAACTACCGACGGCATTTATGCAAATTTGTAAATAAGTTATATTTCTTTACCAAGCCCTTGGGGCAGGGAATAGGGAACAGTGAAAAACCTGCCCGAATACTGGGTTTAGAGCGGCCTAAATTTATTTATGAAAACAGATAAAAAAGCTATATTTTTGGCGGTAATAATTTATTTTTGATTGTTATTTGATTTTTTTAGTATATTTCTGAATTGGTTGTGAGTGTAGTTTATTTATGTTACTTCTTGAAGTGCGGAATATGGGATTATATGGATTGTCCCATGCCCTATACAAAACAAAACCCGCAGATGCGGGTGGGTATACAGAAACTATACAGATAAAAAGTTGATTTAGCCAAAGTAACGCATTTCCGCTTCTAATTGCCGAACTAGAGTTTCATCACCTTTGGATCTAGCTACTTGCAAGCGGCGCTCAATATCGCGTTGAATATTTTGTTTGTGGGCTTCTTTGGCTCTGTTAGCAGCTTGTAGTCTATTTGTATTCATAATGATTACCTGGTTAAGTTTTCATTTTTTTATTTCGTTTCCCTAATATAGCACAAATTTCGTAGCGTTTGTTACAGAAATAATTACTTTTTTCCATGTGTATAGATATACGTCAACCATGACCATAGACCGAGCAATCATCTCTGATGTATCTTCACCGCAGCAAGAAACCCAGTATTGTGACGTTATTGAGCGATTTTGGCGATCGCGATATTTATGTAGGAGTGATGAAAGGAGCGATCGCGCAAATCAACCCCAACCTCAAAGTCATCGATTTAACCCACCAGATTCCGCCGCAAAATATTGCTGCTGCTAGGTTTTGTTTAATGAATGCTTATCCTTATTTTCCAGCAGGGACAGTACATATAGCGGTAGTAGATCCCGGTGTGGGCAGTAGTCGTAGAGCGATCGCGCTACAATGTGCTGGGGGATTTTTGGTAGGGCCGGATAATGGGCTATTTAGTGGCGTACTCAGTCAAAATATAGCGATCGCCGCCGTTGAGTTAACAAATTTTAACTATTGGCGCAATTCCCAACCAAGTAACACATTTCACGGGAGAGATATTTTTGCACCGGTGGGAGCTAATTTAGCTAATGGTGTACCAATTCAAGAATTAGGAACAGCTATCGATCCCGCAACCTTGGTACAGCTTAATATTGGTGAATGTCAGCAAACGGCTAGTGGTTTCTTGGGTATTATTCAATATATTGACCATTTTGGTAACTTAGTGAGTAACATTCCGGGGAGTTACGTACAAGGGAAAAGCTGGTATGTGCAAGTAGGCGATCTGACTATCCCAGGTGGTGAAACATATAGTAATGTGGGGATAGGAGAAGCGATCGCTTTAGTAGAGAGCAATGGCTGGGTAGAAATCGCCATTAATAACGGAAACGCACATTTACAATTACAGGTAAACTTGCAAGATAGTCTAGAAGTCATTAATTATTTTTGAGGGGTTCGTAGTTGCGATTTATCGCTTAAATAAAGGGCTAAAGCCCAACAAAGCCCCCAAATGTTGGCTTACCCTGCGGGAAACCCGTCCAACGCAGTAGCTCGCCAACCTACGCAGGTTAAGGTTTTTGGGCTTAACCGAGCAGTATTTGAACGGCTAAAATAATTCATACTGTGATTACGCTAAGTGTAAAGCATTCTCTTAAGGGCATAGCTTGGCTTGGCGGGCAGCTTCTTGCAGAAAAGCCGTGAGCGAAGGGCTAACTACGATGAATAAGAAAGCACTTAATTCATACGTGGTAAAACGTAATCGCGGGTGCGGTAATCTGAGGGATTAGAAAAGAGTTTATAGGTACTACCAAATTCAACTAGCTTACTAGTTTGATTGTCATTAAGACAAAAGAAAGCTGTAAAATCTGATAAGCGAGTGATTTGCCGCATATTATGGCTAACAATCACAATTGTGTAAGTAGAGCGTAAACTTTGAATTAACTCTTCAACTTTCGTACTAGCAATGGGATCGAGGCCAAAACAAGGTTCATCCATTAACAGAACTTTTGGCTTGACGGCTAAAGCACGTGCAATACACAATCTTTGTTGTTGTCCGCCAGAAAGATCCAAAGCTGATTTGTGCAGTTTATTTTTGACTTCATCCCAAAGATTAGCGCTTTTAATAGCCGACTCAATTATTTCATCTAATTCTGCTTTTGGTCGCCATCCTACAAGTTTCACCCCATAAGCAACATTATCATATACGCTCATAGGAAAGAGATTTGGTTTTGGCAATACCATACTAATTTGGCGACGTACTCGATTTAAGTTAACACGACGCTCATAAATATTTTGACCAAAAAATTCTACTTTACCTTGAATACGTACTTCTTCTGCTTCTAGTTCGTTCATGCGATTAAGAGACTTGAGAAAAGTCGATTTACCGCAATTAGTAGGGCCAATAATTGCAGTGACTCTGTCTTGGTAAATATCTAGCGATATATCTTCAAGTATCTTTTTAGTATCGTAATAAAAACTAAAATTGCTGACTCTGATGGCTGGTACTAATTTACTCATCATCGCGAATATTTGATAGCAAAACTGACTGGGCAGGACAGTTAGAATTCATTTCTATATGAAATTATTTCTACTCTTTTATTGGCAAACCATTTGTAAAGTATTTGTAAATTTACCGATGGGTTTATGAGACATAGTTAAATCATTAAATGCATTAATTGCATTTAGCACTTAAAGAAAAAATTTAGCTTTTAACAAAGAATTATTTTACTAACGATTACAACTTACCCTCCATATAACCACTGGTTAACTTTTATATTACCTGAGTAAGTCAAATTTCAGGCAGTGAACAATTAACAAATATGTTCACAATTTTTTAACTTCAGACAATTATTGTCATTTGATAGCGATTCGACGGCAATCTAAGGTCTGATAAATTAGGAGCATCCTGGTGAACAAGATAAACTCTAAGCTTAACAGCTTGACGGTATTAGGTGTAACTTCAGTAGTAGCTGCCACTTTTGGATTAACAATGTCTGCGGTTCAATCCCAAGGTGTGAAAACAATTCAAATAGATGGTTCTAGTACTGTTTTTCCGATTACGGAAGCAGTAGCAGAGGATTTTCAAAAAGCTCAAAGCGGTAGAGTCAGAGTTACTGTGGGTGTTTCTGGTACTGGCGGTGGCTTTAAAAAGTTCTGTCGTGGTGAAACAGATATATCTAATGCTTCTCGTCCTATCCTGCAAAAAGAAATCAGCGATTGTAAAGCAAATGGCGTTCGTTACGTAGAATTGCCAGTAGCATATGATGCTTTAACAGTTGTGGTTAACCCGCAAAACACCTGGGCAAAGAATCTAACAATTGCTGAACTTAAGAAGGTATGGGAACCTGGGGCGCAAGGTAAGGTGAATAACTGGAGTCAAGTACGTTCTGGATTCCCCAATGCACCACTGAAGTTATTTGGCCCTGGGACTAATTCTGGTACCTTTGACTACTTTACTGAAGCGGTGGTTGGTAAAGCTAAATCTAGTCGGGGTGATTTTACCGCCAGTGAAGATGACAACGTTCTGGTACAGGGCGTTTCTCGTGATAAAAATGCCCTTGGCTATTTTGGTTATGCATATTATGCAGAAAATAGCAAACGGCTCAAAGCTGTAGCTATTAACGGGGTATTACCATCAGAAGCTACAGTTAAAAATGGCAGTTATAATCCTTTATCTCGCCCTCTGTTTATTTATGTCAGTTCCAAATCTATTGATAAACCAGAGGTGAAGCAGTTTGTGCAATTTTATTTGCGCAACGCTGGTAAGTTAGCGAAAGAAGTTAGATATGTGTCGCTACCAGGTTCAGCTTATACTACAGCGCAAAGCCATTTCAATAAAAAGAGATTTGGCAGTGTATTTGGTGGTCAAGAAGCGGTTGGTTTAAAGATTGATGAACTGTTGCGTCGTGACGCTAAAGAATAAACACAGTTTCCCAGGTTCTGAATTTTGAATTGGTTCAAATTCAAGAGTGATTTAAGGGAGGTTTTCGCCTCTCTTTGTCTTATCTCTTGATATTAATTGAAGTTAATTTTTGCAAGAGCGATCGCTATCCTGTAACATGATTGGTGCTAAACCAACTCGACTTTCTCCCAAAGTATTACGTAATCTTCGAGAACGGGCGATTGAGTTTGTCTTATTTCTCGCAGCATTATCTTCTGTGGCGACTACAATAGCGATTGTCGCTATTTTGGTTTACGAATCCATACTGTTTTTTCAGAAAGTACCTATTTGGGAATTTCTCACAGATACTCAATGGACGCCTTTGTTTGATGACAAGCACTATGGTATTTGGCCTTTGGTATCTGGAACTTTAGTGACTACGGTAGTTGCCTTAATAGTAGCAATCCCACTAGGAACAATTATTGCTATTTATCTGAGCGAATTTGCACCACCGTTAGTCAGAGAAGTTATCAAACCAGTTTTAGAATTATTGGCGGGAATTCCTACAGTAGTGTATGGCTATTTTGCCTTACTATTTGTGACGCCTTTATTACAGGTAATATTCCCTGAATTACCTGGGTTTAATATGCTGAGTGCGGGTTTAGTCATTGGGATTATGATTATTCCCTATGTTAGCTCGTTGAGTGAAGATGCGATGCGAGCAGTACCGGCACATCTGCGGGAAGGTTCCTATGCAACTGGTGCTACCCGCTTGCAAACAGCTTTACGAGTTGTAGTCCCCGCATCGATTTCGGGGATATCAGCAGCTTATATTTTGGGGATTTCTCGCGCTGTAGGTGAAACGATGATAGTCGCGATCGCAGCTGGCGGTCAACCCAACCTCACCCTTAACCCAATGGAACCAGCTGCAACTATGACAGCTTATATTGTCGCTGTCAGTTTAGGCGATTTACCACATGGAAGTTTGGAATACGAAACTATCTTTGCTGTGGGATTATCTCTGGTGCTGATGACTTTGGTATTTAATATCATTGGTCATTTTCTGGCGAAGCGTTATCGCGAGATTTATTGAGAGACGTGATGAATCGGTTGTTAGAGACGCGATGAATCGCGTCTGTACAATACTTAATTAAGAATTTCGTTATGGCGACCACTCAAAATATGCGGCATATCCGCGCTGTTATCAACCGCAATAAGCTATCTGAATATATTTTTGGTATTGTTGGTTTGTTGTCAATGTTGGTGGGAATTATTACTTTATTCGCATTAATATTTGACTTATTTAGTGATGGATTGCCGCGACTTTCTTGGGAATTTTTCACTTCATTTCCTAGCCGGAGGGCAGCAAATGCGGGGATTCTTTCGGCTTGGGTAGGCTCGATTTTAGTCATGCTAGTGACGGCATCAGCAGCAATTCCTATTGGGATAGCGTCAGGAATTTATTTAGAAGAATATGCCCGCAAAAATTGGCTGGCTGATTTTATCGAAATTAATGTCACTAATTTAGCTGGCGTTCCTTCAATAATTTATGGTCTTTTAGCTCTGGGTTTATTTGTTTATGGCTTAAATTTAGGCTCTAGTATAGTCACGGCAGGATTAACATTAGCGCTTTTAGTTTTACCTGTGGTTATTGTCACCACTCGTGAATCTTTACGGGCAATTCCTAATAGTATTCGCGAAGCTGCTTATGCTACTGGCGCTTCTAAATGGCAAATGATTTGGGATCATGTTTTACCTTATGCAACTGGTAGCATTCTCACAGGAATTATTGTCGCTTTAGCGCGGGCGATTGGGGAAACTGCACCGCTTATAACTATTGGCGCACTAAATTTTATTGCCTTTCTCCCAGATTCACCAATTAAAAGTGAATTTCCGTTTATTTCTTTGGCTTGGTTATCATCAGCTTTTACTGTAATCCCAATTCAAATGTTTGATTGGGTATCTCGTCCGCAAGAAGCATTTCAAGCGAATGCTGCTGCTGCTGGGATTGTGTTGATAACCATGACTTTGGCTATGAATGCTGTAGCTATTTATCTCCGCTATCGTTTACGCAAAACAATCAAATGGTAGAAAAAACATCTTCAACTGTAGAAACTGTAGAGAAGCCGATTAAGGCTGCGGTTAATTATCTGAATTTTTACTATGCTGGTAAAGTCCACGCTTTGAAAGATATTAATCTCCCTATTGCTGAGAAACAAGTAACAGCATTAATTGGCCCTTCGGGATGTGGTAAAACTACTTTGTTACGTTGTTTCAATCGGATGCATGACCTTTATCCGGGAAATCGTTATCGGGGAGAAATTAATTTAGCACCGGATGGGATTAATTTGTTAAGTAATAAAGTCGATCCCATTGAAGTGCGAATGCGGATTAGTATGGTATTTCAAAGACCGAATCCTTTTCCGAAATCGATTTATGAAAATGTGGCTTACGGTTTGCGGGTAAGAGGTGAAAAAAAACGCCGGGTTATTGATGAGAAAGTTGAAAAGGCTCTGCGCGGTGCTGCTTTGTGGGATGAAGTTAAAGATAGATTGGGGGATTTAGCTTCTAATCTTTCTGGCGGTCAACAACAGAGGCTTTGTATTGCTCGTGCTTTAGCAACTGAGCCAGAGATTGTTTTATTTGATGAGCCTACATCGGCTTTAGATCCAATCGCTACTTCTAGTATTGAAGAATTAATTGCCCAACTCAAGCAAACGGTAACAATTTTAATTGTTACTCACAATATGCAGCAAGCAGCCCGTGTTTCTGACTATACGGCGTTTATGTATTTGGGTGAGTTGGTGGAATTTGACAGGACAGAGGCGATTTTTAATTACCCAGCAAATCAAAAAACCGCAGACTATGTTGGTGGATTATTTGGTTAAGTAGGTTTTTAAACGCAAAGGAGCGCGGAGGTTAGCGCAAAGTTTCGCGGAGTATTGTCTAAGTCTATTCGCTATGAATGGATGAAATGGTGTATTGAGGAAAATCGCTACTCCGTTAAATTTCTGTTAAGTTCAATGTAGCCTAATTTACTTGCAAAATTTACAAATAGATAAACCCAGCAGGGGTCAAATAGTTAGACCGCCTGCCAGGGTTGTGTTTTATATTCTGGCCATGTTTGATCTGGTTAACGCTTATTTGTAATAAATAATGCTTTATCCTTATTTAGGTTAACCAAATTGTGTGGTATTGGTAGTTAAGAAAAGTAAAGAAATCGGTTAAGTTGTTGTTAAAAAATATTTACGCTGGAAAAAGAATTTTCTCAAGATTTAGGTAATTAATTTTCAGGAATTTGTAGTCAGGACAAAACCTGTGGATAAATTCACCCACTAAAGTGTTGATGGCGAAAAAACAAGCGCAAATTGTGTTAATGCGGGTAATTTTTGGGGAATTATCTTAGTTAAGGCTAGCGATAAATTCAAAGCTGTGCCACTAGCTGACAACCTGAAGCCAAATTTCTCATTTATGAACACCCGCCCATTATCGAATAAATTCCCCGTATTACCATTACAACTTGTGCTGATTGTTCCCTTTGTGGCGCAAGTGTTTGGTGCAGTCGGGTTGGTGGGATATTTGTCCTTCAAAAATGGAGAAAAAGCGGTTCAGGAATTAGCAGAACAGTTAATGAAGCGAACCAGCAGTCAGGTAGATAATCATTTAGATGCCTATCTATCGGTTCCCCATAAAGTTGCTCAGATTAATGCGGATGCAGTGCGCCTGGGATTGTTGAATGTAGGCGTAGGCGCAGCCAGCCGTAGGCATCGCCAAACTGTTGGTAAGTACTTTTGGCAGCAAATGCAGGCTTATGACTTCACCTATATTGGTCTGTATCTTCCTAATGGGGAAGCTGCTGGCGCTGCTCGTTACGATGGCAAAACTGTCACTATTGATGATATTGCCCCGAAAACACCCAGCCTAGAGAAAAATAACACAACTTACTTAACGGATAACGATGGTAACCGTACTCAAATTTTATCCACGGTTACTTGGGATAGTCTTAACGAACCGACATACACCGCACCAGCGAAAGCGGGAAAGCCTACTTGGTCTCGTATCTTCACTTACTACGATCCAGCTTTTCCGCCCTATGTTGCAGCATCGGCAGGTACTCCAGTTTATGATGCCAGCAAAAAGCTGATTGCTGTGGTAGGGGTTGATATTCATCTATTGAAACTCAGCGAATTTTTGCGAACTTTAGATATCAGTCGTGCTGGAAAAGTGTTAATTATGGAGCGCGATGGCATGTTAGTAGCTAATTCCGCTCCCGAAGAACCTTTTAATTTAGTCAATAATGAAATTAAGCGCCTCAAAGCTATAGAAAGCACCAATCCAGTTGTGCGAGGGATTGCCCAGAAGCTACAACAAAGTATTCCTAACCTCAAAACTATTACCAATATCAAAAAACTCAAGGTCAATGTTCAAGGAGAAAAATATCATGTCTACATTGATCCTTGGCGCGATGAATATGGTTTGGATTGGTTGGTTGTCACCAGCATTCCCGAAAGTAGCTTTATGGCACAAATCAACGCCAACACGCAAACTAGCATTCTGCTGTGTTTTGGGGCGCTGGTAGTCGCCACTGGGATTGGAATTTTGACTTCTCGTTGGGTTGTAAATCCTATCCTACGCCTGAATCAGGCCAGTCAAGCAATGGCAGGTGGCGATTTAGATCAGACAGTTGCCGAAGGAAATATCCAAGAACTGAATACTCTGGCTCATTCTTTTAACTATATGGTAGGGCAACTGCGGGAATCTTTCACAGCTTTAGAAAAAAGTAACACCGAGCTAGAAAACCGGGTGGAAGAACGTACCGCCGAATTACAACAAGCTAAGGAAGTTGCGGAAGCTGCAAACCACAGCAAGAGCAAATTTCTGGCAAATATGAACCACGAATTGCGAACCCCCCTAAACGGTATCCTTGGCTATGCCCAAATTCTCCAACGCGATCCTGCAACTACCGAAAAGCAACAAAAGGGATTGAGCGTGATTCATCAATGCGGTTTTCACCTGTTGACGCTGATTAATGACATTCTCGATTTATCGAAGCTGGAAGTACAGAAGATGGATCTCTATCCCCAAGATTTCCATTTAGCAAACTTCCTGACAACTACTGTGGAAATCTGCCGCATTAAAGCAGAGCAAAAGGGCGTAGGGTTTGATTACCAGCTGGCTGATAATTTACCGATCGCAGTTTATGCTGATGATAAACGCTTACGGCAGGTATTGCTGAACTTACTCAGTAATGCGGTGAAATTTACTGATTTTGGCAGTGTGATATTTAGGGTTGAGGCAGTAGGGAAAGGGGAAACCGCAAATTGTACAAAAATCCGCTTTCAAGTAGAGGATACGGGTATTGGGGTAGCAGCAGAAAAATTAGCAGCGATATTTTTACCCTTTGAACAAGCCGGAAAACGCGATCGCAATATTGAAGGTACCGGTTTAGGTTTAGCAATCAGTCAGCAAATTGTGCAAATGATGGGCGGCACAATTCAAGTTAAGAGTATTCTCGGTAAAGGTAGTACTTTTTGGTTTGAAATTGATTTACCTACAGCCGCCGATTGGCTTGCTCAGTCTGAGACTAACCATCACAAGTTAATCGGCTATCAAGGAGAACGACGCAAAATTTTGGTGATTGACGATTACCGGGAAAATCGTGCTGTGGTAATTGGGATGTTGGAACCTCTAGGTTTCAAGCTAGCCCAAGCAGATAACGGACAGACTGGATTTGACAAAGCTATCGAGATCCGCCCCGATTTGATTATTACCGATGTCATGATGTCAAACATGAATGGGCTAGAAATGACTCGCCGCCTACGCCAACTGCCAGATTTTGCTAATACACCAATTATCGCTTCTCCTGCCAGCTTATCTCAAGTGGATATGCAACAGACGATGGATGCAGGCTGTAGTAGCTTTTTTCCCAAGCCGATTGAGTTTACTGGACTGTTGGCTGAGTTGCAACGCCATTTACAGTTGCAATGGATTTATGAAACTCCACCACAGACGGTTGAAAATACAACTATTGATGACAAGCCAGATTGGATAGTACCAACAGCAGCAGAACTCACCGCTATCTATCAAGCAGCCCAGGACGGCTTTATGGCTGACATCCAGCAAGAAGCCAACCGCCTCAAACAACTCAATCCTCAGTATGCGCCCTTCGCTAACAAGCTGCTAGATCTGTGTCAGAAATTTGATGATGAGGGAATAATTAATTTGCTACAGCCTTATATGTAATTATACTTAATAAGCTTAATTATGCAATTTTCTATTTTTCATTGTTCTAAGGAGTTCATCCATGTCAGTTGAAACTACTGCCCGTACCGGAACTATTTTAGTAGTGGATGATAATCCTACCAATATTCAAGTTTTGTTTGATATATTAAGCGAAATTGGCTACCGAGTAGCGATCGCTAAAAGTGGAGAAGCAGCCCTCCAACGTCTACAATCTTACCAGCCAGACCTGATTTTACTAGATGTGATGATGCCGGGAATTGATGGATTTGAAACCTGTCAACGCCTCAAAGCCGAAGCAAATACCCGCGACATCCCGGTAATTTTTATGACCGCCCTTTCCGATACTGTAGATAAAGTCAAAGGATTGAGTTTAGGTGCAGTAGATTATATTACCAAGCCCATCCAACATGAAGAAGCATTAGCCAGAATTCGCGTACATTTACAACTGCACAATTCTCAAAAAATTCTCGAACAACGTACCAGTCAACTTTCGCAAGCGCTAGAAAATTTAAAACAAACACAGGTACATTTAGTACAAAGTGAAAAAATGTCCTCCCTTGGTCAATTAGTTGCAGGTTTAGCCCATGAAATCAATAATCCCATCAACTTTATTTATGGTAACCTCAAGCCGGCTGAAGAATATATCCAGGATTTGATTACCTTTATCTCCTTATATGAGGAATGTCATCCCCAACCCCATCCGAAAATTCAAGCTTGGATGGAAGAAGTAGATGTGGATTATTTAGCAGAAGACTTGCCGAAGTTACTTAATTCTCTCAAACTGGGGAGCGATCGCATTCGCGAACTCGTGATTTCTCTACGAAATTTCTCACGTTTAGACGAAAGCGAATCCAAACCGGTTGATATACATTCAGGTATCGACAGCACTTTATTGATTTTGCAACATCGCCTGAAAGCTAGCCCCAATCATCCCAAAATTCAAATTATCAAAGATTATGGACAACTACCAATGGTGGAATGTTACCCCAGCCAACTCAATCAAGCGATCATGAATCTTCTGAGTAATGCCATTGATGCGCTGGAAGAATCTACCGCTAACACCACACCACAAATTACCATTCGCACCTTTGCTACCAATGATAACTGGATTGCGATCGCGATCGCGGATAATGGCATCGGTATCAGTGAGGAAATTCGTTCTCAACTCTTCGATCCCTTTTTCACCACCAAACCCATAGGTAAAGGTACTGGATTAGGATTATCTATCAGCTATCAAATTATTACCCAGAAACACAACGGCAAAATTGATTGTTATTCCACTCCTGGGCAAGGGACTGAGTTTATCGTGCAGATTCCCGTGCGACAGGATATGTGTAAAATTGCTTAGGGTCAATGGTCAACAGTCAATAGTCAATAGTCAACAGTCAACAGTCAACAGTCAACAGTCATTTGTCCTCCTTGTCTCCCTGCCCCCTGCCCCTTCCCTTCTGCCTTTCTTGATAAGATAAGAGAACGCTTCACAGTTCTTAACTATTCAGCTTTACTAAAACAATGGCGAGAGATTTGCGGGGATTTATCAAAATTCTGGAAGAAAGAGGGCAATTAAAGCGAATTTCTGCTTTAGTGGACTCAGATTTAGAGATTGCGGAGATTTCTAACCGGATGCTGCAACAAGGCGGGCCGGGCTTACTGTTTGAAAACGTCAAAGGCGCATCCTTCCCGGTGGCGGTGAATTTGATGGGAACTGTGGAAAGGATTTGCTGGGCGATGAATATGCAGCAGCCAGAAGAGTTAGAAACTCTGGGTAAAAAGCTGAGTATGCTGCAACAACCCAAACCACCGAAGAAGATTTCCCAAGCCATCGATTTTGGTAAGGTGTTGTTTGATGTCCTCAAAGCTAAACCAGGAAGAGACTTTTTCCCCTCCTGTCAGCAAGTGGTAATACAAGGGGACGATTTAGATTTAACTAAGTTGCCTTTGATACGTCCATATCCGGGTGACGCTGGCAAGATTATCACTTTAGGGCTAGTAATTACCAAGGATTGCGAGACTGGTACGCCTAATGTAGGGGTGTATCGTTTACAACTGCAATCTAAAAATACCATGACCGTACATTGGTTATCGGTGCGGGGTGGGGCGAGACATTTACGCAAAGCCGCAGAACGGGGTAAAAAATTAGAAATTGCGATCGCACTTGGTGTAGATCCTTTAATTATTATGGCAGCCGCTACACCCATACCTGTAGATTTATCAGAATGGCTATTTGCTGGGCTGTATGGCGGTTCTGGGGTGCAGTTGGCTAAATGCAAAACCGTAGATTTGGAAGTTCCCGCCGACTCAGAATTTGTCTTAGAAGGGACAATTACACCAGGGGAAGTATTACCCGATGGCCCCTTTGGCGATCATATGGGCTATTACGGCGGTGTGGAAGATTCGCCCTTAATTCGCTTTCAATGCATGACACACCGCAAAAATCCGATTTACTTAACAACATTTAGCGGTCGTCCACCCAAAGAAGAAGCTATGATGGCGATCGCGCTCAATCGGATTTATACCCCAATTTTACGCCAACAAGTCTCAGAAATTGTCGATTTCTTCCTACCAATGGAAGCTTTGAGTTACAAAGCGGCGATTATTTCCATTGATAAAGCATATCCCGGACAAGCACGACGCGCTGCATTAGCGTTTTGGAGTGCTTTACCCCAATTTACATACACCAAGTTTGTGATTGTGGTCGATAAAGATATAAATATTCGCGATCCCCGTCAAGTTGTGTGGGCAATTAGTTCTAAAGTTGACCCCACCAGGGATGTATTTATCTTACCAAATACACCCTTTGACACCTTAGATTTTGCCAGCGAGAAAATAGGTTTAGGCGGACGCATGGGAATTGATGCTACCACCAAAATTCCCCCAGAAACCGACCACGAATGGGGCGCGCCACTAGAATCAGATTCCGATGTCGCCGCGATGGTTGATAGACGCTGGGCTGAGTATGGGTTAGCAGATTTGCAATTAGGCGAAGTTGATCCAAATTTGTTTGGCTACGACATGAAGTGATCCGTTTTCGTAGGGGCGGGGTTTCCCCGCCCTTATGTGGGTTTCCCCGCCCTTATGTGGGTTTCCCCGCCCTTATGTGGGTTTCCCCGCCCTTATGTGGGTTTCCCCGCCCTTGTGAGGGTTTCCCCGCCCTTGTGAGGGTTTCCGCCCTTGTGAGGGTTTCCCCGCCCTTGTGAGGGTTTCCCCGCCCTTATGTGGGTTTCCCCGCCCTTGTGTGGGTTTCCCCGCCCCCATAATTACCAACATCACGAACCAGCACAATAGGGTGCAGCCTGTTGAGATGTTACATAAGTCACATCAAGCGCTTGTTTAACTAATTCCACCGTGCCATTAGCATTAACTATCCACCCTTGCGCCTCAACTATTCGAGTAGCGTTATCATGATTTTCGGGTAAATTTGCTTTGTTAATTCCCCTGGCTGCTTCTATACCATTATTGCCAGTAGCTACAGCAAAATTACGGAAATCATGCCAAGAATTTTGACTGTTGAGGATGTGAGTAGGATTTTGTGGTAATCCATCTCTCCCTGTAATCACAAATTGATTGTCGCGGTTGCGCTTACAACTAGCAACTACTTGCTGAGAAACATCAATTAAATCTTGCGGTAATTCTTGAATACTAATTTTATTATCTGCATCTGGGTTAGTTACAGTTACAACCCCATCAACGCCAAATTGCGAACTCGCATCAATTTCACTATCGGGAGTTAAAAATATTCCATTAGTGGAAATAAAAATATTACCACCATTTCCCAAAACAGCATTAGCGCGGATATCACTATTATTTGCACCGACAACAAACCGGGAATTAATAAAAATATCACCACCACCCCCTGTACTGTCGGTAACGCTACTACTAATTAAACTATTGTTACGTAATAACAGTAAATTACTATTCAGCCTAATTGAACCACCACCCGATTGAGTGGAAGTAGCGATAACTTGACTTTCATCGGTGCGAATTCGGTTAGCATCAATAAAGATATCACCAGCTAAACCTGAACCAATACTACTAGTACTAATAAATGCGCCGCTATTTAATTCCAACAAATTAGTATTAGCGCGAATTGTACCGCCATTCGCAGTACCTCTAGTTTCGGCAGTAATGGCACTACCATTACTAGCCATAATTGACGATTGAATATTCAGTTGAATATTACCACCGCCACCTTTCCAAGTTGATGCATTAATACTACTGGGGATTTCTGAATTATTATTCAACATTTCTAACCAGATAGCATTAATTTGAATATCACCTGCTGCACCATCTCCTGGCAGAATATTTGGATGACGACTGCGATAATTACTTGCAGCAATAGTTGCGCCATTAGCGATAGTTATTTTTTCAGTATTAATAGTTAATTTCCCACCATTTCCCTGACTAATAACCTGGCTATTAGAGGTATTGCTAGCATTACTAAATATGCCACTACTAGCGCTCGATATAAAACCATCTAAACTAATATCTTTTGCATGAATAATCAATTCTCCAGCGTCACCTTTACCAAAAGTACTAGTGGCAATTTGTCCAGCATCTTTTAAAGATAGAGTATCGGTATTAATCGTTAATTTACCACCATTACCCGTACCGTTAGTCTGAACATCAGCCGCAATAGCTGTCGGTAATGTATTACCTTCTTTACCCTGAATTTCTATATTTTTAGCATCAATTTCTATCTGCCCAGCATTCCCTGAACCGTTAGTTTTAGAAACTATAGCACCACCATCAAATAACTTTAAATTTGCTGTTTCAACTCTTAGCAGTCCACCATTACCTGTGGCATTTTCTTCAACATTGCTAAATAATCCACTAGCAAATTTTCCGGGAACTGTGCCGCTAATTTCTATATTGTTAGCAATAACTTCTATTTTACCTGCATTCCCACCCAGATTAGTATTATTCCCAATCTGCGCCCCATCTTTTACTGCTAAATTATCGGTTTTTAAATAAATATTACCACCATCTCCATTAGAGTAAGTTGTCGCTAATAAAACACTAGCAAATTCATCAAAAGCAGCACCGATTAGTTGAGTTTTTTTGGCAGTAATATTAATATCGCCACCCTTACCGCTACCAAACCAACTAGTAGTTGAAATTTGTGCGCCATCACTAATTAAGAGATTTTCAGTAACAACATTAACTTTGCCAGCATCGCCACTACCAGAATCAGTATTAGCAAATATCCCACTAGGCCCTAAAGGCCCGCCAAAAATTAGTTCTATATCGCTAGCTTGAATATTAACTGTACCGCCAGTTCCGAAGCCAAAGGTACTGCTACTAACTTGTCCGCCATCTGTAGCAATTAATTTGTTAGTAGTAATATCAATGATGCCACCATTGCCTGTTGCGCCTGTAGAAACATCAGTAGAGATAATAGTAGATAATCCTGAATCAGGATTAGAGCCATTTACCTTTAGTGATTCTCTGGCATTAATCTGGATCGCACCTCCATTTAAACTGCCTTCGGTATAGGCTAAAATTGCCGAGCCATCAGTTACATTTACGTTTTTACTAATTACTTGAACATTACCGCTTCCTGCTCCACTAACATCAATAGAAGCGGATTGAGTCAAGTTAATATCTAGAAAATTATTCACACCTGTGTAACTTAAAGATAAACCAGAATTGGTGGAATTAATAGTAACTAAACTATCTTTAACAGCACCAATTTCTACTCTACCTTGAGCGGCAGTCACATTACCACCCACGAGAGAAACTTCACCGCCGACTAATGCTAAGGTTTGCCCAGATGGTACCGCTATTCCTACAGGTCTATTCTTTCTAGAAGTGGCATAAAATTCATCAAGAAATAGTTTATTACCATCTCCATTGACGATAATTGCACCGGGATTTGCGCCATATTGTAAACCTATAGGAGTATTAATAGTTAATAAAGGTGCTGCTTGGGGATTAACTGCACTATAAATACTCCCATCAGCAAATTTAATACTATCAGCAGTGCTAGCAACAAAGGAACCACCAATATTTAAAGCGGCGTTAGCACCAAAAACAATACCATTGGGGTTAATTAAAAATAAATTTGCAGTACCATTAGCCCGAATTAAACCATTAATATCCGAAATAGAACCACCAGTAACACGACTAATAATATTAGAGACATCTACATCATTTTTAAACCAAGCTGTGGTGTCTTTGAGGACAGAAAACTGTGTAAAACTATGAAATAAGTTACTACCTGATTTGGTTCCGCCTGTAATTTCCGTGGTATTACCGACAGTAGCCGTTGTTGATGGGGAAGCGATTGTATTGTCAGGAATAATTTGGGCAGAGGCTAAGGTTGGAGTTAGACAAACTGAAGATAAAATACAAAATAAAAGAATTTTGAATTTAGGATTGTTTACTATCCAGAGATTGTTATTAAAATTTTCTGCCTGATTATTCATAGATCTGAATTAAATCTCTTCCCAAGAATGATAGTGTTATAGTGCCCATAACCGATGTTTAAATAACATCCTCATAGGGAAGCCGGGTTTTTAAATCTTGTAAATGCCATAACTACAAATAACCCCAACTTTTAATCAAAGCTGGGGTTATGAATTTAATCAACAATCGGTGCAGATAACCTACACCGATGGCTAATACGCTTAAATTAAACATTCTATTGTCTTTATGCCAATGCTGAAGCCTGTGGTTTTGCAAAAATCATGCGTCCGGCTGTAGTTTGCAAAGCACTGGTGACTACAACTCGCAGTTCTCCACCTACATAACTACTACCTTCTTCTACGACAACCATTGTGCCATCATCAAGGTAGCCGATTCCTTGGCTGGGTTCTTTTCCTTCTTTGAGAATTTTTAAATCTAGGTTATCGCCAGGTAAGTAGGTAGGACGAACCGCGTTAACTAAATCGTTGACATTCAATACGGGGACTTTTTGCACGCTAGCAACTTTCGATAAATTGTAATCGTTAGTCAGCAGCGTGGCGTTAATTTCTTGGGCAAATCGTACCAGCTTGGCATCGACTGTGGAAATATCTTCGTAATCTGCTGGGTTAATGAGAATGCGATCGGGATAAGCTTCTTTAATGCGGTTGAGAATTTCTAATCCTCTTCTTCCCCTTACCCGCTTTTGGTCTTTACTCGCATCGGCTACTTGTTGCAATTCTTGCAACACAAACTGCGGGACAATAATTTGTCCTTCTAAAAAGCCGGTTTCTAAAAGTGCTTCAATCCGACCATCAATAATACAACTCGTGTCTAAAACTTTCGTATTGGCGGGTTTGAGAGTTCCTTCCGCTACCATAGTTTCTACGGTGTTGGGATTAATAAATCGCAACAAACCTCGCCCGTGGGTATCAGCCAAATTCATCCCAGTCACAGACAGGATAATACTGCCGACAACTGCAACTAAAGGCTTAATAAAACTAAAATCTGGGGGGATAGGTAGCAAAAATAGCGGAGCTATCATGAGGTTGGCTAATAATAGCCCAATTACCAAACCGATCGCCCGCGTTAGAATTACTTCCAGAGGCATTTCTTTGACTTGTGCTTCTAAGCGACGGTAGGTAGTTTGGAAACTCAGCCCCACTGCACCGCCAATAATAGCGGCAAAAACGGCAACAACTAAGCGTAAAGCTTCTATGTTTGTTACTCGGTCTAGCGAACCATTGGGTAGTAGTTCAATGCTATAGAACCCGATCCCCGATGCTGCTAGGATAAATGAGAGAATAATAATTGCATCTAGCATGGTTTTTTGGTTTTTCCTGCAACTGTATTAACCGAAAGAGTTTAAGTATTTTTTATTTCATCTGCAAATGAGATTGATAAATGTTTACTTAACTCTAGGGGTTTAAGCAGGCAATATCTGCAAATATTATAACGAAATAGTTTTACCTTCATATTCTTAATTGTTTTGTTGTAAAACGATAAAACTTGTAAATAAACTACTAATTTTTATTGTCGGTAATTTTCTGGATGATTAATTTGATTATTTCTCACAATGGATAAAAAACTTAATTTTGATAGCCTTCCCAGTTCTGCTTACGTGCATATTCCTTTTTGCAGACGGAGGTGCTTTTATTGTGATTTTCCGATATATGTTGTGGGCGATCGCGCTCGTGGAGAAACATCTGGTACTATCTCCCAATATGTAGAGCTGCTAATTCAAGAAATCAGCATCACCCAGTCGTTTGGTCAACCCTTAAAGACGATTTTTTTTGGTGGTGGTACTCCTTCACTATTGGCGATAGACCAGTTACAGCAAATATTAGCAGCCTTAGACAGGTGTTTTGGTATTTTACCAGGGGCGGAGATTTCAATGGAAATCGACCCAGGGACGTTTGATTTAGCACATATAGCTGGTTACCGCAGTTTAGGGGTAAATCGGGTAAGTTTGGGCGTACAGGCGTTTCAACCAGAGTTGCTGAAAGTAGCAGGGCGATCGCATACAATTGCAGATATTTTTGCAGCTGTAGAGTTAGTCCGCAAAGTCGAGATACCCGAATTGAGTTTAGACTTAATCTCTGGTTTACCCCATCAGTCTTTAGGAGATTGGCAAGATTCATTAACTCAAGCAATTGCGATCGCGCCTACCCACATCTCAATTTATGACCTTACCATAGAGCCAGGTACAGCTTTTGGGCGTTACTATCAACCCGGTACGAGTCCCCTACCCACAGATGAAACCACAGTGCAAATGTACCAAATGGCACAACAAGCTTTAACATCTGCTGGTTACGAACATTACGAAATCTCTAACTACGCCCAATCAGGTCATCAATGCCAACATAATCGAGTTTATTGGGAAAACCGCCCTTATTATGGCTTTGGTATGGGAGCAGCTAGCTACATTGACGGAAAACGCTTCACTCGTCCCCGTAAAACTAAAGAATATTACAAATGGGTAGAAGCTGGTTGTGTAGTCGATTGTGAAGTTACATCAGTTAATGAAGTTTTATTGGAAACTTTTATGTTGGGATTACGTCTAGCAGAAGGGATGAGTTTAGCAGCCTTAGCCGTGGAATTTGGAACCGAGAAAGTAGAACAGATATATCAATTTTTAAAACCCTATTTTGATAAAGGTTGGGTAGAAATTATTAATGGCAGATTGCGTTTAACCGATCCTCAGGGCTTTTTATTTTCTAACGTAGTTTTAGCAGAATTATTTGCCGAATTTGGTTAACGAACAGCGAAGCTCATGAGCAAAATAAACCTATTAATAGCTGCCATTACATGGGTAAATCTCATTGTTAAAAAGCTCATAATCATAGTCAAGATTTAGCTATTTTTCAGTTCGATATATTGCTATTTAATCGACACAAATAGCCTTTGAATATAATCATTCAAGGGCTATTTTTTATTGCTGATAAACTGCACTAATCTCACCATTTCTGTTGATATTTTCATGAGAATTTACTCATATTTTCTTCATTAGATTATCATCAATTCCTGTTTAAAATTAATTTAAGGTGAAGTTAATAAAGATTTTGCCATAGCTTATTTTACCAGGATGCAACCCAAGGCACAAAAATTAAATATACCAAATAGGGCATAAATAAAAGCAATGAAAATAGATGGCGATGAGAGTAATGGGAACACAAGCAAACAGCAATCAGCTAAAATTTTGCAATATTTTCGCCCTGCCAATCCTTGTCAGAAGAAATCACTATTAGCACTGTTTTTAACATCTATATCTAGTGTCATAGTATTTCTCGCTGATGACTTATCTATCAAAGGACAGGTGACTATATTTGTATTTCTGCTGACTGTAATTTTGTGGTCAACAACCTCAATTAATGCTGCTTACATAGCCTTAATTTCTGTGCTTTTACTGCTGTTAACTGGGTGTATTTCCCAAGAACAATTTTCTGCATCTTTGGGTTCAGACGTTATCTGGTTAATGATAGGTGCATTTATTTTGGGAAGCGCAGTTAAGCAAACTGGTTTAGCCACCAGACTAACTCAAGCAGTCGCAGCTAAAGCCCACAATATTAGTAGTTTATTTTGGTTGCTAACTACAGTTTTAATTCCCCTATCTTTTTTGATTCCCTCTACCTCTGGACGCGCTGCTGTCACCCATCCAATTTTTCGCAGCATTGCCAATACCATAGAGGATCAACGTACCCGTCGCGCTCTAGCATTGTTGATGCCTTCGATTATCTTAGTATCTACAATTGCTTCCTTAACTGGTGCCGGTTCTCATTTAGTGGCTAAAGATTTATTAGCAGAAATTTCTGGAAAAGATATATCTTTTAGCCAGTGGTTAATTTATGGATTACCCTTTGGAATTGTTGCCAGTTATGCCTCTTGTTGGGTAATCATGGGTTTATTTCTCGACAAAAAACGCTGTCAACAAAAGTTAAATGCTGAATGTTTGCAACCAACGCCTCTATCTTTACCCGAACGCAAAACATTATTCATTGTTTTATTCATGTTGCTGCTGTGGATTACCGAACAATGGCATGGTTTAGAAATTGCTACCGTCACCATCATCGGAGCCATGATTCTTACCGCACCTAATCTTGGTGTCATAAAGTGGAAAGATGCAGTCAAAGATGTTTCTTGGAACCTGATTATTTTTGTCGGTGCAACCTTGGTTTTAGGACGTGCATTAATTAGTTCTGGTGCATCGGAATGGATTATTGAGCATGTTTTCCGCTTCAGTGAAATCAACAGCGCCAATTCTCAGTTTCTCATTCTGCTACTGCTCACCATCATTAGTCTAACTTCTCATATCTACATGACTTCCCATACAGCCAGAGCCGCAGCGTTAGTTCCTCCCCTGCTGTACCTCGCTAGCAGTCTCGATATCAATCCTGTTGCTGTCTTATTTCTTAGCACCTTAGGAATGGACTATTGTCTCACCTTCCCTGTCAGTTCCAAAGCATTAATGGTTTATCAAGACGCAGACACAGATGGTTTTCAACCAACAGATTTACTCCGGCTAAGTTCAGTGATGATTGTCATTCACCTCGCTTTAGTTCTCTTGTTTTATTACACCTGGTGGCGTTGGGTAGGTTTATCCTTCTAAGTCAGCAATTGTGGAATTTTCAATTTTGAATTGCTGACTCTCCACTCCCGATTTAATGACAAAAAAAGCGGCTGGATTGCCGCAGGAAATTATAATGACACTAAACATTCTAATCGCTCCTTCTGGATTTAAAGAAAGTCTTGATGCCGAACAAGTAGCTGATTGCATAGCTACAGGTATTGCTAGAGTTTTACCCGATGTCAATATTTGTAAAGCACCTCTAGTAGATGGGGGTGAAGGCTTTACCAAAACCCTAGTAGCTGCTACAGGCGGGACATTACATCATCTACAAGTAACTGGCCCTGTGGGACAACAAGTACCATCTCACTTTGGCTTTTTAGGTGGAACCACGAAAAAAACTGCTGTCTTAGAAATGGCTGCTGCGGCTGGGTTACGCCTTGTACCCGCCGATATGCGCAATCCCATGATGACAACTACCTACGGTGTAGGGGAGTTAATCAAAGCAGCCTTAGATGCTGGTGCAGAACGAATTTTAGTTGGTTGCGGTGATTCTGGGACTAATGATGGTGGTGCGGGAATGGCTCAAGCCTTGGGTGTCAAGCTGTTGGATGAAAATGGCGACGAGTTAGGTTTGGGTTGTGGAGAATTAATTAAACTCAAACACATTGATTTTTCTGAGCGCGATTCGCGTTTAAATCCAGTTCAAATAGATGTGGCTTGTAACTGGCATAATGTCCTCTGTGGTGACAAGGGTGTAGCCAGAGTTTTCGGCCCGCAAAAAGGCGCATCTCCAGCCACAGTAGAAGCAATGGCTTCAGCACTAGAACATTACGCCGCAGTCATCAAAACAGATTTAAATCTGGACGTGCGACTCATCCCAGGTGGTGGTGCTTCCGGTGGTTTAGGTGCCGGTTTACATGCTTTAATTGGCGCTAAATTACACTCACGCTATGATATCGTCATGCAGTATTTGGAATTAGATAATCTGATTCCCAACGCTGATTTAGTGATTACAGCAGAAGGCTGTATTGATTTTCAAACCCCACGCGGTAAAATTCCTGCTGAAGTAGCCAAGCGTGCCAAGCGTTATAACTTACCTGTAATTGCCCTAGTGGGAACTATTGGTGAAGGTGCAGAAATTAATTTCCAACAAGGAATTGATTATTTTAATAGTATTTTGACTCATCCTTGTCAATTGAGTGAAGCCCTTTCTCAAACCGCAACATTGTTAACAAATGCTGCCGAACAGGTAGGCAGGTTATTGTTAGTTGGTCGGCAAATTAGCAGTTTTAAAAATCCAAAATTCAAGATGCCATACGAGAAACCAGCAACAAAATTCAAAACTAGAGCTAGTTATCTGGCTAGTTACAATAATGTGTAATCAGAAGTTTTAGCAAGTTTTATTTGGGAGCATCCCAAATGTGCAAAAACGCCCTCACCCTATAAGGGTGGGGCTAGAAATAAGAAGCCTGCCTACCCTTCGGGAACGTCTTCGACGAACGCAGGCTATCAAACTTTTAGCCTGCGAAGGCAGGCTTTGTTGGTATAGCAATACCCTTCTAGGGTATTGCGTCAAAATTGGGATGCTCCCGTTTTATTTTCCTTTAAATACACCTGCTTCCAAGTAATCCATATAGATAGGGGCACAATAATATTGTGCCCTTATAATAATATCTAATCACAAAATTTTCATTGGCTGTAAATTCCTCACAGCTAACAAATGACAAGACCAGCACAGTTAAAATTATGCATAATCAGTCAGAACAATTTGCTAGCGATAATAACTCTGGAATTTGCCCGGAAGCTTTAGAATATATGCTGCAAGCAAATCAAGGTAGCGCTCCCGCTTATGGTAACGATATCTGGACGCAAAAAGCCAGCGATTATTTTCGCGAACTTTTTGAAATAGATTGCGAAGTATTTTTTGCTTTTAACGGTACAGCCGCCAATTCTCTATCTTTAGCTGCACTTTGTCAGTCATATCACAGCGTCATCTGTCATGAAACATCCCATATAGAAACAGATGAATGTGGCGCACCGGAATATGCTTCTAACGGTTCTAAGTTACTGCTAGCTAAAGGCGAAAATGGTAAATTAACAGCCGAAGCTATAGCAGGATTAGTCACCAAACGCACAGATATTCATTATCCTAAACCCAAAGTTATTAGTATTACTCAAGCCACGGAATTAGGTACTTTATATACCATAGATGAACTTTTAGCTATTAAAGAAACTGCAAGCAAATATAACTTAAAAATTCACATGGATGGCGCACGTTTTGCGAATGCAGTCGCCGCCATGAATCTAAGTCCTGCAGAAATTAGTTGGAAAAGTGGTGTAGATGTCTTGTGTTTTTGCGGTACAAAAAATGGTATGGCTTTAGGGGAAGCAATTATTTTCTTTAACAAAGCTTTAGCTGAAGATTTTGATTATCGCTGTAAACAAGCTGGTCAATTAGCTTCTAAAATGCGGTTTATTTCTGCTCCTTGGTTGGGGTTATTAGAAACTGGTGCGTGGCTAAAAAATGCCCGTCACGCCAATCAATGTGCTGCATATTTGGAGGAAAAATTATTAGGTATAGATGGCGTAGAAATGATGTTTCCTAGAGAAGCTAACGCTGTTTTTGCTAAACTACCAGAACATACAATTAAAATTCTCAAAGATAAGGGTTGGCAGTTTTATACATTTATTGGCGTGGGTGGAGTTCGTTTTATGTGTTCTTGGAACACCACACAAGCCAGAATTGATGAATTAGTGAATGATATCAAAAATGGTCAATAGTCAGAGACGCGATTAATCGCGTCTGTACAATATCCTTTTTGTTCACATATCAAATAACATTGCGATAACTCCGGTAGAATTACTATGGTAGGTATCGAAAAATTTGATTGAATGTGGGCTATGGCTGAGGAAATTAGATTTGCTGGCTATAGGGAAGCTCTCCTATGCCAAAATGAAAGTAACTAATACCATAAGGTGAGCGATCGCTCTGAAAGCTAGATAAAGGATTGACCTGAGCAATGGCAGACGAAACCAATCAAAATCAAGCGGGAGAGGTAGCTCCCACCACCGATGAACCAGTAGCAACCAGCCTTCCTACTGCCAACACGCCAGATCCCAAAGCAGCAAACCCAGAAACTAACCCCAATGCTGCTAAAACTACCACTGCACCCAAGCGCGAGAAACCCGCCGCTCAAGCAGATGGAGAAGAAAAGCCAGCCGCCAAAGCCGCAGCTAAAAAAGAAAAAGCTCCCGCCGTGGAAGATAAGCCTTTTGTCGAGTTCATCCAGCAAGAATACTTACCTGCTGTGCAAAAGGCAATTACTCAGCAAGGTGTGGCAGATTTACAACTATCTGTTGCCAAACAAAAAGTTCCCATCACTGGCTTTGAATCTGGTGAAGAATGTTGGCAACTTGTAGGTAGTTGGCAAAACGGTTTACGCCAGTTCAACGTTTATTTTCCCGATGAAGATATTCAAGGTAAAAAGGGATTTTCTTGTAACGAAGGCAAGAAACCCAGCACCTTTGAGTCATTCTTAATTGATGAACGGAAAATCACCCTTGACTTATTGGTATTTGGCTTAGTTCAACGTTTGAACGGTCAAAAATGGCTAGGTAGAAATTAATAATTTGTTAGAGACGCGATTAATCGCGTCTCTACAATTGACCAATGACAAATGACAATTAACTAGATATCTCATGAAAATAATAGGTGACGGCTCCGGTATCGGGGTCGTTATCTATTCTGGCATAACCTGATTTATACATTTCTTTGAGCGCAGTTTCCACTTCCGCGAAGTTAGCGCCTGTAGCTTTGACACCTTGAGTCACACTTAATCTACCACCATTATTTTCCGCAGCTTCGATCAGTTTAATCATCAATTGATTACCATTAGGGCGCTGAACTTGAGTGGCGACTACAGGCTGATTTACTGGTACACCGAAAGGTGAGATACCTGCTCTAGATCTCAGTCTGGCTTCGTATTCCTCAACCATACCAGGCATTAAGAATACATCAACCAACTGACCAACATAAAACAACCCACCAGTACAAAGCCACAACACACCTGTGGCGAATCTGCCATTGTATAATCGGTGCAATCCGCCTATGCCTAATAGGCCGAAAGCACACAAAATGTAAGAAGTACTTAGGCGATTATTGTTGAGAGTTTTAATTTCGTTTGTGAACGAGTCGATAGCGTTAGCAATCTGAGATGAATTAGACTGATTATAATTTGGGGAACTGTAATTACTAGCGGCACGAGGGTTTCTGGAAGCAAAAGCTGCGCCCTGGTAATTATCCATCAGTTGTTGTACAAGGTTAGCATAGGCTTCAACATCAGCACGGGTTCCGGAAAACCGACTACCATGTGCAACCTGCTGACGTAACCTGTTGGCGTTGAGGATACTATTACGTGTTTCTAGACTCACTCCTCCATACTGTTGCATGAGATCGATCAATTCTTTCCATTGCACTTGTTGTTTATCTTGGACTCTGTGGCGAATTTGGGGATCGATAAAATTGTTGTTACTCAACCAATCACGAAAATAGTCTTCTAGCGCGCCGTGAAAACTGATCAGTGCATAACCGAGTAATTCCGGGTCGTTGCCAGCTTTTTGAAATCGCTCCCAGCCTAGTTGCAGCTTATCTGAATGATTACTCATTAAAAGCTCTGTTGCTATCGTGGTTTTACTACAAATTCTAACTAACCTTGTTGCGGAAACAACATCTAGGTTACTTCTGTAGTATCTTGTCTATGCAAATGCGGCTGGTGCTGATGAACTCCAACCATAGAGTCAGTTACAAGGCTGAATCTCATTCCAGATAGACGCGCAAATAATGACTAGCAGTTCCCAATCACCGTGAGCCAAATCTAAAAATATTGTTGATTGTTGCAACTCTTAACTTTTCTTGTACTTGTTTTGATCCAGCAACTTGGTAGACTGAATTTTATACGAATGGTTTATTGTCATCTAGGAGCGCCTAATGACAGCCAACTTCTTGGCTTTGTTGGTGTACTCAAGATAATAAAGACAAAAGAGAAATTAAGACATGGTAGATTCCCTCAAAAAACCAGGCTTTGACGAATTGCGACCAGGGATTAAAGTCCCCGCAAAAGAAACACTTTTAACACCCCGGTTTTACACCACCGACTTTGATGAAATGGCGCGGATGGACATCTCCGTCAATGAAGACGAGTTAATAGCCATTCTCGAAGAGTTTCGTGCAGACTACAACCGCCATCATTTTGTTCGGGATGCCGAGTTTGAACAATCCTGGGATCATATTGATGGGGAAACTCGCCGTTTGTTCGTGGAATTTCTAGAACGTTCTTGTACAGCCGAGTTCTCTGGCTTTTTGCTGTACAAAGAATTGGGACGGCGCTTAAAAGACAAAAGCCCTGTTTTAGCTGAATGCTTCAATTTGATGTCACGGGATGAAGCACGCCATGCTGGCTTTTTGAATAAAGCAATGTCAGACTTTAATCTCTCTTTAGATTTAGGGTTTTTGACAAAAAGTCGCGCTTATACGTTCTTTAAGCCGAAATTTATCTTTTACGCTACTTATCTTTCAGAAAAAATTGGTTACTGGCGCTATATCACCATTTATCGCCATTTAGAAGCACATCCAGAAGACCGGATTTACCCAATTTTCCGTTTCTTTGAAAACTGGTGTCAAGATGAAAACCGTCATGGTGATTTCTTCGATGCAATCATGAAATCCCAGCCACAAATGCTCAACGATTGGAAGGCTAAACTATGGAGTCGCTTCTTCCTGTTGTCGGTATTTGTCACCATGTACCTCAATGACATCCAACGCCAAGACTTTTACGCCTCTATTGGCTTGGATGCGCGGGAATATGACATTTACGTCATCAAAAAGACTAATGAAACTGCAGGAAGAGTCTTCCCGTTGATGTTGGATGTAGATCATCCAGAATTTTATCAACGCTTGGATGATTGTGTAGAGAAGATGGCAAAATTAAATGCGATCGCTAATTCCAAAACTCCAAAATTCCTGCAATTCTTCCAGAAATTACCTCTTTTAACCTCCATTGGTTGGCACATGCTCAAGTTATACCTGATTAAACCGATTGACGCGGTTTCTGCTCAAGGTATGGCTCGTTAATTGATAACGGTTTTGCTAGTTTTTTAGTGGTTCTGTGTTCGCACAGAGCCACTTTTTTATTGTTGACTGTTGACGGTTGACGGTTGACGGTTGGGGAGCATCCCAAATGTGCAAAAACGCCCTCACCCTATAAGGGTGGGGCTAGAAATACGAAGCCTGCCTTCGCAGGCTAAAAGTTTGATAGCCTGCGAAGGCAGGCTTTGTTGGTATAGCAATACCCTAGAAGGGTATTGCGTCAAAATTGGGATGCTCCCGACCGTTGACTGTTGACTGTTGACACACTTGAAAGGCTTTTATCTTAGCTTGATGTCCTAATATATCTGGCTACGACTATAAACAATAATTGGCAATTGCTATATCACCCTCAAGGGTACTATTCACATATATGTGAAAATAGTTAACTTAGAAAAAGTATGCAAAATGTAAATAATCAACATATTTCATGGTTATCTATATAGATAAAAACCTATGTCTAATATCAATAAACCCTATTTACAATGGGCAATAATTATTTGCTTATTATTTAGTGGTGGGATAGCAATTTTTACTAACCGTGCATTATTCATAAATTCATCTACCCACGAACTCACAGCAGCTAAAAAGAAGTGGGAAGCACAAAATATTAAACATTATCAAGTAACGCTCAATTATCCTAGCCACAATTGTCAGCAAGAGGTAGAAATTAAAGATGACAAAATAATTGCTGTCAAGAAAAATACCTGTCAAACAATTCCTCTACATACTATTACTAATTTATTTACGGAGATAGAATCGGCGGCTCATGGCGAAAAATGCGGCCCTAATGGCTGTGCTTGCGATGGGCCAGTAGGTATAGATGCAAACTACGATCCTAAATACGGTTATCCAATTCAACTTGAATTTAAATTAAAGCCAGAACAGCGTTGGCAATATTTTGATTACTGGAAACATCAATTTTCTGGGAGTTATTGCACCTTAGTTGGCTTTGTTGGTCACAAAGTTGAGGTTAGTAGACTTACAACTATAAGATAAGCTCAATAGAAACAATAAGTAGTAGGATTAATTCTGATCAATCAGCGTAAGGGGGAAAGTCTATGCTCCAAAAAACTGTCATTATTGGAGCGGGCCCGGCTGGACTTTTACTTGCTCATTATTTGTTACGTCGGGGCAAGTATAATGTCGAAATTTATGAGCAACGTTCCGATCCGCGTTTGATGGATACATCTCCAGAACGTACCTTTCCTATCTCGCTTCAGGAACGGGGTAGAAAAGCAATCCGCTCTATTGATGGCTTAGAAGAGGCGATCGCAGCTGCTAGCGTATTCTGTAATGGAACTAAAATTTATCGCCAGTCAGGTAAAGCCCGTGAGATTTCTCGTGCAGTACCAATTATGACTATCGATCGCAATCGTCTGGTGATGATTTTGTTGGAACATTTGACTCAAAGTTACACCACAGAACAACTCAGAGTAAAATTTGGCTGTCAATGTCTGCAAGTGGATGGGAAAGCGAAAACTGTAATATTGCAGCCAGAACAGGGTGAAGCTTTTACTCTAACTTACGATCGCTTGATAGCAGCAGATGGGGCGCGATCGCGGATTCGGGAATATTTAGCCCAAGATGCGGATTTGCATTGCGAACAAAGCTATGTGTCTGATGCCTATAAAACAGTAATACTACCGCGATTTAATCCAGCGCTGGGTTTAGAGTTGGAAGCCGACAAAATCCATGCATGGAATCTCAACAAAACCCGGATGATGATGGTACCCCAACCAGGCGATCGCCTCAATGGGGTGATTGTTTTTGATGCCCAGCAAAACCCTTTAGCAGGATTATCTAGTAAAGAGGAGATATTAGCGTTTTTTAAAGATAAATTTCCCCTGATAGGGCAATTAATGTCAGCAGATGAGGCAGAAGCGTTATTACAGCGTCCGGTGGCGCGGTTGGTAACCGTAAGTTGCGATCGCTTTCATGAGGGCGATAGTATTTTGGTTATTGGTGATGCGGCTCATGCAGTATCGCCGTCAATTGGGCAAGGCTGTAATGCTTCCTTAGAGGATGTACTGATTTTTGAGCAATTTTTGGCACAGTATCAGGATGATTGGGCGCAAGCTTTACCCGCCTTTTCTGCCCACCGAGTTCCTGAAGCCCATGCATTGAAGGAATTGTCAGATTATTCGTTCCCACCAACAAAGATACTAGGAATTGAGTTTGTCTTGCGGTTGATGACGGGTAAACTTTTGCATAAATGGTTCCCGCAATGGGTGAAGCCATTTGTTATGGATCTACTGCAAGATGAAAATTTGTCTTATTCCCAAATTTTAAGCCTTAGCCAGGGTTGGATTAACAAAGTTAAGCGATCGCGGCTGCGTACCTCATGACGAACCGTATAATATGACACATGATTATAGCAGTAAAGAAATCGAATCATTAGTCATTGGTAAATGGCAATATGAACATAATGGTTTTTCATATTCTGAAGAATATAAAAAAAATTTCACTTATGAAATAACGGTGAATGGTAAAAACCTGATTACCATATCAGCAATTGGTTTATTAGGTTCAAAGTTTACGGGAAGCTGGTATGTAAAGGATAGTACATTACATCTCATAAATGACAATAACCCCAATTCATTATTGAATTTAGATTTGCTAGGCTTGAACTTCTCATTGATGGATATATTCAAGAAATATTCCCCTAGTTCCAACCTTGTTAAACGGGAGATATTTTCTATCGATCAAAAACATATGTCTCTTCAAGTCAAGAGGAATTCATACATCATTATTTTTCGTAAAAGTTGAAAGTAATTAAACGAATTTTACTTGCAGGAACACTAAAAAATAAAATCGTAAGTTGTCGATAGGAGGTTTTCCCATCTCTACAAGTTTCAACCCTTGGTGGATGATGGGGATGTATTTTATGCGATCGCTCCTCATACCAAGCTCATCGGGAGCAAATACACAAAATTAGCGTCATTTACAGCAATAGTGATAAATATTTGAGATATATAGAAATGAAAAAGGGTTTATTACATAAGCTGCCATTATTATTGATATTCTGCCTATTTACTAGCTTATTACCTGCTTCGGGATCGGTTTTCTGTTCTGCATCTGCTTATGACGACTACAGAAGAACAGATAGAGATTATGGCACAGATGGTAGTAAAGGTAGCGATGGGCGTTCTGGAAGAAGTGGGCGCAACGGTGAAAACCAAACTATTGTGGTGGATGGTTCGCCTGTAAATCTCGATTTGTCTGGTCAAAATGGCGAGGATGGTGAAGATGGTGAAAGAGGCGATCGCCCTTCCTGTCGTAATCAGCCAGATGATGTAAGTCATGATATCCATGCACCAGATGGCGGTGATGGTGGTAGAGGTGGTAGAGGTGGTGATGGGGGAAATGGTGGTTCCCTGACTGTTTATTACAAGAATTTGGAAGATTTACGGAAAATATCCGTCCGGGCGACTGGTGGTGACGGCGGACGGGGTGGACGAGGCGCTAATGGCGCTCAAGGTTGTAATTGTCGCCGCCGCAAATGGGAAGTTAAAACCTGTACGGGAACTCCTGGTAGTCCAGATTATAAGTGTACGGAAAAAACTTATCGCTGTCATGACGGTCAAGATGGACGCACTGGTGAGGATGGTAGCGATGGTAACAGAGGTCGCTTAGGCACTTTGAGTATTGTCAAAGGTAAGGAATCCTTAGCGGCGGACGTTCCCAGTTTACAAGTAGCAGTTTCGGAATTAGCCGCAAAGCAATTTAACCTTTCCAAAAATAAGTGGAATATCAAGACAGGGGCGAATGTTTTACTTGCGCCTGGTTCTGCGATCGCAGATGAGTACCGCGAATTTGACCAACGCTTAGAAGGAACTTTTCAGCTAGTATGGCAAGATAGACAACCAATCAGCAGTTTTGCAGGTCAGGTGGCAACAATAAATTTAAACGATAATAAACAAGTTGAAGTTAGTTTTCCTGAAGATTTATGGGTTGATGGTAACAGTAAAACTGAGGCGAATTTGACTACCTTTACAGTAAATAATGCAATTGCTAAAAAGGATGTAACACGTTTAGCAGTAGCGGAATTTGCAGGCGCAGAACAAAATCTCAATTTAAAAATAGTCGATTTAGCCGCTAAATCTGATGCCCTGCAAACTCAGTTTCGCGTAAAATTCCGGGCACAGGATAATTCTTCCGGTTTCTCTGATTTTCGCACTGTATATGAAGGCGATATCCCTGGTAACCTTGTGACTCGCGACTATAATCGTTTTATTCTCGCTTTAGGTAAACTCCCAATTTCCGCACCCGCCCTCAGTCCTGGCGTTAATGTTGATATTGAAGTCATCGCCACTCGTTCACTAGGAGGACGTTCAGCCAAGCAAAGCATTAATTGGCAAGGTCATATTCGCAAAAGATAGGATTTGTTGACCGTTGACCGTTGACCGTTGACCGTTGACCGTTGACCGTTGACCGTTGACTATTGACCGTTGACCTTTGACTATTTAAAAAATATTACCAAATCTAAATTATGATTTTAGTTATTAATAATTTATTTAGATTTATATGTCGCTTCCTGTTCTGACTCAGCGCATTCGCAGTCTGTGGCAGCCTAGAAGAGGTTTAGCGATCGCAGAAGCTTCTGTTATTGGTATTGTTGCTGCTTTATCGGCAGTATTTCTCAAAGTCGGGTCGGGATGGTTGGGTACTTGGCGAGTTCATAGTACCCAGATTTTACCAGCATGGGTGGTTTTACCCTTAGTGGGTATGGGTTTTGGGTTTCTCTCTGGCTGGTTAGTGCAGCGTTTAGCCCCAGAAGCCTCCGGAAGCGGGATTCCCCAAGTCAAGGCGACGTTGGCGAATGTGCCGATGACGCTATCTTGGCGCGTGGCGGCGGTGAAGTTAATCAGTGCGATTATTGCGTTGGGTTCGGGGATGACTCTGGGACGACAAGGCCCGACTGTTCATGTTGGTGCAGGTTTAGCTGCGGGATTGAGTCGTTGGGTTCCTACTTCCCCAGATCATCGGCGACAGATGATTGCTGCGGGTGCTGGTGCCGGTTTGGCTGCGGCGTTTAATGCACCGATCGCTGGCGTATTGTTTATTGTGGAAGAGTTACTGCAAGATTTATCGGGAATTACTCTCGGAACTGCGATTATTGCCTCGTTTATTGGTGGGGTAATATCTCGATTATTGGGTGGTCGCAGTTTGGATTTAAATTTACCTTCCACCGAATCCCTCAGTCAGTTTTCTCTCCCAGAAATACCCTTTTTCTTACTGTTGGGTATTTTAGCAGGGTTGTTGGCTGCCCTATTTAATCAAGGTCTAGTATTTAGTATTAAAGCATACCGGAGATTACATGTTAGTTTACCGCTAAGAATTGCTTTAGCTGGTTTTGTCTCTGGTTGTGTCGTGGCAATGCTGCCAGCTTCTTTCCGTGATAATACTGGACTGAGAGAATATTTAATTACGGGAGAATCCAATGCGTTATTAGCCGCGATCGCCTTTGTTGCTCAATTCGTTCTCACCTTGGTAGCCTTTGGTTCTGGCGCGCCAGGAGGGTTATTTGCGCCCAGTCTCATTTTAGGTTCTTGTTTAGGTCATATTGTCGGTGTATTTGAATCTCAACTGTTAGGCGGCGATTCCCATACTACCTACGCTTTAGCGGGAATGGGCGGATTTTTTAGCGCCGTTTCTAAAGTCCCAATCACAGCGATTGTGATTGTGTTTGAAATGACAGCAGATTTTAACTTGGTGCTACCTTTAATGATTGTCTCTGTCACCTCATACTTAGTAGCAGAGAAAGTTGTACCGGGTTCTTTGTATGAAAAACTTTTAAAATTAAAAGGCATTACCCTAGCTGCAAACGTCTCTGTAGAAGGAATCATGACCAAATTAACAGCTAACAAGGTAATGCAACAGCGAGTAGAAACTCTCGATGTGGAGATGACTATTGAGGAAGCGATCCAAGCCTTTTCTCGTTCTCATCATCGGGGTTTTCCCGTAGTTGAAGAAGGTAAGTTAGTCGGAATTATTACCCAATCAGATTTATTCAAAGTTCGCGATCGCAAATTACCCAACGATACGCCAATTAGAGAGGTGATGACATCCAAGCCAATCACAGTCACACCGCAACACAATCTGCAGAATGTGCTGTATTTACTGGATCGCTATCAAATTAGTCGCTTACCAGTAGTTGAAGGGCGCAAACTGATTGGGATTATTACCCGTGCAGATATTATCCGCGCTGAAGCCGATCATTTAAATTGCGAAAATGCAACTATGGGGCCGCAACCGGAACCATCTTATGTAGTTTACCAAACGCGATCGCCCAATATTGGCAGAGGCAGATTATTAGTGACAGTGGCGAATCCGGAAACAGCCGGGACTTTATTACAAATGGCTGCAGCTATTGCCCGCGATCGCCATTATGAGATAGAGTGCGTCCAAGTTATTTTAGTCTCGCGCCACAGTTCGCCCACAGAAACCCAAGTCAGAACTGCAAAAAGTCGCCGCTTACTTAGACAAGCGGAAGTCTTAGCGAAAAAGTGGAAAATTCCCCTACATACACAAATTCGCGTAGCTCACGATGTTGCCCAAGCAATTTTAGAAACCATCAGCGAACGCCACATAGATTTAATTTTGATGGGTTGGAAAGGTAACACATCTACCCCAGGTAGGATTTTTGGCACAGTTGTTGATACCATCATTCGCCAAGCTACCTGCGATGTTGTCTTAGTGAAATTAGGTAACCAGTCAACAGTCAACAGTCAACAGTCAACAGTCAACAATCAGTATAGTTTTAATCGTTGGCTAGTACCAATGGCTGGCGGGCCGAATGCAAGGATAGCGATTAAATTACTTCCAGCTTTGGTGACATTAGGAAACGATCCGCAAATTCGCCTTACCAGGGTATTCACACCGTCGGAATTAGCACCAGACATGACAGTTTTAGAACAAGCTATTAGTCAATTAATTCGCCGACGGAAGCTATCTAGCACTGTAGTGGCTTCGCCGGTGAAAGCTGATTCTGTTTCTCAAGGTGTAATTAACCTCGTGAAAACCGAAGGTTATGATGTAGTTGTTTTAGGTGCTTCCAGAGAAGGATTATTACAGCAAGCAATTCAAGGTAATATTCCCGAAGCGATCGCCTCTGGTGTCGAAAGTACAGTGATTTTAGTCAGAGGTGCAGTTAATAGTTAAGGTATATGGGAATCTTATTTGATATTAAGAAAAAAAGGACAAGGAGGACAAAGGGGACAAGGAAGATAGGTGTTTGTAACTATTACAATCGATCTGCCACCGAAAATTGAGGCGCTGCTGCGACAGGGTGCCCAAAGTACTGGACAAGATATTTCGCAAATGGCGATCGTGGTTCTAACTTTGGGGCTGAGTTTGGATGATAGTGATTTTTTTGAGGCTTTAAAGGGAATTCAACGCGGGCTTGATGATTTTGAACGAGGACAATTTTCAAGTTTAGAAGACTTTATTGCCGAGCAGAATCAAAAATACGGGTTGTCTCTGGAAGCATGACCTACCGCATTGATTTTTCCAGCGTTGCAAAAGCCGAAGCGGATGCTGCTTTCTTAAGTTTACCCCAGCTATCGATGATTGCTCATCCAAATCAAGCAAAAAGTGCGATCGCCGATGCGTTATGCTGTTGTCAAGGCATCCGATAAGATCGGCGATCACACTCCCCGTAGTAGAAAAGCGATCACTCTTTTTGCGGAGACTTTAAAAAGTCACGAGATTAGCTCTCAGGCTTTTTTCTCTTCCTTTAGTAGTTTCCAAATTTCATCCAGCTTAAGCTCCATTGCAGCATTCGCCTTTTCTATATTCGCCACTTTTTCTTTGAGCAATGCAATCTGATCCTCTTGTGAGACTGCGGGAGGAAGTTGACGAATATCTCGACCAAAGCCCATCAAGGCTGGACGTTCTACATAGGTAACGCGGTGCAGTACCCGCCAGGCTTTGTTCGCCTTCCCTTTAGCTTGTCGGAGGGCGCGGGCTTCTTCGCTATTACCTGCCAGCCATTCGGGATCAACGACGTAGCTAAAGAAGTCATTGAAGTTGTTAGTGCTACCTTCGAGGTAAAAGCTCATAAAGCGGTAACGATTGACTTTTTCTCCGGGTAAGAGAGGCAAATCGTCATAGTTGGTGATGCCACGGCTTTCTACACCGCTTAAGTCAACATTTAACTGAATGCCCTTGCTTCGAGTTTCGGTTTTACTCATAGTTTGGGTGAGGTTGACCGTTGCTTGGGCTGTTAATTCAATAGCGATCGCACCTACATGGAGCTTCTCTTCCCATCCCAAAGCAGCATTCATGCTAAAAGAACCACCGATGGAATGTTCAGCAGTATTCGCAAAACTTTGGGCTTCGGCGCGTAACCCACCGTCCGCATCCCAAACATAGCTATTGACGATGTTACGCTTGCCGGAACGAATTTGAATAGTTTCCATTCTCTTCTGCCACCGGGCAAAACTCGTAGCGGCATTGGCTCGCAAATTTGGATCTTTAATCTGTTTGTCAATCTCTGCCTGCTTCTTTTTCACCTCTTCTGACTGCTTGTCTTGTGCTGCCTTTGCTTCTTGTTGTAATTTTCTAGCTTTTTCTTGTTCTTCGGAAGTTTTCTTTTGATCGTCTTTAAAACTGTCATCAGGCTTATCTTCTTCGCGTTTGACAGCAATCTCTCCCGGTGTATTACCTTTATCTATTTCTTGCCCTAATGAAGTTTCATCCAGTAAACGGGAATTGAAGTTGGAAAAGTAAGCTTCTCGATCTTTGTCCTGTTGTTCAATTTTTTGTTTGAGATCGTATGCTTCTTGTAGGCGATAATAACTGGCAGGATAAAGGGAGCCAAAGCGCGATCGCATTTCAGGAACGTGCTTAAAAAACCTTTGACTGGTGGCACTGCTGCCCGTCATTCCATCCAGGCTGCCACTCATGGTGTAGGCGGGATTAATCAAAAACGTGATGGTATTGATATCGGGGGGAATATTCTCAACTGGAAGAACCTGATACCCAACCATTTTGCTACTCCGCTTTAGTCGGGTAATAAACACATCCGCTAAGGCCGAAATCACCAATGCATAACCAACATTTTTGGGGATGAACCGTTTGCCTAAGTGAGGGAAGTAAGCTTCTTGTTCTTGAGTTCCCGACAATTGTAACTTGTCGGTCATGCTGAGAGATGAACTTGAGGCAATACTACTCTCGTTTTGGAATTGGTAACCAGTTTCTAGATTACCTTTATAGCCTGAACGGGTACTAAGTATCTTTTTAGTTATTGCAACTCCAGCACTTAGTTCAACATCAAGTCCAGCGAACAACTCACCTTGATACCCAAATCCAGAGTCCTGAGATCGCGTCCACTTAAATTCCACATCTTCCGACAGGGCTAGCTCAACGGATGTTGCACCATTGTAGTTGTCTTCCAGGGTGAGGTTTTCGCTGGGAATCGGTGGTGCGCCTTCGATATAGCCTAACAGGGTGGGAGCAAACTGCCCATTGCCAATCCATTGTAGCTCTAATTGTTCGATGCGTTTGTCGGGCAACAGATGAACGCCCTGAAGCGAAGGAGCCGCTAAAAACCGTCGCATCATGGCGGATTTATCTTTGCTAACTGTGCTGTATTCGCAACTGATCGCAGCATCAGCAATCTCATTAACCAAAGTTGCTCCATTCACTGTACCGTGATTGTTGTTCTTAAGATCGGTAACTTTCGAGGTGGAGCCTTCGAGGGTGATGCCATTGAGCGGATAGTAGGCGATTAATCCTGGTTCTGTGCCCGTCAGGCGCTGATATCTACGTGCTTGAATTTCGGCAGGGGTGAGGGCTTTATTCCAAATGCGGACTTCGGCAATGCAGCCTTTAAAGAATCGCTCACCCAGGGATGAACCTATCTTCAAAGCATCTGTGCCTTGAAAGGGGCTACGGGATTGCTGAGACTTATTATCTAGCTCACCGTTGATGAAGATTGCCTGTTCCTGGTTGGTTTTGCTGTAGCGGAAGGAAATGTGATACCAGGTATCTGCTGAAAGCTCCTTTGTGCCCGTGGTATCGTTGTTATAAAATCCGAAATGAGCTTTTTTATTTCGGATGACCAAGTGCAATCCCTTATTGTTCTGGTCGGTATCGGTGCCCAGGATTGAAAGATCTTTACTTCCTAACTCGCTGGGCTTAATCCAAGCTTCAACGGTAAAGTCAGCGCTCAAGCTGCCGCCTGTTAGGGGGAGACGAATAAAGTCATCCTTACCATCAAACTGGATGATTGGCTCGTTGATTTGCAAGACGAGCGGGGGGTCAGAAAACTGGATCGTTGGAGGACGTAAGCTGCCGATCGGCACTGCACAAACTTCCCAACTCGCGCCCGAAATAGTACCGTCGTTTCCATCGCCTGTTTGGTTTTTGACCGCCGTTCCAGTGGCTTCGTTGAGGGGATAGTAGGCAACTAAACCTGGTTCATTTCCCGTGAGTTGGGTTTTGCTGTTGACTTCAATCTCTTCTTTGGTTAGGGCAACCTTCCAGACCCGTATTTCGGCTAATTTACCCCAAACTAATGCTTTTTGAGTCATGAATGAATTACCAAGACTGTCGATCGCGATCGCAGCAGAGGAACTTTCAATTCTTGGATCACCCTTAAAGCTTGCTGTCGCATTTTGGGCAGAGCGATCCCTCACTTCAGCTTTACCCTCTTTGGCGCTAAACTGCCACCAGCCCAGTAAGGCTGAATCATTACTGGTTAGGGTCTTGTCCCAGTTAGCCGCAATTTCATCTTCAGTGAAGGGGCGATTCCAAATTCGCAGTTCATTAATCTGACCTTTAAAGTGCGGATTGTTCCATGATTTGCCAGCAAAAAGATTCCCTGTGCCGCTGTATTTATTCGTCAGTCGAGTTGGATCTTCAGTAACTTTTTTACCATCACAATAAATCTGCCGCTTTTGGGTTTTGTCATCATACACACAAGCCCAGTGGTGCCAGCCAGTGTCTGTGTAGGAGTCGGGTGTATCTAAATTGTTGTCATAAAAAGAAAACCTAAACTTATTGTTGCTTGAAAAGCCAATATTGAGTCCTTTATTTTGCTGTTCTGAGCCTTGAAAAAGAATGATTTGATCCTGATTGGGAGTCGTAGGAGCGGTTAGTTTTGCCCACAATTCGATTGTGAAACTTTTGCCGTTGAGGTCGATTTTGTTGCCACAATCGAGAACATCATCGGTTCCATCCAGCACTAAAGCGGCTGTAGATACGGTTTTACCAACTTCTTTGCCGTCAATATAAAACACAGTCGTGGTGTTTGTGTCGCTGCCTTTGCCCACTGCCGTCAGATGATGCCAGCCCACTGCTAGATTTTCCAGATTATAGCCGCTGTTATAAAACCGATCGTCAACAGTAGTGCCCAGATACTTACCATCTCGGATAACAATGGGTTGTCGTATACTATATTCCGAAAAAATGGGAAAATATAGAGTAATCCATTTGTTGTGGCGCGACACGTAAACTGTTATCAAGTCGTCATCTAGTGTCAAGAAGGGGTAAAAAAACCAGGCTTCGATCGTCCATTCTGTATTTAGGTGGATGGGTTGCTTGAGGCTGACAACACAACTGGACCTTAGCCTAATGGAACCGTCGGCACTGGGGACAGGGGAACCACTGTCAAACATCAAGCCAAACTTCAGGCAGGTTCGCTGGGTGTCAGGAAGCCATTCTTCAAAGGTTGTATTTTTGCTGTCAGCCGTTGCATCAAAATTCGTTTGACGCATCCGCCCCTGTTCGTCGAAATAGCTGAGTTGAACGTTGCCCTCGCAGGTTTCGATCGCACTCAGTCGGCTAGCCGGCCGCACAAAATCCAACACTGCCCCTTGAGTGGTCAACTTGCGATCGTCGGTGGCAATCACTCTCATTTCTACAGGAGCAGAGCTAGCCAGGTTTAAGCCCTGAATTTCATTCCGGACAACTTGCAGTTGATTATTTACAGCCGTTAACTTCGTCTCATTGTCCTGTCGATCCTTCAATCGTTGTAAATTCGTCTTCTCATTCTCAAGTTCAGCGTTTTTTGCATTACGTTCTCTTTTTTTGTCTTCAGTTTTGATATTCTCGATACGCCAATTACAGCTATCAGCTAAAGACCAAGGATATAGCTGAATCACTCCACCATCATCGTAGCTAATGCCTGATACATCAAACCCCTTAGTCGGGACGTGTTTTGAGCAGATGCTGTACGAGCCATCACTATTCCGATTAACTATCCATCTTTGCCAATTAACATTAGCATCTGTGTACTGGTCAATCCGTGCATGATTTGCATTTTTATCGGAGCCACTGATGTGTAAACATAGCTTTGTGTTGTAACCTCCGTAACGATTTACAATTTTGTAACCATTATCTCCTGGCTCAAACTTCCACTGTATAGTCCACATCCCTCGCACTACTAAGGATGAGGGGTCATATATAACCCCCTGTTTGATACCCGCGCCATTTGACTGCTGATTGTCCAATGCTTGTATGCATCTTTCACTGTGTTTGGCAACGATATAGCACCAGTCACTAAAGGGGTTATTTACCAAATTGTTATATTGACTCTGTAAAGTGTTAACCTCGTTTTGCAAGTTCTGAACTCTTGTCTCGGAAGCGGCGATCTCTGCGCTTAGGTTGGTTCCTGCCACAGCGGAGGATTGATTTTGACGCTTTGCTCGTTCTAGAGCCTGCTGACGCAGCAGTAAAACTGCTTCTGCTTGCTCTAGCGATGTCAATCTTTGCAAGCTAGTTCTCTGAATCGATTGGGGAGTTGCCGATCCCTGTAACTGAAGTTTGTCATTGAGGTTGTCATTATAGGTTTCTACGGTAATGCTGTCACAGACCAGGGTAATCCTGTGCTTGCGGATCTCTAGCTGCGTCCAATTTCCTTGAATATTGCCGATGCCAAAGGAGCGCACTAGCGAAACGCCATCCGGTACTGTAAAACTGGAACTCGCTTTGTACCAGTTATTATCTAGAGGTGTTATCTGCGTCGAGCTTGCTGTAATCTCGATCCAATCCTGAGAACTCCGGCTTTTCTTGCCTTTGTAGATGAAGGTCAGCGCAGACACGGTACCGTTAGGTTTAAATTCAAATTCTTCGGTGTAGGTAGCTCGTTCAGAAACTGCAAACAAGTCCTCGTTTATGTATTCAATGGCTGTTGCTGTTCCCTGTAAATTCCGCTCCAGAGTGCCAGAACTTACATAGGCTCCTCCTTTAACCGTGCCATCATTGCCATTGGGGGAAAAATCGATGAATTTTCCCTCTGCGATCACATCAAGCCGCCAATATCCCACTAAACCTGCTTCGTTCCCCCTGAGTGGCAAGCTATTTTTGATTTCATCAGCAGTACAAGCTCTGTTCCAGAGCCGTACATCACTCAATTTGCCGTTAAAATAGCCATCTGACCCGCTGTTGCTCTTGCCAATATAGTTTTGGGTGCGGTTAACGATCGGCGGCAATTTGAGGGTTTCGGTCTTAATTTGCTGACCATTTTTGTAGAGTGTGGTTTTTCCATCTGCATCGATCGTGGCTGCTACATGAATCCATTTACCAGATTCTAATATACCAGGGGCATCAATGTTTTGCCGATCTTGAGTGAGGATGGGAGAGGTTTGCGTAGGCAGAATGGCTCTGACAGCAGCGACAATTCTCTTGTTGTCTTCTTGAGGAATCATCGATTCATGGGTATTCCAGTAGGATTTAAGAATCGTTTTCAGTGCTTCAATCTTTAGTGAATCTACCTGTAATGCTGTTGCTTCTTGCCAATTAAACACAGAGCCTTGAACATCAAAAATTCTCAAGCTCAATTGATTTTTATTTTGATTATCTTTGGCGATCGCAATCAATCGTTTTCCTTCTTTTGGCAAAGCACCTGCCCCGCCAGAAGCGATCAATTTGAGATCGTAGTCTCGACCAATAGAAAACCGTAGATCGGTGGCAGTATTTCCACTACCAAATACGATATTTTCCGCATCAGCACCGTTACCAAAGTCAATGATTCTAGACTTTGGTTTCAAACTGTTAAAACAGATCCACGCTTCTACTGTCAATCCTTGAGAAAAATCATGATTCATTGGGGGTAGAGCAATATAATCGTCTACGCCATCCAAAGTAATTCCTTCTCGATTCCTGTTTTCTTGGCTCTTTTTCTGTAAGTCTTTTAAGGTATTGGGAGGCAACAAGACTTGACGACTCATGCTGCGGCAAATCTTTTTCTCAGATTCCCGATCGGCAATTTTTGAGAGCGTACCATCCGGCGCTACTGCAAAGCTCAAAGTGACTATATTGCCGCGACTGGTACCCACCACTAGCATGACTCGAACCGATTCTCTCAGTAATTGCCGGATGAAGTTACCGTCCTTGTCCTTTGCCTGAGTATCTCTTTCCCGTTGTACGTTGTAGCGGGTTGCCGCGATCCCTTTGGAAACGGTAATATTGCTGCCTAGATTCAAAGTCCGCTTAATGATCCCGGAAATATTACGCGGTTCGGGATCAAGAATTGTATAGTCTTTGACATCAAATAAACCCTCCTCGGAAGCGCGTAGAGTGGTGACTTCAACGGTTTGAGTTTGGCTGTTATAGGCAAAAATATGCCAGCGATATTTATCTTGTTCCTGGGTTGGCAATAGAACCACTGAAAACCAACCATCTTTCAAATCCCTGATTAGACTCAATTCGGTGGTCGGTTCATAAAAGGGATTGCCCTGAATATCCACGAAATCCAAAGCATCCGCGTTGAGCAATCCGCTTTCCCCTTGGCGCTGTTTTTGAATTGGTTTATGCTTCTGCCTGCTGCGTTTAAAGCGCACGTCTAGCTTACGGTTTAAGGTATTGGTTAAGCCGTCCAAAACAAAGCGATCGACGAACAAAGTATTAGACTTAGACTGACGAAAAACATAAATATAGCCTAACCCTGAAACCAACTGCACCGGAGCAACTGCTGATTGATCGTGAGTCTTGTAGCGCGATCTCAACAAATAAACACTTTTTGCTTCATCAATCGTGAATTCTTCTTTTTCTTTATCAATTACTGACTGATCATTGTCTTCATTAGGTAACTCTAGCAATTGCCAATTTTCCCACCCTGTTCTAGCTTCTGGTTCTTGATTGAGGTAACTGTCTTCAAAACCATCTTGTTTAATGGTGTACCATAACTTCCCACCCTCATCAGTTCCAACCAGAACCACTTTCCCCTCATGGGTCACGCAATTGATATGCCGGATTGATCCTTGAATAGACGGTGGTACTGAATTTGAACGGGTATTGTCGCTGGAGGTGCTTTTAGTACAGTTAGGCAGTAACATATTTTTTCCTTGTCAGATTTTTAGAAAAAAGTTAAATGTTTCCACTAAATAAGCGTTGGTATTAATCAAGTCCATCGTCAATGGTGATTCTAGGCGATGGCTTTATTCTTTTGAACAAAGGTTTTCCTATGCCTAAGTATTGAATTAATTTTTCAATGCTTGTGATACTTTTAAACAATTATCAAAACTCCTTGATGCTGTCTTTACAGAAAAGTATGGAGTTAAAGTATGTAAAGTATGGTTTGATAAAGATTAACACTTAATTATATTTACTTAAAAGCGTATGGAGTTTGCACAGGCACAGGCGATCGCTAACTCTGCTGTCAATCAAAAGCTCGCTAGAACCCTGACTGAGGTGGAAATTGCTCTGTTGTTCGGTGCTTGTAATAACTTGACCTATGAGGAAATTGCCGATCGCTCTGGGTATTCTATTAACTACTTACAGCGAGATATCGGCCCTAAGTTCTGGAAGCTGCTCAGTGATATATTTAGTCGCAAAGTTAACAAAACAAATCTGCGCGGTATTCTGTCTCAATTTACTCCCCCAATCACAGATAGCCAACCGCAAATTCCCCGTTGCGTAGATTGGGGTGAGGCCATTGATGTTTCTCACTTCTGCGCTCGTGAAGAGGAAATAGAAAACCTGAGTCAGTGGATAATTGCAGAACGCTGTCGCCTCATAGCTCTGGTGGGAATGGGTGGGATGGGTAAAAGTGCTTTAGCTGCTAAAATTTCGCAATTGGTACAAACAGACTTTGAATTTGTAATTTGGCGCAGTCTCCGTAACGCCCCACCCTTAGAAACTTTGTTAGCTGAACTGGTTACTTTCCTTTCCCAACAGCAAGACAGCCAAGGAAAGTCAGAACGGTTGCTGCACTGGCTACGAACTCATCGCTGTTTAGTGATTTTGGATAATCAAGAGACAATCTTACAACCAGGCGATCGCGCTGGCTACTATCAGCCAGAATTCAACAACTATAGCGATTTGTTGCGATCGCTAGGAGAATCGAGTCATCAAAGTTGTATTTTACTCACCAGTCGCGAAAAATCTGCGGAAATTGCCATTTTGGAAGATTTGCACGGCCCAGTGCGATCGCTTTCTCTCAAAGGTTCCTGGGAAAGTTCCCTCAAATTAATTGACTCTAAGCAACTTGTAGGAACTGAAGCCCAAAAACGCCAACTGTGTGAATTTTATAGTTGCAATCCCCTAGCAGTAAAAATGATTGCGGCTTCGATTCAGAGTTTGTTTGCTGGAGAAATTACCGGCTTTTTACAGACAGAAACCCTCGTATTTAACGGTATCCGTCGCTTGTTAGAGCAGCAATTTGAGCGGTTATCATTTCTAGAGCAGACAATTATGTATTGGTTGGCAATTAATCGCGAATGGACTGCGATCGCGGAACTAGAAGCAGATATTGTCCCTGCGGTTTCTCGCGCTAGTTTGTTAGAGTCCCTAGAATCCCTCACTTGGCGCAGTTTCATCGAAAGGCGATCGGGTGAATATACCCAACAGCCGGTGATTATGGAATATGTCACAGATTGTTTAATTCGCCAGTTTACCAGTGAATTATTAATACTTAAAACATCCTTCTTCAACCATTATGCAATTCTGAAAACAACAGTTTTAGACTATATCCGCGAAAGTCAAATTCGCTTAATTATCAATCCACTAATTGAAAAATTAAAAGCGGCATTTCAGCATAATTTTGCACAGTTAGAGCAGCATTTAAAATCGGTATTGCTGGCATTACGTAACGATCCAGAATCAACCTTTGGTTATGGAGTAGGGAACTTTATTAACCTGTGTCTGCGCCTAAAAATTGACCTCACCGGCTATGACTTTTCCCATCTGCAAATTCGCCACGCAGATTTCCGGGGTGTGACCTTAAAAGATGTCAATTTTCAATTTGCTCATTTTGCTGAATCTACCTTTACTCAAGTCTTCACCAGTGGAATGTCGGGAAAATTTAGTCCTGATGGGCAGCAATTTGCTGTTGGCGATACCAAAGGAGAACTGCATATTTGGCAGATAGAAGGAATGCAGCCATTAATGTCGATCCAGGCACATCAAGGCTGGGTTTTGGGCGCTGATTGGCATCCTGATGGCACAATGTTAGCTAGCGGTGTCGATGGCGTAGTTAGCCTTTGGGATGCCCGCACGGGTCAAAAACTGCGGGACTTGCACGGCTATAACAGTTCCATTTTGGCATTAGCCTGGAGTCCCGACGGTAAATATGTAGCCTGTGGCGGGCAACAGTCCTTACTTGTGGTTTGGAATGCTACAACGGGAGAGCGTTTGACTGAGTTGGGAACCAACAAATCTGGCGATCGCAGTAGCTGGATTCCAAGTCTGGCATGGTTACCAGATAGGGCAGTGCTGGCAGCAGGCTATACAGATGGCACAATTAAATTTTGGGATGTAGTGACTGGCGATTGCATTCGCGTCATTTCCGACAATAACAATTGGATTTTGTCTGTAGCAATGCATCCCAATGGCAGAATCCTCGCCAGTAGTGGGTACGATAAAACCGTCAAACTTTGGGATTGGCAAACAGGGGAATGTTTGCAAGCCATTAACACCGAAGAGCCTTTTAATCACCTCACCTGGAGTCTACATGGTGAGAGGCTAGCAGGTGCCAATATGAATGCTTATGTTGTCAACCTGTGGGATTGCTCTCTGCAATGTCTAAAAGTGTTGCAGGGACATGAAAACTGGATTTGGTCAGTGTCTTGGAGTCCTGATAGCAGAACCCTAATCAGTTCATCTTTCGATCAGGTGATTAAATTGTGGAATACACAAACAGGGCAATGTGTCAAAACCTTGCGCGGCTACAGTAATTCCTCCTGGTGTGTCCGGTGGAGTCAGGATGGCAATCGTCTATTGACCGCTAGCACTAACCATACTGTGCAACTCTGGGATGGTCAAACCGGGGAACGTCTAAAAGTCTTTTACGGACATAGCAACGAAGTGATATTTATTGCCTGGAGTCCAGATGAACGCTGGATGGCAAGTGGCAGTGCAGATACCACTGTTCGCATTTGGGATGTGCAGACGGGGGAATGTTTACAGGTGTTGCAGGGACATCAGGGTTGGGTAAGGGGAGTCACCTGGGGTCGGGATGAAAATTGTCTGATTAGTGGTGCCAGTGATGGAACGGTGAAACTTTGGGATACTCATTCTGGGCAATGTTTATTAACCTTGTCAGGACACAGTGGTCTGGTAAATTCCATTGCTGGGTTTTCTCTAGGCGATTTGGTTGCTAGTGGTGGTTTAGATGGAACTATTCGGTTTTGGGATTTAAGCAGGGGTGTTTGTTCTCGCGTCATTTCTGTGGGTCGTTTCGTTGGTAGCGTTGCTTTTAGTCCAGATGGCAAAACCTTGGTCAGTGGAGACTACGAAGGTATAGTTCAACTTTGGGATGTGGCCTCTGGAGATTGTTTAAAAACCTTCCTGGGGCATACAAATGGCCGTGTTTATTCAGTGGCGTGGAGTGCCGATGGCAACAAAGTTGCAAGTACCTGTACTGATAAAACAGTGAGAATCTGGAATGTTAGCACAGGCGACTGCGAACAGATTATCCAGGGCGAAAATCACGGATTGTCGGTGCATTGGCATCCAGTCAAGGACTTACTGGCGATCGCATTTTTAGAACAACCAATTCAAATTTACGATCTGCAAATCGATGAAACTGTGCAAACTTTAAGCAGATATCTTCCCTATGAAGGCGTGAATATTAACGGGGTGACAGGCATTTCTGAGGGGCAAAAAATGAACCTCAAAGCATTAGGAGCTATTTAATACTAATTTCCCATGAAGATGCATATAATTAGCCTGCCTTTGCAGGCTTTGTTTGTTTAGCCCCACCCTTCTAGGGTGAGGGCGTTAATGTGCAGCCTCACATAAAATTTGTATAAGCTTAATCAAAATAATTTACGCTTTTTGCAATCTAATTCAGCTTGAAAAGAACCTAGCAAAAATTATTTTAATTGGTAAATTAACCGCTTCTCTCACTTTGGCAATAAAAAATAAATTCGGTTTAGGTTGACTATTTTAAAAACCAAAAATTATAATATAACACTTTAATATTTTGGGTTTTATTCCTCAATTCAATATACATTAATACAGCAATTTTAGGTAAATGAGGTACGCGCTTTGGGGCATGGCAGTGCCAGTGCCCCTACAATTAACGATTATCTGTACCTCACCAATTTGCAATTCGCTGTGTCATCTCAGTACTTACGCAAAAATGACGTTATAACTTTGATTTACCGTAGGGGCAATTCATGAATTTCACTTACATTCCGTACTTGCTGCGTATGTCATACATATTTTTGTGTAATGGTATTACTTTCACTTTGCCAAAAATTCATGATGCTATCTTTAAGCTATCTCAAATAGTATGAAGATATAGTTATTGGCAAAAAATATCGATTAAAATATGAATCAAATATTACTACTTAACTTATAAAAAATGAGTCGCAAAAAAGCTAATACATGGTTTATTTTGTTGTCCTTGATATTTATAGGCTTTGGCGATAGCTTCCTCCCCAAACCTTTAAGTACTGCCAGCTTCCAAGCTCGGACAAAAATCAACGAATTTATAATTGGCTTGTTTCCCGATTGGGAGCCAAAAACTAACCCTTATTCGCGTACAGAAAGGGCTTTAGAAGAAACTGAAAAAGGTGGTTCTCGGAGGTAGAACGGGATAGCAGGGGGCAGGGAGCAGGGGGATAATTATCAAAAAATTGGTTCTAAAACCCCGTCCTTCCAGGACGGCTTCTGGTAGAATGGGAATTGTGGCAGGGTAATCAACCACTTAAAAAACCCTATTGCTACCTAACAAGTAGACGAGGCAGTGCGGTCTTGGGGTCTCCCCAAATGGATCGACTGCCGTGCTGCACCTTGACAACTAAATCTAGCGGGTTCTACTTCGTAGTTTTAGTATCACCTGGAAGTAGGTAAAAGATTTACAGGTACTAGACGAACAGCATTAAACTTCAAACAAATATTGCTCTAATGCAACTATGGTCGGGCAGACCAAAAGTTAAAGCTTGGGAGCCAGTGCGTTGGGCGGCTTTGCCGACTTGAAGCAACTGGCGTGGAGAGAACCACCTCTTTTTTAGATACCGCAAGGGGTCTAAGTTAAGTGGACTCGTTGAACCAAGAATCCTCAGCATGACGGCTGAGGAGTGTCAACTGTAGCCAGGATTTAGAGAAATAGTCTAAATTCTCATCCCAATTTCAAAAAACAATGCGACAGATGGTAGGGGCATGGCACTGCCCATTGGTGTCAACTTAACCTGAAACCTGCTTGGTTGCAAGGTTTCGCCCTCACCTCCAGCCCCTCTCCCTCAGGAGAGGGGAGCAAGAGATTCAATTCCCCTTCTCCCTTAGGGAGAAGGGGTTAGGGGATGAGGGCGCGAGGGTTTTTGTATAACACGCGCCGTATATAGCTTTTAGCTTAAGTTGACACGTATGGGCACTGCCATGCCCCCAAGCGCGTACCTCATTTACCTGAAAATAGCTGTAAATTGGTATCAATTTCAACAACAAGCAGGGGCACGGCATTACAAACTTGCAGTAAAATCACCTTTGATAGTGCCGTGCCCCTACAATTTGGGTATTTTTAATTGAAAATCCCTTACGGATATAAAATTGTTGCATTGGCAACAACCAGGGTATCCATTAGCCGAGAGAAACTTTTAAACTGCTGGGTTGTGCCAGATTACCATGCAACACCACACCTCGCTGATTGGCATACAGGTGACGCAGAATTATGTAAATTGCCTCAATTTTTTCGGTTGCGCCTGCTTTTTCAGCAATTTCTGCTAAAGTCAAGGCAGATTTTTCTGTTTGCAGTACTTCAATGACGCTTTTTTGTAAATCAAGAATAGCAGCTGCGGCTTTTTTACCAGCTTCTACCCCTGGTTGGTGGTAAGCGTTGATGTTGACTAAGCTAGCATACAATCCAACTGCACGCTCATATAAAGCAATTAAAGCGCCAACAGTACGCGGATTAACTTGAGGAATGGTAACTGTGATAGAATCGCGGTGATTTTCGTAAAGTGCTTGTCTGGTTCCTTGGAGAAAACCAGAGAGATAATCGCCTGATGTTACTCCCGGATCGATTTCTGGAGATGGACTTTGACGATCTTCTAAAACTTCAATTAAGGTAGCAAAGAAATTGGGTACACCTTCACGTAACTGCTGTACGTAAGCGTGTTGATCTGTCGAGCCTTTGTTACCATAAACGGCGATACCTTGATATACAGTATTACCATCTAAGTCTTTTTCTTTACCCAAAGATTCCATTACTAGCTGTTGCAGATAACGGCTGAATAATAGCAGGCTGTCCTTGTAGGGAAGCACAACCATATCTTTTTCACCCTTACCATTGCCAGCATAGTACCAAGACAAAGCGAGTAGGGCGGCGGGGTTGTTTTTGATATCTGCTACGCGGGTAGCATCATCCATTTCTTTTGCACCTTCTAGGATGGCGCGAATGTCAATGCCTTGCAAGGCGGCTGGTACTAAGCCAACTGTAGACATTTCGGAAGTGCGTCCTCCCACCCAGTCATACATGGGGAATCTGGCTAACCAGCCTTCAGCTTTGGCGATTTTATCTAAGTTGCTATCAACGCTGGTAATAGCGACTGCATATTGAGCAAATTCTAAATTTTGCCCAGCGTAGGCTTTTTTAACTTCAATCATGCCATTGCGCGGTTCGGGCGTGCCGCCAGATTTGGAAATTACCAAAACTAAGGTGCTGGCGAGACTGTTGCGCAATTGGGTAAGAATCCGATCGATTCCTGCGGGATCTGTGTTGTCAATAAAGTGAATTTTTAGCGGTGGAAAATCGGGGGACAGGGCTTCAGCAACAAATTGGGGGCCTAAAGCAGAACCACCAATGCCAATGGAGATAATATCAGTAAAGCGATTAGCTCTAGGAGGATGAATAGCACCTGTTTGGATTTTTTCGGCAAAGGCTTCGATTTGTTCTAAGGTTTGGGCAATTTCTTGGGTAAGTTCTGGAGTTGGGGCTAAATCGGGATTTCGCAGCCAGTAATGTCCAACCATGCGATTTTCGTCCGGATTAGCGATCGCACCCTTTTCCAGTGCTACCATATCCGCAAACGCCTTTTCAAACTTCGGCTGCAACGAATCTACAAAGGTATCATCAAACCGCATCCGACTCACATCAAGATACAGCCCTAATCCCTCGTGGAAATATAACCAATTTTGGTATCGTTGCCAAAGTGCTTTAGCATCCATAAGGGAAATCTCAACTTTAAAGTGTTTTTCAAAAACCAGTTTAATGTAAGGTTACAGCGATCCCTGCTTTGCCTTATACAGTTTTAAGTGTTGATCTAAGCTTTAGCGTTAGACATCCGGCATAGGTATGACACATAAAAATTTCACAATTTCACCTCTGACTTCTATCCCAATTAAATAATTATCAACGGTGAAGCGGTGAAATATACCATCATCATCAAGTTGCCGCAGTTGGGGAAGAGTACGCATTTGCCAGTGGTGCGGAAACTCGTAAAATATAAAATTATACACCTGCTCGTAAGCAGATGTTTCTAAACTCTTCAGGTCGTGTAAAAAAGACCTAGTATAACGCACTTCTACAATCACTAAGTTTCACTTCCCCAATACATTAACTGTCGAATTGCCTCGTCTTGAGTTAAGATGTCCCACGGTTGCTGCGATCGCTTGGTTTCTTCTATAGCCTTGAGCATACAAAAGTCACAATAGAGATTGTGGACAACTTCCCAAGTAGTTGGTAAATCCTCATCCGCCAATTGATCGATTAAGTGATGAATTCTCGTTCGTAATAAATTCATAAATTTATTTATTACCCTTAACACAACCATAGTATGCCCAGAATTTAGCCAATGATTAACCGCAAGCCTGCACGATCCTTTAAACTACAATCTATTCACTTAGCATAAGCACGAGAAGGGACAAGGGAGACAAGGGAGACAAGGAGGACAAGGAATTTTAGATTTTAGATTCAAACCCAATCCAAAATCGCAAATCCAAAATCCAAAATTGAATTGCCCCATGCCCCATGCCCCATGCCCAATTTATATGTTTGAATATTTAATCTTTTTAGCGATTTCTACAGCCACCTTTGCCCTGTTCAGTTTGGGACTAAACTTGCAATGGGGTTTCACGGGGTTAATTAACTTTGGTCATATTGCTTTTATGACCTTGGGAGCCTACACAACGGTATTGTTGACCTTAAAGGGCGTTCCCATCTTATTATCGGCAATTGTCGGTGCTATTGTTGCCGCTTTGTTAGGCTTGGTAATTGGTTTCGCTACTCTCCGCCTGCGAGAAGATTACCTGGGGATTGTCACCATTGGCGTAGGCGAACTAATTCGCTTGGTGGTGAATAACCAAGATTTACCTGTGGGTAATACCTGGATTTCCGGCGCTTTTGGTGTGCAAAGTTACCCCATACCTTTCGCGACTACGCCAAATTTATTTTTCAGATTTGTGCTGATGGGTTTACTGACAATGCTTTTAGGCGTTACAGTTTTCTCCTTATGGCGCTGGATAAATACTACGAGGGTATCTAGCGGTACTGAGAATTTAACGAAGAAAACTAGTAAACAGGAATTCGTATCTCGGTTGATTGTCGGGCTTTTCTTGGGACTATTGGCGGTAATTGTTTATATTTCTGGTATCGTCACCCTGTATAACTACATCCCCAAAGCTGGGTTAATGGTGGTAGCGCTGTTAGTCTTAGCTTTTGTTTTCTGGCGGTTGGAAATGTTAGTGCGATCGCCTTGGGGTAGAGTTCTTAAAGCCATCCGCGAAGATGAGGAAATTCCCAAAGCTTTAGGTAAAAACGTCTTTTGGTATAAACTGCAATCATTGATGTTAGGCGGTGCGATCGCGGGAATAGCTGGTGCGTTCTTTGCTTGGCAACTCAGCGCCGTTTATCCCGATAATTTCCAGCCACAGCTAACTTTTGACGCTTGGATCATGGTAATTTTAGGCGGTTCAGGAAATAACATCGGCACAATTTTGGGTGCTGTGATTTTCTTTGCCTATGATGCCATTACCCGCGAACTTTTACCAAAAATTATTCCTCTGGATGAGGCGCGGTTGGGTGCATTTCGCATCATGGTAATCGGGTTAATTTTGATGGTACTCATGATTTGGCGTCCACAAGGTATCTTAGGGAAAAAGGAGGAACTTACTCTTGGTAAATAACCAGTCACCCCAACTTCCCTTACTGGCGGCTACTGGACTTTCTAAAAGCTTTGGTGGAATTAAAGCCGTCAATGATGCCAGCATTGAGGTAGCTAAAGGTAGCATCACAGGTTTAATTGGCCCTAATGGTGCTGGTAAAACTACCTTTTTTAACTTACTTTCTAATTTCATTCGTCCAGATAAAGGGCGCGTGATTTTTGATGGGGAACCAATTCATCACCTCCAACCACACCAAATTGCCCAACAAGGCGTAGTCCGCACCTTTCAGGTAGCCCGGACTCTTTCGCGGTTGTCGGTGCTAGAAAACATGCTGCTAGCGGCGCAAAAGCAAACTGGCGAGAATTTTTGGCAGGTACAATTCCAACCCCATGTAGTAGCGAAGGAAGAAAAGCAGCTGAAAGAACAGGCGATGATTTTGTTAGAGTCAGTGGGGTTGGCAAAAAAAGCCCATGATTACGCCGGTGGTTTATCTGGGGGACAGCGCAAGCTGCTAGAAATGGGGCGGGCGCTGATGACGAATCCTAAGTTAATATTGTTGGATGAACCCGCAGCTGGGGTGAATCCGCGATTAATTGATGATATTTGCGATCGCATTCTTCACTGGAACCGCCAAGATGGCATGACTTTTCTGATTATCGAACATAATATGGATGTCATCATGTCCTTGTGCGATCGCGTTTGGGTGTTAGCTGAAGGTAAAAACCTCGCTGACGGTACACCCGCAGAAATCCAAACTAATCCCCAGGTTTTAGAAGCTTATCTAGGTACATAATCAAAACCCCTAACCTGTTTTAGGTTGGGGTTGTAAGGGCGGGTTGAGAGATATCCTTGGTGATTAACGAAAATCATCCATCAACCCGCCCCTACTTCTGGTTTAATTACGAATTACGTAGACGCCTAGCGGCTTCCCGAAGGGAATTACGAATTACGAATTACGAATTACGAATTACGAATTACGAAGCTAAGGCTACTTCCACTAATTGCTGTAATTCACCACTTTGATACAATTCAATTAAGATATCTGAACCGCCAATAAATTCGCCATTGATATAGACTTGGGGAATTGTCGGCCAGTTAGAATATTCCTTAATTCCTTGACGAATTTCTGGATCGGAGAGAACATCACAAGTCTCGAAAGGAACGCCCAATGTATTAAAAACCTGCACGGCGTTGTTAGAGAAACCACATTGCGGCATTAACTTGTTTCCCTTCATGAAAACAAAAATCTTGTTTTGTTTTACGTAGCTGTCAATTTTTTGTTTTACTTCTGGCGTCATGGTTTTTCTGTTTCCTAGTTTTGCTTATAGTCTAGAGGAGCCAGCGCCTGTAGCGAGCGCAACTTGAGGCGACTGACATTTAACAGTCAGTATTAAACGACTAAGAAGCGGCTGTAGTTTGCCAAGCTTCGGGAGTGTAAGTCTTGATGGCTAGTGCATGAATTGCTTCTGTTGACATAGCTTGTCGCAATGCACCGTAGATTAACTGATGTTGTTGCACCAGTCTCTTACCTGCAAACTGCGATGAAACTACTGTCACTTGATAGTGGTCGCCACCACCAGTCAAATCTTGCACTTTAACCAGTGCGTCTGGCAGTTCCGCTACGATCATTGCCTCAACCTGCTGCGGACTAATCATCGCAATTCCTGAAAAAACTTCTTTTCTATTATTAACAGATAGAGCGCGATCGCTTTTTTTACCCTGGCAGTGGTTACCAAGCTAAAAAAAACTAGGCACTCTAGGCACTTGTGTTTGAGAATGCCTCAACAGACAATAGATATTTAAATCCTACCATTAAGGCATTGCCCAGCATAGCATTCCATCACAGGGAATATTGGCATTTGTGAACTTATTTTTGGGAAGAAGAACTCCCACCTTGTCGGGGATAGGGTGCATCTACAAAGCCTAATTCATACAGCTGTTGATAAGCTTTTTTGCCCAATTCCCTTGTGGGGTTTTGACTTTTGATAATTTGGATTAGCAAAGGTACAGCCAATTCTGATTGATTTTGTGCCCGATGCACTAATGCCAGTCTATAGGTAGCTTCATCTCTAAGCTGGGCTGTATCTCGCGCTTTTTGGCGCTGAGACTCAGAAACTCTGTTGTCAATTCCCGAAAAACTGGCGTTGAGATCTTGGTAAAAATTAGACAGCTGATTAAAAACCTGGCGTGCTTCTTGAAGTTTTTTGGCAGCTACATCATATTTTTGGCCAGATACAGCATCCTCGGCTTCTTTGAGCAAGCGCTGTCCGTTTTCAATGCTCAACAACGTAGTGTTTTGCGCTACCGGACGCAGATTGTTGGGATTGTTGGGGTCTATAGGTTGTGCTTGATTGTTGCTTGGTAAATTGTTTACCTGAGCATAACTAGGTGATAGCAGACTGAGGGTTGCTATGAGTGATAAAGAAGTGAAGCTAATCCAGGGAACAGCAACGGCTAGGTTCATGGGATCAATTCGTGCGACAAAATATATAAAAAGCAAATGGAAACTTCGGGTATCTTAACTCTGTTTTTGTCTTTAACCAAGCAAAGTCACATTCTCAGTTTCTCTGTTTTAGACTGAAAATCAGGCTAATTGAGTTCCCTCAGCTTTTAATCATAATATCTAAAAGTGTTTCTATGAACGATCCCATGAATTCTGCCAACTCTCCCAATCCAGGTATACCAGTTAACAATCTGGGGTTAGTATTACAACGCGGTGGGGAAGAATTGATTTTAGAAAAGGTTTTAGATCGTTTCACTGTTCGTCTGCTTCGAGATTTAAATTCCCAGGAATTATCTCAAATAAATTGGGGTACTTGGCAACGCAGCATTCCCCAAGCCAAGCTAGAACTTTTTACTATAGCACCCAATCAGTTAGAAACGGCAATGTCCCAAGCCCGTGCTGACAATCGAGTTGCTTTTGCTAGCCATATTTACAAGCTCAAAAATAATCCGGGAACTTTTGTTTATCTCAATGACCAAATCACTATTCAATTTGCTACTAATATTGATGCTGCTCAGATCAATGCGCTCGCAACTGCATTTAACCTAGTGCAAGAAAAACCAGTACCAGGTTTACCAAATACTTTTGTTTTTGGTGTCAGTAAACAAGCTACAGACAATCCCCTGAAAATTGCCAATCAATTGCAATTTCGCCCAGAAGTATTAGCTGCTGAACCAAATATTTTGGTACGTCAGGAAACCCATTATAAACCCCGCGATCCTCTGTATGCCCAGCAATGGTATCTTAACCACAATGGCGGTAATCAATTAACAGTTGGTTCCCATATTGCTGTCGAAAAAGCTTGGGATATTACTCGCGGTGTCCGTTCTGTAGTTGTCGCTGTAGTTGATGATTCTTTTGATTTAAATCATCCCGATTTTCAAGGTAGCGGTAAGATTGTCGCCCCTAGAGATTTAAAAGAAAATGATTTTTTACCTTTACCTGATGAAGAAGAAACTAGCCACGGTACAGCCTGCGCAGGAATAGCTGTGGCTGAAGAAAATGGTAAAGGAATTGTCGGGGTTGCACCTGGTTGTGCTTTAATGCCAATTCGCACCACGGGATTTTTAGATGATGAATCGATTGAAGATATCTTTAATTGGGCAATAGATAAAGGTGCAAGTGTCATTTCTTGCAGTTGGGGGGCATCGGCTGTATATTTCCCTTTATCTATGCGTCAACGTGCAGCAATTACGCGGGCGGCTACTAAAGGGCGGAATGGTAAAGGTTGTGTCATTTTATTTGCGGCGGGAAATGCTAACCGCCCAATTGACGGGACTATTTTTGAGCGCAAGTGGCCGAAGAATTTATTATCAGGTAATACAGATTGGTTAAGTGGTTTTGCGGTACATGCTGATGTGATGGCTGTCGCTGCGAGTACGAGTTTGAATAAGAAATCAGCCTATAGCAATTGGGGTAATAATATTGCTGTATGTGCCCCTAGTAACAATGCACCGCCGGGGATGTGGTTTCAAGAAGCTGGGTTTATGGAAACCCAACCTGCGATCGCTACTTCTCTTTCTGGTTTAGGTATGCTCAGTACCGATCAATTAGGAGACGCAGGTTACGATCGAGGAGATTTTACCAACAACTTTGGCGGTACTTCAGCAGCCACACCTGTAGTTGCTGGTGTCGCTGCCTTAATTTTGTCAGCAAACCCTGACTTAACTGCCCAACAAGTCAGACGAATATTACAAGAAACCACTGATAAGATTGTAGACACCAATCCTGACCCCCAATTGGGTTTTCGGGAAGGTACTTATGACAGTAACGGACATTCCCAATGGTTTGGTTATGGCAAAGTGAATGCAGCCAAAGCCGTGCAATTAGCGCAGCAAATGCGTACAGGGGTATCAACTCCGAGTAAGCAAATTAAGGGGAGAAATGATAGTGCGTTAGGTATTCCCGATAATAATCGCCAAGGAATTAAAAGCGCGATCGCGATTTCCGAGGCCAGTATCATCCAAGATATACAAGTTACAGTTAATCTCACCCACAATTTTTTAGGCGATTTAGAAATTTATTTAATTGCACCCAATAATCAACAAGTTTTATTACAAAATCGCACTTTAGGAAGGCGGACAACATTACAAACAACATATACAGTGCGATCGCACCCAGCACTCAAACAATTGCTTTCCATCTCAGCTAAAGGACGTTGGCAATTGTGGTTAGTCGATTATGTCGCGCAAGATGTTGGTCAATTGAATAGTTGGGAATTAAGTTTGAGTATTTAGTCAATGGTCAATGGTCAATAGTCAATGGTCAAGGGTCATTAGTCATTAGTAAAGGTGAGTTACTCTGAAGTTGAGACTAACTATTGACTCTGGACTATGGACTTTTGACATTTAAGAATTAGGAATTTCTGCAAATGTATGATTAGGAATTTCTGTTTCTTGGTGGCTGAGTTGTTGTAAAACTTTGGTTAAATCGCTAGTTAAAGATTTAGCATTTTGTTTGAGAGAACCATGATTGTAATCTGCAACTGTGATGGGTGAGCCGATGTTAATAATTACATCAGTACCCCAGTTAGGATAGCTTTGACTGTAATTGATACTAATAGGAATGATTTTTACGCCTAAATCTGGCTGGCTGGCTTCTGCACTCAAAGCTAAACGGGCGATTCCTGGCTTTAAGGGGTGAACTTCACCATCACGGTAAATTCCGCCTTCGGGGAAAATAACCAAGGTTTTTTTCTGCTGTAGTAAATCGACACCGTGGCGTAAGGTTGTAATTGATGGATGCTTCGGATCTACAGGAAAACCCCCTAAGCGTCTCACAAACCAACCTTGCAATCCTTTGCATTCGCTGCTGGTGACCATAAATCGTAAGTCCTTTTTGCAGTGACAAGCGATCGCCGCATAAGGTACAAGTAAAGCATCCCAACGGGCGCGGTGGGTAGGTGCCAGAATCATCGGCCCGGTTTCGGGAATATTTTCTTCACCGATAATTTGAATATGTCCAAAAAACGACGGTATTAAAAAGTACCGTCCTAAGAGATACGCTAAAGGTGCTAACCAAGCAGAAACCCGTGAAGTATCAGAGGTAGTATTAGCCACCTGGTTATGGCTGCGGGTGTTTGCGAGTTTTTGCTCAGAGGTAGTAGTAGCAGAGTGAATGTCCATCATGCTCGTGACTGCCGATTGCCTAGTAAAATGTGACGAAACCTTGATTAGTTACACCGTAAATTTTCTTTCTTCACTTGTGTCATACCTATTGGACAGTTTCGTCTCTGTCTGCTAATTTCGCTTATGCCGTTTGGTAGCAAACCAAGCTTGCAATTGCTGACGGCAAGCCGACTCTAAAACCCCGCCAATGACTTTCAGGCGGTGATTAGAGGCTGCACTATCGGGGATGTTGGTAACAGTACGAATTGCACCAGTTTTGGTATCGTCTACTCCATACACCAGCAATCCCACACGGGCGTGTATAATGGCACCTGCACACATTGGACAAGGTTCCAAAGTTACATAAAGGGTGCATTGATTAAGATGCCAATTTTGTAAATTTTGAGCCGCTATTCTCAAGGCAACAATTTCTGCGTGAGCTGTGGGGTCTTTGTCACGTTCTTTGCGGTTTTCACCTTCTGCAAGCAGATTTCCTGCTGCATCAATTATTGCTGCTCCTACAGGTACTTCTCCAGCTTCACCAGCTGCTTGTGCTAATTCCAAAGCACGACTCATCCATTTTCGATGGATAAGATATTCTGGGTATGCAATTAACATTGGATTATTGCTAATTCTGATTGAGAACCCAAAGCTTGACCGCGCCAATTTTAGATTTTAGATTTTAGATTTTAGATTATTTCGGTTCATGCCCCGCCTCCGAAGTTCAGAGCGCCGGCTTCCGGCGCTCTGACTTCTCTCCTTGTGGGTGGAACAAATCCAAAATCGTCAATTTAAAATCCCCAAGCTGCATCCCGGAATCGGTGCAGTCAATCCAAAATCGTAAATCCAAAATCCAAAATTGATTGACACAATCAAGTTTTTACGCGCCTAGATCGAAACATATTCGCGTTCAGGTTGTCCAGGAGCGAGCAGAGCCAGTGCTGTAGGCGGGTTAAGAGACTGGTAGCAACTGCCGTTAACTGGCGTTCAAAAGTCCAGGTTAGCCTTTAACTCTGGATTCTGGACTTTTGACAACCTGAGTGCAAAATATCCGATTTAAATGCGTAGGGCTAATTTAATGTTTATTTTTGGTTCTAGCTGGGAAGTATTTAAATAGCCTGGAGGCGATGATTTTGAGTTTAAACGGCTGTTTGCGCTAATAGTGGATCGAGTTGACCTTGGGTATCTAATTGATAAAGGTCATCACAGCCACCAATATGTTGATTATTAATAAAAATTTGGGGAACTGTGCGGCGTCCGTTAGCTCTTTGTGCCATTTTGGCTCTAGCTGTCTCGTCGCCGTCTATTTTGTATTCTTGGAATTGAACACCTTTCCACCAAAGTAGCATTTTAGCGCGGATACAGTAAGGGCAAGTTTGCCAAGTATAGATTTCAACTTGAGCTTTAACTCGCTCAGGATAACGGTTTAATAAAGGATTGAGAAAGTTCAGCATATTTGCATATTATCGCTTTTTCTGAATTTTCTCTAGATTGAGTTATTTGTTCTAGGTAATTTTTTATCATCTGGAGAGTGTAAACCAATTTGCCAAGGTTTTGAGATGATTATCGCTAGATTAATAATCAGTGAATGCCTATATGAGGGCTGCTACAATTAACACATTTATAGTTATTAATTAAGCGCCAATTTTACTGTATTTTGCACTACAGAGTTTTGCAGTAAAAATGCTGCTTATACTTTACCTTAATGACTTCCAGAAAATAAATTATCTCATTTTTAGTGCGGCAGATTCTTTGTTTTGGGGCTTCCTCTGGCTTGAAAATAGGGGTTAGGAGCTAGGGGCTAGGAACTAGGGGAGAGATTTTTTCATGATTTGTTATATGCTAAACAGCAATCATTCACCTATTGGCGAAAGTCGATAAATATGTTGCATTTTTAGATACATAATTAATACTTAAAAAATGGGTAATAGCATTAACTCAATCCAGAATTATTCAACGCATAGGGATGGGAACCCACTTTTGGAAAGTTTCGAGATGATTCCAATAGGCTAAATAACCAGTAAATGCCCAAATCAGCGCGGCTGCAATCAGCACTATTACCCCAATTAATCGCCAAGTACGGTTTGTTTTCCAGTAAAGAGTTGGTGCTGCACAAACGCCACTTAAACCTGTAAGAATAAAGCCTATCCCTGACATTAATGGTTGTTTTGTTATCCCTAAGTTAATAATTCTCATACCGATGACAATTGCTACTAAGCCTGCAAAGAAAGCATAAATAGCTATTGTTAATAAATCCCAGCCTAGAGAAAGAGCGATCGCGCTACTCATAAATAAGATACCAAATAAAACGGTAGTTTCCCCAAATGCGATATTAAAGCTACCGCCAACTGGCCAGGTAAAAGTCATGTGTAAGCCTGTTGTGAGTGCGATCGCGCCTGTAATCCCAAAACCAGGAATCCAGCTTTTCTGGCGATCGCTATCTATTCCGCGATATACGTAATCAGCGAGTAAAAATAACCCGGCTACCATATTAATTAACATCAGTGTGATGTAGTCAATAAACATGTTCCACTCAGAAAAACACACTTAATAGAAGCGTACAATATTACCTATGTAATTGCCTATACTTTCTGTTTGATGATTAATAAAGACTTCTAGCGGTTTAATATTAGTGTAAATACGCAAAAATTGGTATATTGAAAAACAATAGAAAATTAATAGCAGCAAAACTTAACATAGAGTAGTAGCAATAGTATTTTCCAGGGGTATCCGCCCTTTGGTAGACTTGAAGACTGGAACAGCTAGATAAAACGACGCTAAGTCAAGCAGTTTAGAGGGCGACTCTGTGGAAAATACACTTGGATTAGAGATTATTGAGGTAGTAGAACAAGCCGCGATCGCATCCGCAAAGTGGATGGGTAAAGGCGAAAAGAACACTGCTGACCAAGTGGCAGTGGAAGCAATGCGCGAACGCATGAATAAAATCTATATGCGCGGTCGCATTGTGATTGGAGAAGGTGAACGCGATGACGCCCCTATGCTATATATTGGGGAAGAGGTGGGTATCTGCTCCCGTCCAGATGCTAAGGACTTCTGTAACCCAGACGAACTCATCGAAATTGACATTGCCGTTGACCCTTGTGAAGGTACGAACTTGGTAGCATACGGCCAACCAGGCTCGATGGCTGTATTGGCAATTTCCGAAAAAGGTGGTTTATTTGCTGCGCCTGACTTCTACATGAAGAAATTAGCAGCGCCTCCAGCAGCTAAAGGCAAGGTAGACATCAACAAATCAGCAACAGAAAACCTCAAAATTCTCTCCGAGTGTCTAGATCGCTCTATTGAAGAACTTGTGGTAGTAGTCATGAAGCGCGAACGCCACAACGATTTAATTAAAGAAATCCGCGACGCTGGAGCGAGAGTACAACTGATTTCTGATGGTGATGTGGGTGCAGCTTTATCTTGTGGTTTTGCTGGAACCAACATTCACGCCCTGATGGGTATCGGTGCTGCACCTGAAGGTGTAATTTCCGCCGCCGCTATGCGTGCTTTAGGCGGACATTTCCAAGGTCAGCTGATTTATGACCCGGCTATCGTCAAAACAGGGTTAATTGGCGAAAGCAAAGAAGCTAACTTGGAGCGTCTGCAGTCAATGAATATCACTGACCCAGATAAGGTCTATGATGCTCATGAACTCGCATCTGGTGAAACCGTGCTGTTCGCTGCTAGCGGTATTACCAGTGGTAATCTCATCCAAGGTGTACGCTTCTTTCATGGAGGAGCTAGAACTCAAAGCCTAGTTATTTCCAACCAGTCAAAAACTGCGCGCTTTGTGGATACTATTCACATGTTTGAACAGCCGAAGTACGTACAATTGCACTAAGCAATAAATAGTCAGGAGTTAGGAGTTTAAATCCCCTACCTAACTCCTGACTCACCATTCACCACTTACCATTTACCATTTAGCAATTACCAATTAGCAGATGAATATAGCAGTGGTGGGGTTAAGCCATAAAACAGCCCCAGTAGAAATCCGGGAAAAGTTGAGCATCCCCGAACCCCAAACAGAAAATGCGATCGCTCAACTGACTAGCTATCCCCATATTGACGAAGTGGCAATTCTCAGCACTTGTAACCGCCTGGAAATTTATATCGTCACAGGCGAAACAGAACATGGTATTCGCGAAGTCACGCAGTTTTTAGCTGAATATAGTAAATTGCCTGTCACATCTTTGCGTCAACACCTGTTTATGTTGCTGCATGATGATGCTGTGATGCATGTGATGCGCGTAGCAGCAGGTTTAGATAGTTTAGTCCTGGGAGAAGGACAAATTCTGGCTCAAGTGAAAAATACTCACAAATTAGGCCAGCAATATAACGGTATAAAAACAATTTTGAATCGGTTATTTAAACAAGCTTTAACAGCAGGTAAGCGAGTTCGTACTGAAACTAGCATTGGTACTGGCGCAGTTTCCATCAGTTCGGCGGCGGTGGAATTGGCGCACATGAAAGTCGAAAATTTAGCGGCTTCGCGGGTGGCGATTCTTGGTGCTGGTAAGATGTCGCGCTTGTTGGTACAGCATTTAATTTCTAAAGGTGCCCAGCAAATTAGTATTTTAAATCGCTCTCGCGATCGCGCTCTGGAATTAGCCAAACAATTCCCCGAACAAGCTTTAGATATTCAACCACTCTCGGAAATGATGAGAGTAATTTCCCAGAGTGATTTGGTATTTACTAGTACTTCGGCTACAGAACCAATATTAGATCGTGCCAAATTAGAAATGGTTTTAGAGCCTAGCCAGTCTCTAATGCTATTTGATATTTCCGTACCCCGTAACGTCCATGCTGACGTAAATGAGCTAGCTAACGTCCAAGCCTTCAATGTGGATGATTTGAAGGCGGTTGTGGCGCAAAATTACGAAAGTCGGCGGAAGATGGCGCAGGAAGCGGAGAAGATTTTGGATGAAGAAGTAGAAGCTTTTGATATTTGGTGGCGCAGTTTAGAAACTGTCTCCACTATTAGCTGTCTGCGCAATAAAGTCGAAACCATCCGCGAACAAGAATTAGAAAAAGCCTTGTCGCGCTTAGGTTCAGAATTTGCCGAGAAACATCAAGAAGTAATCGAGGCACTTACAAGGGGAATAGTTAATAAAATTTTACACGATCCGATGGTGCAATTGCGAGCGCAGCAGGATGTAGAAGCCAGAAGGCGATGTATGCAAACTCTGCAAATGCTCTTTAATTTAGACGCAGAAGAGCAATTTAGCTAAATTATTGGGGAATTTTGGAGTTTATTTAGCTAAAAATCTCACCAAATACCTTTTAATAAGCCTTTATTCGGTATTGAATAGGCGATCGCTTTAATGTTTTGTTAAGAAATATTCAGGCGATCACCTAAAATTGTCCTACTAACATTATTAAATAATTACTATAAAATTTACCAGCAAATTAATTATGTGGGATGAGGCATAAAGGTATAAATATTAATATTACCAATATCAAATAAGCAAGTTGCTATAAATAAACCAAACTATATTACGAAACGTAAATAGACTTGAAACTCTTGCCAATGACTAATGACTAATGACAGCCCTTGCCAGCTATATTTAATTACAGCAACCTACTGATTAACAACAGCATTCCTATCCTGTAGAAATTAGGGATAAGAATGCGGTCAGGTTTTGTTAGAATGACATCTGCTTATAACAGAGGTCTAGTTCTAGCGCGATAATCCATTAAAGCGCCTTGACTAATAAAAGTGCGCCCATTTCTCCTGCTAGTAGGAATTTGTCCTTTTTGCAAAGCCATATACAGAGTACTTTGGTCTACACCTAAAAATCTCGCCGCTTGTACCAAGGAAGTACCCTGTTTGGTTTTACTTCCTCTGCATCTGCTTCTATTTGAGAATGGTCTGAACATAGCAAAATGTAAAGAACAACTTAAGAAATCTCAACTTTGGACAGAACGAGTCGCAGAATTAACAATAATTCACAATCAAGCCAAACAACCCCTCTGAATGCTCAGAGGGCAACAACATAGCTAATTCGATTTCTCTCTAATTAGATCGGAGTCGAATTTGATTATAACAAATTATGAGGAAAGAACAATTTCAGACTCTACTGCAATTTTTTAAAGCCTTAGCGGATGAGAGCCGATTAAAAATTGTAGGTATTTTAGCGAACCAGGAGTGCAGTGTTGAAGAGTTAGCGGTGCTATTACAACTTAAAGAACCGACAGTATCCCATCATTTATCAAAACTCAAGGAACTAAATTTGGTAACTATGCGCCCAGAGGGTAATAACCGCTTCTACCAATTAGATAGCGAAGCCTTGCAAAATATTAGCAAGGAAATTTTTACCCCAGAGAAAATAGCCTCCTTAATCGAGGATGTAGACACGGAAGCGTGGGAAAGCAAAGTCTTGAGTAACTACATAGAAACTAATACCAACAATCTAGAGGTAGTACAACGTCTCAAAGAAATTCCCGCTAGTCGTAAAAAGCGCTTAGTCGTTCTTAAGTGGCTAGCAAGTAAATTTGAACCGGGAGTTCAGTATCCAGAACTCACAGTGAATGAAACACTCAAACGCTATCATCCTGACTACGCTACTTTACGCAGGGAGTTAATTGGTTACAAGTTAATGCAGCGAGAAGATGGAGTTTATTGGCGAAATAACATAGAGCTAATTTAACCTTCGATACACAAAATTTTTACCTCACCCCCAACCCCTTTTTGGCGCAGAGACGGAAACTGGGTAGGTGAGGTTTCATCGAATTCAACGTTGTGATTGCAATAACCAAAAGCCACTGTAAGTCATACCGGAATCATCTGGTTGCACTAGCAAAAAGTGTAGTCCGCGACTGAGTTGTTGACGCTGTTGATAAAGTTTAGCAGCCGTAGCCACTTCTGAATCGGCAAAAGTGGCGACAATCCACCTATCGACTAAACCGGCTGCTAATACCAAGCCATCGGGTGCACCAGCCACATAATTTAACTCTACAGGACGAGCTTCGTGTAACCACCGGGCTAAACGCATCGATTGTCTTCCACCATAGATGACTACACCGGGAATTGGGGCGGTTGATGGTAAACCGAGATTGAGGGGTTTAAGATATTCTGGCAGATGGAGGATCGGAATCGGGCGATCGCTAAATGCTGTTTCTACATCCCCAGCCGTTAAAGTAGCAAATCGCCATTGTTCGCCCCAAAGATTCTCTGGTAAAGGTACAGGCGGTGGTTGATCGACAACTGTGGGATATTGTTTTTCTTGTAACCACTGCTTAAGTGCGAAAGTCCGGCGGGTAGGTTCAACTGTAATCCCTAAATTCCGTCCAGCCGCCTCAATTAAACTTAAAGATTGCGGGCGAAATACTTGAATTATATCTGGCATTTGTTCGCCTGCTGCTAGTTGAATTTGATTTGTTAACCAAGTTGAATTTGCTTGTTTTTGCGGACAGCTAGCTACATATTCTAAGCTGCGAGTTGCATCGCAAATTAACAACTCCCAGATATTTTCTTTGGTAGTATTTTGTTGGGGAATTCGGTAAAAATCAGCTTGCCAAATTTTCATTTTTAGAAACAACCAAATCAGACTTTTAGGGAATTATTAAATTTACAGCAGATTGCCCGTTAATCAGGTACAGATTATCGTTGATTGTAGGGGCACTGGCATTGCCATGCCCCAAAGTGCGTACCTCATTTACTTCTGCGTTTTCTGTGGTTCAAAAAAAGATTTTAACCGCAGAGGGCACAGAGTACACAGAGTAAAGAAATTCCTTCATTAATTAATTCAGTAATTGCACCCAACTATATTACGAAACGTAAAGATGCTGGAAACCCTTACCAATGACCAATGACCAATGACTAATGACAGCCCTTGCCAGTATTTTCATTTCGCGCCCTACTTACTCGATGTAATTCCCATAGCGCTACCAGCTAAATAGGCGGTAGTCCAAGCACTCTGGAAGTTAAATCCACCAGTCACACCATCAATATCTAAGACTTCGCCAGCAAAGTACAAACCAGGAACTAACTTACTTTCCATCGTTTTAAAGTTGACTTCTTTGAGATTGACACCGCCACAGGTAACAAACTCTTCTTTAAAAACGCCTTTACCTGTAATTGTGTATTCTCCTTGAGTTAGTTCTGCTACTAATTTATTGAGCATTTTATTAGGCAATTCTGCCCAACGATCCTCTGTGGTAATTCCCACACGGGTGAGAATGTATTGCCAGAGGCGATGAGGTAAGTCTACACCTCGATGTAACATAATCGGTCGCTTTCCCCATTCAGTCTTTACAGCGAGGATTTTTTGCCTGACTTCTTCTTGGGAGAATTCCGCTAACCAATTAATCAATAATTTAGTTTTGTAGTGATTTTGATGTAAAACTCGCGCACCCCAAGCGGAAAGTTTGAGAACAGCAGGGCCGCTTAAACCCCAATGGGTAATTAATAATGCTCCTGTTTGTTCTAGTGGTGGTTTACTATTAGTTAATAACCGTAACTTGACAGGGTTAACACTAATCCCTGCTAATCCCCGCAACTGAGAATCGGGAATATTAAAGGTAAACAAAGAGGGTACGGGTGGTTCAATTTTATGCCCTAAATCTTGGGCGATTTTATGACCTGCGATGCTGCTACCTGTGGCGAGTAAAATGCGATCGCACTTTAACACCTCTTTTGATTTCAGCACAATCTCAAACCCTGCTGTCTCGGTTTGGCGTTGGACTTTAACTACAGCTGTACCTATACGCAGTTCTACCCCAGATGCTTGTGCTGCATTCATTAAACAGTCAACTATCGTTTCCGAACTATCGGTGATGGGAAACATCCTGCCGTCAGCTTCGGTTTTTAGCTGGACTCCCTGAGCTGCAAACCAAGCTATAGTATCTTGAGCTTGAAAACGAGTAAAAGCGCCTAATAGTGCTTTTCCACCTCTAGGGTAGTTTTGCACTAATCTTTGAGCTTCAAAACAAGCGTGAGTCACATTACAGCGTCCACCGCCAGAAATCCGTACTTTCGCTAGTGGTTGGCGGCTAGCTTCAATTAAAGTAACCTGAGCATGAGGATTAACTTGGGCACAAGCGATCGCACCAAAAAATCCCGCAGCCCCACCCCCAATCACAACAATCTTCAATGGCAACAACTTAACAATTATCTCAATAGCACCTACTTTAATAGGCTAACTTGAAAATGGGCATGGGGCATGGGGCATGGGGCATTGGACATGGGAAGAGAGATTTTTTTGTGTGGTTGTGGAATTTACTGGTTACCGTCTACTATTCGTCGTATGGTTCAAAGTCCTGTTTTGATGCTCCGCAAACTGGACATACCCAGTCTTCGGGGATATCTTCAAAGGCTGTTCCTGGTTCTATTCCGCTATCTGGATCGCCGTTTTCTGGATCGTATACATAGCCGCATATAGTACATATATACTTTTCCATTGTACTTCCCTTAAAAGAGTTGGTGATTGGCTTGAGTAGTTATTGCTTTCTCAGTTCGCGAATGTTAAAAACGCCACCAGGTTTTTTGCACATAACCGAGAATGCCAACAGCGATCGCGCCTAGTAATAATAACCAAATAATGCCACCGGGAATAAAAGTAATCAGACCGAAACCTCTCAGTAACCATACGGCTATGCCTATGCCTAAGAGAATACCGAAAAGTTGGGTTAATCGCCGATTTAAAGAAGACTGACTCACTTATTTTACCTCTAATCTCAGTAATTAACGAATCTAACTTGCATAGTTGATGATGTTTGTGCCATTCTAGCTTGGAGAAATTCAGTTTTTTACAGAAATTTCTCATTAATAGGAAAGTTTTTCTGCTACTTGTAAGCGTTGCAATCTAGATACTATCAGTAGTTAGTAGCTAGTTCTACACAATCAAAGTACTAATATGCTACTGACGACAAAGGATAGGAGACACACAAGGGTATAAAGGAAAAAAATAAGATAAATGCCTATTGCCTATTTCCTATTGACAGCTGACAATAACACAGTTAACGAGTAAAATTAGTCAAAGTTTTTACTTTAAAGTTCTTTCATAATAAGCACAAAATTTTAAAGATTTTCATCAAATATTTACGGAAAAATTACCACTTCCGGAAATTTAATTTGATTAAGTGGAACTAAAATTTAAGGGGCTAGACTCGATGCAATGAAATGCTTCGTAGTTTAAACCTTTTTTAGGTGGTGATTTTAGGAGTAATAGCAATCAATATGTCTGCGTCTCATATCTCAGACTCAATTAATAAAGGTAAGGATATGCCTTGGAGTCAACAAGAGCAACAATTGCTCATGCAGGGTGAAATTTTAGTGAAAACAGAATCGCACACAGCTTGGGGTGGTGCGGTGACAGCTTGGATGTATGTACCGCTAGTGCGATCGCAAGTTTGGCAGCAATTGACAGACTATCCGCGTTGGGTACATTATTTTCCCGATATTACCAAAAGCGAGGTTGTGTCTAAAGGTGAGGTGAAGCGTCTGTATCAAGCAGCGCAAAAAGCCTTTTTCTTTTTCACAGCTCAAGTAGAAATTTACTTAAATGTTGTGGAAGTATTGGGACAGCAAATTCAATTCCGCATGGAAAAAGGGACTTTTGAGGACTTTAAAGCCAATTTAGAACTGCAAGATTGCGGTAATGGTACTTTGATTGCTTATGATGTGCGAGCTACCCCAAATTTGATGATACCCTCTATTTTGATTCAACAAGCAATGAACTTTGAGTTACCCGCAAATATGCGTAAAATGCGACAAGTTCTTTGCAAGGGTTAATCACAGTAATGTCACAGGTAAAAGCGATTTTGGAATTCTGGTTTGGTCATCCCGATGAGCCAGGTTACGGTAAACTCAGAGATTTTTGGTTTAAAGCAACACCAGATTTCGATTGGGAATTGACAAGTCGCTTTCTTGAAGCTTACCAACAGGCAGCAGCAGGATTATTAGACGATTGGGTAAATTCTCCCGAAAGTTGTCTGGCGTTGATTCTGCTGCTAGATCAATTTCCGCGAAATATGTTTCGCGGCACGCCTCAAGCCTTTAGCACTGATTGGGAAGCGCTTTCAGTCGCACAGCAAGCTGTCGCTAAAGGCTACGATCGCGAATTCCTCCCCGTACAACGCTGGTTTATCTATTTACCCTTTGAACATAGCGAAAATCTGGAGGATCAACGACGCTGTATCAAGCTATTTCAGCAAATCAGTCACGATCGAGAAAGTGCGATCGCTATTAAGTCTGCTTTTAAACATCTAGAAATAATTGAGCGTTTTGGGCGCTTCCCTCATCGCAATCTCATTCTCGGACGCCCTTCCACTCCAGAGGAAATAGAATTTTTACAGCAGCCTGATTCGTCATTTTAGCTGCATCGCCATGCCACATTAATGATGATGAATCATTCTTTCTGTCTGGGATGACTCGAAATCATCACGATTAATGTGGCAAACTAACCAAAAATTATAGCGATATAAATTATAAAATCATCTCTAAGTCAGATATCTCTGCAAAATTGGCAGATTAAGCCAGATTTAGAGAATTGTCTGCACTACTGGACTCGGTTTCAAACCAGATTTGATCGAGTTCATTTTCATTGAAGCTATAGCCATGAGTAGCCGCAAATTTGACAATTTTTGTTTTATCCCAATGGTAACTGCCAAAAAATCCTTGATTACAGCATTTTTTCGCATATTGGTCATAAATTGCTGGCTCTGATGTTAAAAGGTCATAAAAAGCTTTCACTTGTTCTAGGGACATAAAACTTTAGCTCCTGCGATTGTCATTTTTACATCTAATAAAACATACATTGGCACTGAAATTAATTCCGGTTGCTATAAACCAGCATTCAGGAATGTTCGGAAACTTCTGAATTAGGAGATGACAGAGGAGTTGGATTTTGATTAACATCTCTTTGATTCAGTATATTTACTATTAAAATGTGATTTATGATATTTTTGGCTACTGATTCGCGTAATAAATATTGATAATTTTGCCTAATTTTGTAAAGTTAGATGACAAAAATCCAAATAATCGCTAATTATTTGCAACTAATCCACGATTTAGCGTTGTTTGCAGCATCAAGAAATTTGTTACATCGAATTTATGCGGATTCAACTATAATATCCAAGGGTACCTACGACTTTTTTTGAAAATACGTCGCCAGACTGTGTCCTGTTCGCTAGGCATATAGCCAGGAGTGCCAATACTCACAGTCATTCGAGTTTCTCCTTGAGCATTGACTACCTGGGTGCCGATTTGTTTCACCGCCCCAAAGTCAATCAGGACGATTTTACCGTCACCTTGGCGACGAATTAAGTTAGGTGGTTTGATATCGCGGTGAATGACGTTATTTTGATGGACAAAAGTTGACACTCCCCCGACTGACTAAGTATCGCTTCGCTCACTTAGTCGTAAAGTCGGGGGATTCTTCATTCACCGTTAGAATTTGCTCTAGCAGGTTTACACCAACTAGCGTAGTGATTCCAACTCCTGAAGAGTTACTTCGGGTATGCCCTACCCTAGCTTTTGCAAGATTTAAAATATTTTTGGCAGCATTAACATCTCTCTGTAAACTACAGCCACATTCACATTTATGGCTACGAGTTGAGAGAGATTTTTTAACAATTGTTCCGCAATCTGAACATTTTTGAGATGTCATTTTAGGATTGACAGCAACAACTGTACTGTTAAATTTAGCTGCAAAATACTCTAACCAACGACGGAACAGTGACCAAGATGCATCATTAATACTCTTGGCTAAACAATGATTTTTTACCATGCCTTTAACGTTTAAATCTTCATAGGCTACTAAAGCGTTAGCTTTGCATACGTTACGCGCTAATACAAGAGCGTGTTCTTTCCGTTGCCTACTTACTTTTAAATGCTTCCGTGCATATCTGTCTCGCGCTTTCCGACGTTGATTTTTACCTTTTTCCTTTTTGTAAATTTGGCGTTGAGCGTGTTTAATTGCCTTTTCAGCTTTCCTTAAAAATCTTGGGTTTTCCTCATGATTGCCGTTTGAGTCTGAGTAGAAAAACTCTAAACCCACATCTAAGCCGATTTCACCATTGCCGATTCTACCCACAGATTCAACATCTACATCTATGCAAAATTGGCAGTAATAACCATCAGCTTTTTGAACCAACCTAACACGCTTAATTTGCTTAACAGGGTACGTCTGTATATCCCATTTACCAAGTAATTTAACTTCACCTATACCCTTTTTATCAGTAAATGTTATGCGTCTTTTAACTCGGTTTAATGACCATCCAGAGGTTTTATATTCAACCGAACGGTTATCTTTTTGAAACCTGGGATATCCTTTTTTACCTGCTACTTTCTTCTTGCAATTCTGGTAGAACCTATCAATGGCTAGCCATGCTCTTTCTGTAGCAGATTGACAAGCCATTGAATTTAATTCCTCAACAAATTTAAACTCTTTACGTAATGCGGTTGAGTAATTATTTAAAGCAATTTTGTTAACCTTAGCTTCTTTTGGCGCATCCATCCAATAGCGTATAGCTTTATTTCTAATGAATTGAGTTGTACGGATAGCTTCATTAATTGCATTGTATTGATGCTTTTTGCCTTTGATTTTGTACTCTAAGACCAGCATTACTTAATCACCTCCTTAGTTAATTTCTTGACTGTACATATAGTAGCGAGTTAATATTTAAATGTCAATGGCTCAGAGCAAACAACATGACAAAATCTTTAGAACATAGACACAGCAATCATTCTGTGGGCAACGCAGTTGTACACCTAGTATGGATACCTAAGCGTAGACGCAAGGTATTAGTAGGAGACGTAGCCAAACGATTAAGACAGATATTTTTTGATTTAGCTAAAGAGAAAGATTGGGATATTTTAGCCTTAGAGGTCGCACCAGACCATGTGCATTTATTTGTTGAATATCAACCAATTTACGCTATTAATCAAATAGTTAAATTCTTTAAAGGTAGGTCATCTTATCTGCTTAGAAGCGAGTTTCCAGATTTAAAAAAGATGCCTAGTATGTGGACAAATAGCTATTTTTATTCAACTGCCGGAAATGTTAGCGCAGCAGTAATCAAGAAATATATTGAAGACCCACACCACAAATAGAGAATGTCACTTAGAATAAATTCTAAGTTGGCGCTACATCCCCGGTCTAAAGACACGGGGTTTTGCGCCTATCGGAAATTGCTATAAAGGTTGGAGGATATTTTGTAAAAGCGCGATCGCATACGCTTCACTTAACTGTTTTCCTGGTGTGAGTTCTTTACTTAAAGGATGTCCCGCAATAAATTGCTGTACAAGATAGAATTCCTGATTTTCTTCAAAATGCGCTAGTAATTGGGGTATTTGGTCGTGGGTGCCTAACTTGTGTAGCAGTTGCGCTTCTGAGTCGAATAATCTTCTAGCTACTTGTAAAGTCATTGGGTCAGTGGCTAATGGCTTGAGTAGTTTGACGACGCATTGAGTATTGTAGAGTTTGATGTCTTCGGCGATGTAGGTTTGACCAAAGCCACCTGCACCTAATTCCTGGATAATTCTGTAACGTCCGTCTAATAACTGACCCAACATAAACGCCCACACCCAATAACTTCTGTATTTTAACCTTCTACGGACGCAGATGAATGTCGAGTATTTAACAATGCAGCCAGCAAAATTCTCAGCACAATTTCCAATTCTTCAGTGATGCGGTAAAGGTTAATCGCTTGTTCAATGGTTTGTGTCTGTCGGTATAAAATTCCAAATTGCCAAATATTACCTGTTGTCACTGCTCCTAAAATTTCTGTTTGAGTCGAATCAGTCCATTTATCGAGAGCAATCATTTCCGTCGCCAGTTGAGTAAATCCCTTATTAATATCTGCTTGCTTGGCTTCAATGACAATTAAATTATTCTGAGAACGCAGATAATAATCTAAATTACCTTGCAGTTTACTATCAACTTTAATACTGTATTCGATTCTTAACTTGGCGCGGGAATAGTGAATCAAATCAGTAATTATCGGTGCAATGAGGATTTCCCGTCTTGTAGCTTCGTTCTCCAAATCTACATAAGGTAAGACTTCTTCTATCCTCTGCTTAAGTTCATTAATTCGGTCTAACCTACCGGAATATTGCGGTAAATCCAAAAATTTCCGCTCGCATGAATAGCCAAATTCAGCGACTAAATCATCAACTGCAAATCCTAATTCAAAGTAATTGCGAAAACTATAAGCGCGATTTGGATCTAGCAACGGCTGACGGCTCATGTAATCTCATCCCAAGAAGTATCCTGTTCATGCAAACAACGCAAAGACGCTCTTGAGTTTGCGCCTACCCTGCGGGAAGCCGCTCCGCGTCTTTGCGTGAGACTATCCCAATTAACTACTAAAAATCTCCACCGGTAAGCGGCTGAAAGATAGGCGTTCATTTTGCACATCTACAAAGATAGAATCACCATCGTGGAATTCGCCACGCAAGATAGCTTTGGCTATTTGAGTTTCTAATTCCCGTTGAATTGCTCGTTTTAATGGCCGCGCACCGAACACTGGATCATATCCGACTTCGGCTAAAAAGTCAAGAGCAGCATCCGAGAGTCGCAGGGACATTTTGCGATCGCTCAATCTTTGGCGCAATCTATCGGCTTGTAGCATGACAATCTGCCGGAGTTCGCGTTTTTGCAAGCTGTGGAAGATAATAAACTCGTCAATTCGGTTGAGGAATTCTGGGCGGAAGCTATTACGCATCGCTTCTAATACCCGATGGCGCATTTCGTCATAGCGCATGTCATCCCCAGCGACATCGAGAATATATTGAGAACCGATGTTACTGGTCATGATAATAATCGCATTCTTGAAGTCTACCGTATGACCTTGAGCATCGGTGACGCGACCATCATCGAGAATTTGCAGGAAGACGTTAAATACGTCGGGATGTGCTTTCTCAATTTCGTCAAAGAGAATCACAGCATAGGGACGACGACGAATAGCTTCGGTGAGTTGTCCGCCTTCTTCGTAACCTACATATCCGGGAGGCGCACCAATTAAGCGAGAAACTGTGTGCTTCTCCATATACTCAGACATATCAATGCGTACCAAAGCTTCTTCGGTGTCGAACATATATGCTGCTAAAGCTTTGGCTAACTCAGTTTTACCCACACCTGTAGGGCCGAGGAAGATAAAACTAGCAATAGGACGATTAGGATCGGCTAACCCAGCGCGCGATCGCTGAATTGCATCGGCTACAGCTGTCACGGCTTCATTTTGTCCAATTACTCGGTGGTGCAGTTCATCTTCTAAATGCAGCAGTTTTTCTTTTTCCGATTCCACCAATTTACTGATGGGAATTCCTGTCCATTTAGAAATAATTTCCGCAATATCAGCTTCGGTAACTTCTTCCCGCAGCAGGGATTTACCCGTACCTTGGGCGTTGGCTAGTTCACTTTCGGCAATTTCAAGTTTGCGATGTAAATCGGTTAAATTGCCGTATTTTAATTCAGCAGCGCGGTTGAGGTCGTAGTCGCGTTCTGCTTGCTGAATCTCTAAGTTAACCCGTTCAATCTCTTTTTTAATGGACTGGATTTTGTTGATAATATCTTTTTCAGACTGCCATTGGGCGCTGAGGGTTCTTTGTTCTTCTTTCAGGTCAGCAATTTCTTTTTCTAGTCTTTCCAACCGTTCGCGAGAAGCTAAATCGCTTTCTTTTTGCAAAGATAGCTTTTCCATTTCCAGTTGCAGAATCTTGCGGTCGATTTCGTCGAGTTCTTCTGGCTTAGAAGTAATTTCCATTTTCAACCTAGCGGCGGCTTCGTCTACTAAGTCAATGGCTTTATCTGGTAAAAAGCGATCGCTAATATAACGACTCGATAATGTAGATGCAGCAACTAAAGCACTATCGGATATCTTCACCCCGTGGTGGTTTTCATAACGTTCTCGCAACCCCCGCAAAATAGATATGGTATCTTCGACACTGGGCTGATCCACATAAACTTGCTGGAAGCGTCTTTCTAAAGCGGCGTCTTTCTCAATATATTTGCGATATTCATCTAAAGTTGTCGCTCCAATACAGCGCAACTCGCCTCTAGCTAGCATGGGTTTTAATAAATTCCCCGCATCCATTGCGCCTTGAGTTGCACCAGCACCAACTACAGTATGAATTTCATCAATAAATAGAACTATATTGCCGCCAGATTCGGTAACTTCTTTTAATACTGCTTTCAGGCGTTCTTCAAATTCACCCCGGAATTTCGCCCCAGCAATCAAAGCACCCATATCTAAAGCGATTAATTTGCGGTCTTTGAGAGATTGAGGAACATCACCAGCGACGATACGCTGGGCGAGTCCTTCCGCGATCGCAGTTTTACCAACACCTGGTTCGCCAATCAACACGGGGTTATTCTTGGTACGGCGCGAAAGAATTTGAATTGTGCGGCGAATTTCATCATCGCGCCCAATCACCGGATCGAGTTGACCTTTACGTGCTGCTTCTGTGAGATCGCGCCCGTATTTTTCCAGGGATTGGTATTTACCTTCTGGATTTTGGTCGGTCACTGTCTGGCTCCCCCGAATTTGTTTAATAATATTTTTTAGCTTGCTTTCATCTAAACCAAATTCTTGCAATAAACCTTTGCCAAAGCGGTCATCCTTGGCATAAGCCAGCAATAAATGCTCAATAGAAATATATTCGTCCTTAAATTCTTTGCGATAAGCGTCCGCCCGATCTAATAAAGTATCCAAGCTGCGTCCTAAGTAAACAGAAGTGCTGCTACCGGATACCTTGGGCTGACGCTGAATAAATTGTTCGGCGCGATCGCGGATTTTTTGCAAATTCACACCCGCTTTGGTTAAAATCCCGCTTGCTAGACCTTCTTGTTCCAGCAGCGCCTTCATCAGGTGTTCGCTTTCAATCTGTTGTTGCTGATATTGTTTCACAATATCCGGGGTATGGGCGATCGCTTCCCAGGCTTTTTCTGTAAATTGGTTTGGATTAGTGGGTTGCATAGGCTTGTGGAGGAACCACCAAAGACACAGGACTATCAAGATAACTCACACTGACTCAACGGTGAATCCGTTCTCGCCAAGTGTTCGTGACTAAGAAAATCAAATTAATTCTTATAAAATCATTGTAAGAAGAGCATGGTAAATGACTGGATCGGTCTTCACGGCTTTCTCAGTAGTATTACCTCCCTTCACTAGGTTTGGTGACGGTTGACGGTTGACGGTTGACGGTTGACTGCGGTCACTGAGCTTGTCGAAGTGTTGACGGTTGACGGTTGACGGTTGTACGGGCGGGTTCACAAATATCCTCACTGATCAACGATAATTCTCAATAAACCCGCCCCTACTGACTTTTGACGGGGAAGAAATTCGATCGACATACTTGTGTATTTTGTTACATTTTATTTACGCGATCAATTTATTTGCCAGATGTGTTAAGCGAACAAAAGTTTTGTTAAAATCCGGGAATTTATTTTCTTTATGTTGTAGTAAAAAAATATTTTGTGCAGTTTGAGCGATGATTATTTATCTTATGACTTTTGTCAGAGTAACTTTCAGCATACTTATGGTATGCATTTTTTCTAGTCATGTTAGCTTTTAATATGGAAAATTTATTTTTCTTTCTGTAAAAGTATAAAAGAGAGTAATCAAAAGGTGTTAAGAATTTAAACTAATATGAAAATAAGCGGAGGAGATAAAAATGAAATTTGGCATTGATATTGGACATAATTGCCCCCCGGATACTGGAGCAAGAGGCATTAGATTTGAAGATAATTTAACCTTAGATGTGGGCAATAGAGTTATATCTAAGTTACAGGCATTAGGACATCAAGTCATACCATGTAGACCACAGAGAGCTAGCAGAGTCGGTGAATCACTTGCTAGAAGATGTGATATAGCAAATGCCAATAAAGTTGATGTGTTCGTCTCAATTCATTTTAATGCTTTTAATGGGCAAGCCAACGGTACAGAAGTATTTGCAGGGAGCGAAACTAGTCGCAGAATTGCGAAACCAGTATTAGATGAAATTGTCAAATTAGGCTATTTTAATCGAGGAGTAAAGAGTGGTTCCCATCTATACGTCTTGAGACATACAAATATGCCTGCAATTTTAGTAGAGGGTTGCTTTATCGATTCGCAGAAAGATATGAATATTTATAATTCAGAAGATCTAGCGAATGCAATTGTTAAAGGCTTGACTGGTAAATTACCAACTACATCTGTAAACCCCGTACCCGATGAAGAACTGAATGTAGATGTCACAGTTTTGCGGCTACAAAAAGCCTTGAACCAACTAAAAATTACCGATAGAAATGGTAAACCTTTAGTAGAAGATGGGGTAGCAGGAAGTGCTACAAGTTCTGCTGTTACCAAATTTCAAAAAATCATTGATATCGCCGAAACAGGAACTGCTAACAAAGCTACCTGGGATGCCATAAATTTAATTTTGGCACGCAGAATTATTCGCCCAAATCATGCTGGCGGCCCGGTAATTCGCTACATCCAATATCGTTTAGGTGTTGAAGTTGATGGTATTTACGGGCCGCAAACAGAAGCGGTAGTTAAAAACTTTCAAAAGCAAAATGGCTTAGTTGCTGATGGAATTATCGGCCCTGCTTCTTGGCAAAAATTACTTTAAATATTGTGGTGCGATTCAAGCTAATTGATGAAGGCTGTCATTAGTCATTAGTCATTTTTCATTTGGCGAATGCATCAAAATTTAGGCAATCATTATTGAGTAATTCATAGACGGCTTGCAAAAGTACCTGAAGTAACAGATCAAATTCAGCAAAATGCTGACTCTCTGACTAAAAATCAAGCTTTTGCAAGAAGTCTATAATTTTTAAGAGGGAGAAAATTATGGCTTTTAATGTCAGTATTCTCAAATTACCACTCATCAGACTTGGCTCAAAAGGAGATATTGTCCAAGCTTGGCAAAGCTTTTTAAAGAATGCTCAATTTCCGATTGATGTGGTTGATGGTGACTTTGGTAAACAAACCGATCAAGCAACTCGTAGCTATCAGCAAAGAAATAACTTAACTGCTGATGGTATAGTCGGAAATATGACTTATTCTGTAGCCCTAAATCAGGGTTTTATTTTGCAGATTCCTAATCTCTCAGCTAGCACATTACTAAGTTACCTTGGTTTTGGGGAAGCAGAAGTTAAAGATTTACAAGCATCCATTAATAAAACTGGACAATTAAATCCACCTTTAACAGCAGATGGAGATTTTGGTAATAGTAGTAATAAAGGTTTAGCCGAAGCATATAAAAAAAGAGATGTACGTTGGCGTAGTGAAATAGAAGAGGCTTTAAGCAATAATACCAAACAAAAACTCGGACAAGATTTAACACCAGCCTTAGATATTTTAAATGGGTTTGCGAAAAATCAAAGATTTCGTTTGAGTGGCGCACATTGGGTTAATAACTTCCCCACCAGTCGATTAATTGCTGATTTAGCATCACCATTTCGTCAAAGAGTCGAAGCATTTCAAAAAGCACTAATTGATGCAGGATGTCAAGTAATTGTTACTGCTACCCATCGTCCGAAAGAACGCGCTTATTTAATGCATTATGCAGCGCGAATCAATAGACAAGAAATTTCAGCTAAATTTGTCCCCAGTATGGCAGGAGTTAATATTGAATGGGAGCATTATACTAATGCAGGCTCAATACAAGCTGCTAAAGAGATGGTAAATGCTTATGGAATTGGTGGTAATCCTGTTTCTTTAAATTCGCGCCATACTCAAAGACAGGCAATAGATTGGAATGTTACCTGGAATGGCACAATTAGCATTAGAGATGGTAATGGGCGATTGGTAACTGTAGGTAACCCAAATAATGCAGCTCTCAATCGTAATTTATGGACTGTTGGTAGCACCTATGGGGTGTATAAGTTGAGTAACGATCCTCCCCATTGGTCTGTGGATGGTTATTAAATCAGAAAAGAAGCAGAGGGAGCAGAGGGAGCAGAGGGAGCAGAGGGAGCAGAGGAGAAAGAATTGAATTATTTCTTTGCTCTCAAAATTGGATAGTTTGAGGAGAATCATTTGGATATCTCCTCTACAATAATCATGAATATGGGTTATACCAATTCACTAAAATCATGAAAAAGATCCAAATCCAGAAACCTTAGCAAAATATAGATTTCTTAATTTTGAATTTTGAATTTTGAATTTTGAATTGGTATTAACTGTAACTAGCCGCGATTGCGTTCTAGGAGCAGCATCATCATTAAACTTAACAAAACTTGCTCTTGTTCGCGATCGCTTAATTGATCGACTTGTTTAATTGTAAATCTTCTAGAGAGAAACGAGGGGATTTTCTCTAAGCGCATCACCACAGTACCATCAGCGCGGCTAACTAGATAAACTGGGTTAAAGACATAACCAGTGAACAATCCCACAACTGGTATCTCTGCAAATAAAGCATCAGCAACTTTTACCCAAGGGTTTTTTTCTTGGATAGTGAGATTGCTAGTTTCACCATCAAATATGTCATATCGGGCGCGCCAGAGCGATCGCAATCCTCGCCGTTTGACAGCACCAATTTCTCTACCTTCGCTGTCGCTAAAGTTATAACGTGCCGAAAAATCGATAATTCGGTCAGTTTTGATGTAATAAAGCGGGCGTGTTTGTTCTGTATCAGCAAAAATCGTAATTGCTTCCTTTAGCTTAAACAACTTCTGCTTGACATAGAAAACCAAATTACCTTGACTGTCAGCAATCGATATTTGTGGCGCTAACGCCCAAAATTTGAAAGTCAATTCTAATGGGTACTGCATAGTTTGGTAAAAACCTCAAGACGATGCACTTATTTATCCCAATTTTTGGTCAATAGTCATTATTCATTGGGCATTGGGCATTGGGCAATTCAATTTTGGATTTTGGATTTGCGATAGCGCAGCGTAAAGCCTCCGGCATAGCTTCGCTTAGAGCGAGTCCGCGAGCGTCTTTTGGATTGGGTTTGAATCTAAAATCTAAAATCTAAAATCTAAAATTCCTTGTCCTCCTTGTCCTCCTTGTCTCCCTTCCCCAGGATTTACAAAAAAATTTCCCCAAGGGGTGCATAAACTTTTCTCGGTCAACCTATGAGTAAGTGAAGGGATGAAAGCCCAAGACAAACACTGAAACTCAAGGACAATGATTATGAAATTCCGTAACCTAACCGGCTCTTTACTTACCGCTACTGCAATTTTAACTGCTACAGTACCAGCTTTTGCGGGGCCATTTGATGTCCAGCCGGTGGGTATCTTTAAACCTGGCGCAGCTGTTGGTAATGGTACTCCTAACACTTCTACACCTAGCACTCCCAGCAATCCCGTAGGTAACAGTGAAATTCAAGGTTTGGGGGATCATCAATCTTGGGTTGACCCAAAAACTCTCGCTAATGATCCTCGTGCATTATGTAGCGATGTGGGTTTAGGTAGCAATACCCGCAACAGTTCCGCTAAAATTGCGATCGCAACTTCTACTAGCACTCGTTCTAGTTCTTCTCAAAGCCACAATGATGGCGGTGGCGGTGGTGTCAGCTTCTTAGGTATTGGCGTTAGCGGTAGCGGTGCTAGCCAAGGTAGCAGAAATAACAGCGATTCTAAAGATACTCGTAATAACCGCAATGAAGAAAATAGCAGCAGTTCCTCTACAGTAGTTCAAGGTAAAAATTGCGATGCTTTCGTTAACTCTGCGGCTGCTAGAGATATGAACTACCAAGATAACCTTACCCGTCGTTATGAAATTAAAACTGGTCGCAGAGGCGCGCAAGTTAATCAATTGCTAGAAGATAAATAAGTTATTACTAATTAACACTAGTATTTGATTTGAAATTTTAACTGAATTCCACGCCGGGGTTAGCGCCCTGGCAATTACTGTTTTTAATTAACAGGAGATACCATGAATAGCCCACCTAAAGCCAGAATTATTAGCTTGAGTACAATTCTCTTGCTATCAATAACTTCTTTAGCCAGCGCCGAAACTCCGAGAAATCGCGACTCTTCAGTACTACCTTATCTTTTAGATAACCCTAATGACAGTTCTTTAGTAAGAGTGCGTTGTCTTCCTAGTAATAGAGTAGAGAGAACTCGACGCATCATGAGAGATAGCCTTTTACGCCCAAACCAGAGCGATAATCAGACTTTGAGAATTGATATTGAAGGAAATTGTCAGAATTTGAGAATTCGCGTCCATGATGACAATCAATTTTCGGATTTTCCTGACTATAATCCCGATTTAGAAGATTCCTGGCTGACTCGTAAAGGTTCTGGATGGTATTGGTTTCTCCGCCATCCGCAAAATCAACCGCAGCAGGAGAGACAATAATCAAAAGTTTTCAATTCGTAAAGGTTCAACAGTATCAGCCAATTCAAAGCCAAAAATCTGCGAGTAAAAGTAAAGTTCCCCTTCTAAAGAACGCTTGATATTCTCTGCTTGTCGGAACCCATGCTGCTCCCCTGGAAAGGGAAGGTAAGCCACGGGAACGCCTTTAACTCGCAATGCTGTTACCATTGCTTCTGTTTGGTTAGGTGGTACTACTTGGTCTTCCAATCCTTGAAAGAAAATTACTGGCGAGGCTAGACGTTCGGTAAAATTAATTGGCGATCGCTCTTGATAAATCTGTTGTTGTTCGGGATACTTACCAATTAAGCGGTCTAAATATCTCGATTCAAATTTATGGGTATCTCGCGCTAAAGCTTCTAAATCACTCACACCGTAGTGACTTGCACCTGCTTTAAAGGTATCGCGGAAAGTTAAAGCACACAGCGTTGTATAACCACCCGCACTCCCACCAGAAATTGCTAGGCGATTACCGTCTACTACTCCTTTTTCTACCAAATAACGCGCCCCATCAACGCAATCATCAACATCGACAATTCCCCATTGTCCATCTAATCTTTGGCGGTATTCTCTGCCATAACCAGTACTACCACCATAATTGACATCTAAAACTGCAATACCGCGACTTGTCCAGTATTGAATGCGAAAATTCAAACTACTCCCAGCCGCAGCTGTCGGCCCCCCGTGGCTTTTGACAATTAGCGGCGGTTTCTCCCCATCTGGGGCTGTGTAATCTTGATTTTGCGGGGGATAAAATAAGGCGTAGGCTGTCTTACCATCGCTTGTAGGGTAGGCAATAGCTTGGGGTAAGGAAAGATAACCAGCCGCAATTTGCACATCACTAGCACGGCGTAGCACTTCCAGCTTTTGACTCGCCAAATCTAACTGCACAATTGATGTTTGCTCAGTTGGCGAACCACCGAGCAGAAATACCTTACCAGGCGCAGTATGTAGTGAAGAAATATCTGTGTATGGATTTGGCAGTGGTTCTAGTTGCTTAGTTTTGGTATCGAGACTTGCTAAATGCCAAATACCTTCTTGAGTATAAGTGCAAATAATGCGATCGCTTGACTCAAAATCATAGGTGCGCATCCCTAACACCCACAGAGGTTTACCAAACTCTGCTGTCATCTCGGTTAACGCTTCCACAGTCTGATTTTGCCAGCGATAAAGATTCCACCAGCCTGTGCAGTCAGAAATAAAATATAATGTACCGTCTGGTGACCACTGAGGTTGAAATATAGACTCTTCTATACCCCCGGCAATTTTTTCGGCTTTGCCTAAAAATCCATCTGCTTGAACTTCTGCTACCCACAATTCCGTACCATCCCAGGGCATATTTGGATGATTCCAACTTAGCCAAGCCAAGCGCGAACCATCAGGACTCAGGCGCGGTGCGGCGTAAAAATCCTTACCTGCGACTAGTTGCTGCGGCGTACTATCTGCTGTCAACCCAATACTTACCACAGTATTGACAGCTTCTTGTCCAGCAACGCTATGATCCTCGCACACACAAATGATTCTCTGGCGTTGATGGTCAAATATAGCGTCTGCATAGCGTTTTGCTACTTCTGGTGTGATGGCTTGCGGTGCGCTATCAGCAGATTGACAATAAAGGCGCTGGTCGGCAAAGTTAACAAAGTACACTGTGCCATTAACTACCAAAAAAGAAGCACCGCCATATTCATGGACACGGGTACGGACGTTATAGCCAGCCGGGGTTACGTCGCTAATCGCACCATTTTTTAACCGAACAATTACGTTCCTTCCTTTTTCCGATGGTCGTAATTCGCTCCAGTATATATCCTCGCCATCGAGCCAAATTTGTCCTAAACCGATGGTTTGGGAAGTAATTAAATTTGTGGTAATCGGCGATCGCCAAGCTCCATAAGCTGCTATCTCTGGTGTAGTCATGCTTTAGCTGTCTCTTTGTCTAAAAAACATTACCACACCAAACACCACAAAAAACCTTTCCTGAGACACAATCTTCCCCGTGCATCAGCTTATTATTCTGTCACACGGAGAAAATAGCTAAGAACAAAGCAAATTGTAAGGATGGATACGATTTCTTAGTAAAAGTCAAGGTAAATTTGGTCAGTGCAATGGAGTGTCAAGGGTGCATTTACCAAAACTAAACATCCACAATTGTCAGAACAGTTAACTTCCGCACCTAAAACGACCACTCTGCATCTTAATTACGAATTAGTAATTATTTTGTCATCATATCGGGGTTCTCAGAAAGAATTAGGTAGATGTCCTGAAGAGAATGACGATAAATACCCCGATTGCAGCAATTTTTAATCTGAAAATTTAAAACGCGATCGTAAATACTGGTAATTTAACTAAAGAATGCACCCCGAAATAGAAAAATCAATGATACACCTGATGATTTTCTAATTCGTGAAGGAGCCAAATTGTTAATTTAAGCTTGTTCCAACACCCCTGGAGGTATGGGTACTAGTTGAGGACTTGCCAAGCTGATTCCCTGTCTGTACCATATACCATCCACCTCAAAAGCCTCAAACTGCGTGGTAAGAATTGCCCAAGCTCTCTCATTCAATCCCGCAGAATAAGTCCAAGTAAATTGCCTATCATTGTGTAATCTGCGTTCTAGTTCGGCTAAATCCTCAGGTAGCCAAAACTGAGTCATGATCCTTTGAGTGGCAATTTCTGGTGGTGTCTGTAGCATTTCTGCCATTGGCTGGTTAACAATTATTTGCTTGCGAGTATCTTGTCTAACGATGCTCACCGGACGCTCATTTTCCGCAGCCGCAACCATACGGTACAACAATTGTGATGGTACGCGCAATTGGCTGCAAAATACTGCACCCTCATTTTGCAGAATTCCTTCGGCTGTTTCCGACGCTGTAGGCGGTTGTTCGCTAGCCATCCACCCAAAAAATTCAATTGGTTGCTTACAGCCTCGCCACTGAATTTTTACTTTGCCATTAAGTTTACATGCGGTTTCGCTAAAAGCCTCACCGTAACTGCGAGCTATATAAGTGGCATCACGCTTAGTTGGGGCAAAAATAGAGACCCCATCGTAAGACATTTTAAAGTTCCACCCTGGTAAGTTGAGGATTCTAAGAATACTCACACTCATCTTCTTTGACACCTCCAGAATTTCTATATACTTTTACACCCGGATAATCTTGATACACGGAAATTTTAAAAGTTTCTTGCCAAATTTTTTGTCTGTCTTCCTCAGAAATATCTAAAGCCGATGTAATAATTGCAAAGTCTCCTGGTGTTGGTAGCACTTCACCTTTGGCTAAGGCTGGCAAATTTTTTAACCCACAGCACTTAAGTTTTGCTATGTTAGCCCTTACTACATCGGCAATTGTCAGTGGAGCAGCTTTTCCAGATTTGAGAAAATGAGAACCTGTCTTTTTGGCTACCCACTCTTGCGCCATTTCTTCCATCGCGTCGCTTTGGGAAATGCCTAAGCGGGCACAAATGCTTTTAAATTCCAGGGCTAAATCCAGGGGGATGTAGCCACTGATTTGCTTGTAGTCATCAGAGCGTCTTCTATCAGTCATATGCTGAAATCCTCAAATATCATGCTTGTCTTATTTTCTCTCATGAAGTCTGAAATGCAAGACATTTTTTTATGTCATTTTTAAATGACAGCTTGACAAAAAAAAATGACAAGCTTAGTATGGGAAATGGAGCAGTAAACGGCTGAAGACAAAGACACGGTAGATTACGCCAGAAGCTAGCTGCTTTTTTTGTAGTTAGCTTCTCCCCTTTATTCAGAACTTTGAAAGTTTTTTAACCCTCTCTTATTCAGTATATCTGCTTGTAAAAATTTTGCAACACCTTGCCCTGATTCCCTCAGATATTAAGCAATGATTAATATTCTGTATTGATTTTTCTAGAATCAGACAGGGAAAACTTAGCCCAAAATAGCAGCTTCCGCCATTGTCCGCATCAACATGATACAACAGGCAAGGGTTGTCATTAGTCATTGGTCATTGGTAAGGGTTTCAAGTGTATTTACCTTTGGTAACATACACTTTAATCACTCTCGGTAGATAAAAATCCATAAAAGTATGGGGTATCACAAAGAACATTGATTTTAAGTAAGTCAGTGTAATATAAGCAAACTATAGGAATCCGGTTTGAATTTTGAATAAAATTAGGTACTTGTAGTGGCGCGACAAGGCTAAAATAGTGCATTAATAAAACTCTTGTGGGATGGGCGTCTCGCCCGTCCTGGGCGGACAAGATGTCCACCCCACAAGAAAATTATATTGCAACATTTTAGTCTAGACACGCCAGTAGGGTGCGTTATGACTTCAGGCTAACGCACCAAACCCCTGAAAAACGGTGCGTTACGCTTCGCGGTAACACAACGCCAGTTGCTATAACGGAGGGAACCTCCGCAACGCACTGGCTCCCCTACGTGTTTTTCAGAAATCAAATATGATTCCTATATGTGAAGTAAAGTAAATAAGGCTCAAACTCTTTTTCCCCCTACCCTAGCCCAACAATAATTATTTACATCGACCTACTTAATTAATAGGTGCAGAGGTGTTTATTCTGGGAATTAACTTGAGAAAATCACCAAACTGATACCATATTTGGCGCGGTTAATCTGCGCCTTAATTTTTTTTAATATCGCGAGCCATGTTGAGGTAATAGTCCATTTTGGCATTAGCGCGGCGCTTGCTGGCAGGGGTTGGAGTTGGGGTATCTTGTTTAGGTTCAGTTAACTGTGGAGTTTCGCTTCGCTTAATGGTTTGTGCTTGATCTGATTCTAAAAAATAACCAGATTCACTAAATCCAAACAGTCTGGCAAAAAAACCAAAGAAGCTTTGAAAAAAATTACCTACACTGCGGAAAATCACAGAAAAAACACCTTCTAGCCGCAGGTAGAAGTTCCGCATAATTTGAGTTAGACGAAACATAGGATCACCCTAATCGATTGCTGATGATTATTTTCGCTTACTAGACTGCTTTAAAGTCTCTGTCAGGAGATATGTTTTTGAGAATTTTCTTTTGATTATGTACCCTTGTGGAGATGAATTTTCCTGTTTTAGCAATTATGTATATTCAGTCGGGGATGCTGGAATAGGAAGAAACGCATGGATAAAATGCCGAAAATAGACCGTCAACGGGAGCATCAAGCAAATGAGCGTACTTTTTTGGCTTGGCTGCGGACTTCGATTGCTTTGATTGGCTTTGGTTTTGCGATCGCCAGATTTGGTCTATTTTTACATCAGCTTAATGCAGCTATATCACAAAAAGAGCCACAAGTCAATCCTGTATTTAATTCGCAGAATTTAGGAATTTTTTTAGTGATTATTGGCATTTTGACCATTGCCTTAGCCGCTTGGCAATACAATCAGGTATTCTGGCAAATTGAACGCGGTAATTATCAACCAAATCGCTTGTCAGTGTGGATAATTACAGGATTAGTGATGATTTTAGGCTTTCTCAGCATTCCTTTACTGCTGCTGCGCAATTCAGTATCACCTCGCCCATCTTCTGTAATCATTCAACCCCAATCGCGGAATTTGCAGCATTATCTTGTTTCTCGCAAGAAAATAGGGGCTAGGCAGTAGGGGACTAATTAGACGATTCTGGTAATCTGGGATAATGAGGACGACAGGGACTACCCATACAAACTTGTCCCGATGGCATTGGACTGAAAACACTACTACGAGCGCCAATCACAGCATTTGCACCAATTTCTACCCCTGGTGCAACAAAACAATCTGCTGCTACCCAGACGCCATTACTGATGGTAATACTAGCTGTTTTTAACCCAAATGCCGGGTCATGAATGTCATGGCTACCAGTACAAAGATAAGATTTATGGGAAATTACGCAGTGTTGACCGATATAAATATAATCCAGGCTATATAAAACTACATCATCACCAATCCAGCTATAGTCGCCGATAGAAACCTTCCAAGGATAGGTGAAACGTGCTGTAGGGCGGATAAATACGCCTTTACCAATCTTTGCCCCAAACAGCCGCAGCAATGCACAACGGAGGTTATTCAACGGTTGGGGAGTCAGAGGAAATGCGATCGCTTGTACAAACCACCATAGCAAAATATACCAACCGGGACGACCGCGATCGAACCATGATTGGTCATACTTGCGTAAATCTACAAAGGGTTTTTCATTTGTCATTTGTCAGAGACGCGATGAATCGCGTCTGTACAATTGTCTTCCTTGTCCCTAGCCCCTAGCCCCTAGCCCCTAGCCCTAAAGATGATGGTAATGGCGGAGATTTTTCGGTATTTAACGTACCGCCACAGTTGCGTAATTCGTAGAGTTTTACGCCTATTTGATATTCATATTGACTTAATAGTCGTCCATAAATATAGCCAGCTTTGCCATCTAAAAAACCAAGCTGAATAATATAGAATAAGATGAATCTTAGTAATGGTTTAAATGGTAAATGTACCCATATTTTTTTTAAAAAGCGTTTGCGTTGTACAGCATCTCCAAATAAATTTGCACCAATAGTTCCACCTTCATCTCTATTAGTTAGCAGATTGTAATATACACGCGCTTCCCAATTAGAATAACGGTTATGTCTTTCTAACCAGTGATAAAGGTCGCGGAAATCTTCATGCAACATATCGTTTTTGAGATAACCGACTTTTCCATCTAATACTACATGTTCGTGAACTTCATTATCGCCAGTGTTGGGAATATCTTCTGTATGGAGATTTTCGTAGCGACCTTGTTTATGCTTAAATAAACGCAGATTCCAATCGGGATATTTACCACCGTGACGAATCCATTTACCTAAGAAAAATACCCGACGATTAATATAATAACCTGTATATTCATCATGATTAATTACTTGGGCAATCTCTTGCCATAATTCTGGCGTAATTCTTTCGTCGCAATCAACAATTAATACCCATTCATTGCGAAATGGTAGATTATCTAAAGACCAATTTTTCTTTTTTGGCCAGCTACCATTAAATTTGAATTGCACAATTTTAGCACCGAAACTCTCTGCAATAGCGATGCTATTATCCTGACTTTGAGAATCTACTAAGAAAATTTCATCAGCCATCTGCAGGCTAGTTAGACAGGCTGGTAAATTTGCTTCTTCGTTTTTGGCGGGAATTAATACAGAAACAGGTATTTTAAATGGCATATAAAATTTTATATAGGCTACTCTTTATTGAGAGTAAGTAGTTTAAATTCAAGAATTAATTAAATATCAGTAATCTTCCTTCTTGCTTCTGCCTCCTGCCTCGTCACTGAGCTTGTCGAAGTGCTGCGTTCTTCAATGAATTTAGCAAAAATTCCCTGAATTGCAGCATTTAAATAACCAATTTGACCGTAAGCATAAACAAGTTTGTCAAAGCGTTCTGCTGGATCGAGGAAATGTTGCAATGCTTTATATAAACCCCTAATAAATCGTTCGCCGCCCCGTTGCAATTGGCTGATACCTGCTTTACCAGTAAGCTGTTCGCGATAACATTCACTAATACCTTGCCACCAACCCCGGTTTAAAAACCAGGAACGATTTAAGCGTTCTGGTGCAACATTATGAGCTACTAGCGCCTCTGGTAGATAAGCAACTTGCCATCCTTTTTGCAGGGCGTATTCGGTCATTTGTAGTTCTTCATTTGATAATAAGTTTTTCCCTACTCTGCCAAGATGGGTATCGAAACCACCAATTTCTATCAAGAAGGAACGACGAATACAATAGTTTAGTCCTCTAGGTGTTAAACCTGGTTGATGAATATAAATGATGTTCTCACCCAAATCGTATGCGCCCAAGTTAGCAGCTAATCCAGGAGATAGCCATTTTGGTTGAGAAACGTTTTGCGGCCAGATAAGGGTTACTTTACCACCCGCGATCGCTAATTTGGGATTATTTTGGTAGGCATGATATAAAACTTGCAACCAGCGATCGCTCGCCACTGCATCATCATCTAGATAGGCGAGAATTTCACTACTAGCGACTTTTGCGCCGGTATTGCGAGCTACAGATAACCCTAAAATTGGTTCAAAGATATATTTAAGACGGGGATTGCTGGCTCTTTTGGCGACAACTTCACAAGTGTGATCGCTCGATCCATTGTCTACTACCACAACTTCAAACTCAGCCGGAAAATCCTGCGCCAATAGACTATCAATCGCTGCACCTAAATAGGTGTCTCGATTGTGAGTGCAAATAATGGCAGAGATTTGAGTATCTGGCATAGGTAGCGGTGGTTGTGATTTTTATTGCCCTTAACTTGTCAATTATCAGCGACGCAATTAATTACGTCTGTACAGTCGTTTTGCAGAAAGTTGAATAACTCTGTCTTGTTAAGGACAGATGAAAACGCCTTTACTACTGACTACTGACTACTGACCACTGACAACATTAAATATTTACCTAGTGCCTGCCAATCTATCCCAAAAATTACAGACTCACCAACCGAGTTTTTTCGGAAATAATATGACGAACTTTACGCTTGTTGTATATGACTGTGCAAAATCACCAAAGTCTCAGCTAATTGACTGAGGCGGGTTTCCAAGTATTGTTTGCGTCCTAATAGTTGACGTAATTTTTGGTAACGCGCGATCGCCATACTCACAGAAGCCACTTGATCGGGGGGACAGGGACGTGTCCAAACTTTACCCGTATCATCTACACCGCACAGACGGTAACCTGTGCGGCCAGATTGCGATAACTTGGCATTGGTAGCACAAATCTCTTCCACATAGTCCATCAGGCGATCGACTTCTGCATGGCGTAAGGTGGCTTTTCCTCCCTGTTCTGTTTCCTGGGGATTGGATTCTAGCCAACCATTGACAATCGGCCCTTCTAAATAAACATCTTGAATTTGCTTGAGAATATTTTTGAGTTCTTTCTCCCAACCTACAACCTGTTGTTCAATCTCCTTCAGCAGATTCATTGCCAATCCTGGATTAGCACCGTGGCGATGATTACTAAAAGTAGGGGTTTTAAATTTAGGTAGGCTAGGTGTTTTACCACCTGTTTCTTGTGTCGAAAAAGCCTGTACTGGGTTATGTTGAGAAAAGCCATTTTCAGCGTCAGAAAAATTACCCTGGGGATCTGCACTTAAATCGATTGTTGCTCCTTGTGTATTTAGCTCCTGGGATGATGAAGTGACATCACCATCTTGAGATTCAGTTGCCCCAACGCTGATTCTAAAAGAGAAAGGCCGCTTTGGCGAAGCCCCTGCTTCAGGGTTGTCTGCGGCAGTTTTCGTCCCTAAATCGTGTAGAGTTGCCTCAATACGTTTCCAGCCTGCTTTCATAAAAATATCCTGAAATTTGCTGTCCCCAGTAGTGTTAAATAATTCAGAATGGGGTTGTTGGGATTTTTGGCTTATGCCAATTTTGCATCAATGATGCTGGTGCTAATTTTATCTCTTAAAAGATATTTAAAACCAACAATCTCATCCCTCAAGGTAAAAATTAAGTTTAGACATTGTAACCCAAATCAATTAAACAGAGTAAGGATAAGGCTTTGGGTAAAGTTATCTTAGTTACAGGGCCAGCTAGATCTGGTAAAAGTGAATGGGCAGAAAATCTGGCGATGCAGTCACAAAAGGTGGTTGTGTACGTAGCCACAGCAGCAGAATATCCTGGCGATGAAGAATGGCAAAAACGCATTCAAGCACACCAAAATCGGCGTCCCCAGGATTGGTTAACCCTGAGTGTACCTATGGAATTATCTGCGACTTTAGCCGCAGCCACGCCAAACACCTGCCTTTTAGTTGATTCTTTGGGCACTTGGGTAGCTAATTTTTTAGAGGAAGACAAAATTAGTTGGGACAACAAGATAGCAGAATTGTTAGAAACTGTACAGCTGGTTGCGGCAGATATGATATTTGTTGCCGAGGAAGTTGGATGGGGTTTAGTTCCGGCTTATCCTAGCGGACGGCTATTCCGCGATCGCCTGGGTTCTTTGGTACGTCAATTAGCTATTCTTTGCGATACCGTATATCTAGTTACTGGGGGTCATGTTTTGAATCTCAGCACTCTTGGCACGCCATTACCACCTCCCAGGGAATAAAGGAAGAGGTGTAGGGAAGAAAAAGGATACAAATGACCAATGACCAATGACTAATGACTAATAACTAATGACCGATGTATTGAGCTTCTTAATAGTTTATTCAAGATTTAATGACCTAAAGTTCCCAGCTTAAATTTAGAATTAAAGGTATGGCAACTGAAAAAGACGTTAAAAGATATTTAGCCTACTGGTTTCAGCTAGGTAAAAAGGTAGTTGTAGGCAATGGTATGGCATCTTTGTTGCCGCAACCAGTGCTGAAAGGTGATAGCTATAGTTCAGAATTTGAAAACTGTTGGCAAGAAATTCGCGATCGCGCGGATGAATCGTATTTAGAAGGAACTAGTGAAACAATTGGCGAACTCCTGACACCTACATGGGAAATGTTACCCTGTAGTCGTTGCAATATGCCAGTAGCAATGCGCAATTTGGGGATGCCGGCTTTAAGTTGTCCCTGTCATAATTTACCAAGTTGGCCGAATACAGAGTTACCATCGCCCCGTAGCCCCGTTAGCACTCAAGAGCAATTGCAATTAATTCGCGATCGCCTTTGGCAAAAGCAATCATCATCAAATGTAAATTCCTAAAACATCCCTGAGTGAAAATTCATCGGCTGAAATAATTCAGCCTCATTAATTCAGCTTTTGAACTATCAATCCAATAATTAATATTTGCTAGCTACCAGATTTAACCGCCGCCCCTAGAGAAATGACAGCGTTGGGAAATTGGCGCTTTAACGCCGGAAATACCGGACAAGGTGCTTGTTCTTGTAAATTCTCTGGTTTACTCCAAGTAAAAGGTGCTTTTTGCGCTGCTGACATCCACAATAAGCGCTTGGCGCGTGTCATCGCTACGTAGAGTAAACGGTACTCTTCAGCCGTTTTCAGGTGTTTGGCAATTTCCCACGCTTGGTTGACTTCTGGTATGCGCGATTCATTGTGTAAAGCAGCACGTACTTGGGCGCGAGCTACTTCTGATAAGGTAAAGTCACCTAAAAACTGGCTTTGAGGTGGAACCCAAAACCTACCAGGTATTAAATTTTCGTGGAGAAAGGGAAGAAAAACATAATCCCAATCTAGCCCTTTGGCTTTGTGCATGGTAATAATTGTCAGTTGATTATTACGGGTGTAACGGGCTTCTAAGTCTTCTGTTTCTACAGCTTCAAATCGTTCAGAACTGACAATTTCACTTAAAGCTGACAGCATCGATCCCATCGAACTATTACCAGCAGTTTGCTGATTTACCCGTTCTGCTAATTTGTCAGCTGTTGCTAGTTCGGCTTGATCGTAATTTAAAGTTAAAGCCAAAAAGGAAATTAATTGGTATATCGGCAATTCTAACCGGGCACGCAGTAAACTTCGGCACAAATGCGAGGCTTTGTGGACGTTTTCCGTTTGCGGTGCTGTTAAGGGGCCGGGGTATAAAAACTCTTCTGGTAAACTAGCAAGGGCGTTGAGGTCTTGGGTGGGAATTAGCTGACGTTCTACGAGTACCTCTAGGGCAGCTTTGAGGTAATCTGGGGAATGGGGGCGATCGCAAAATTGCAATAAAGCTAAAATTTCTTGGGGAATCTGAGAACGGCGATCGCGTTCGCCCACATCATAAAGTGTAATTTTATGCTCTTTACATATCGGTTCTAAAGCCTCAGCTAACCAGCGTCCTTGGCGATTCTCCCGCACTAAAATTGCTGCACTTACCTTTGATGGGTCTTCAGCAAATAATTCAATCACTCGCCCAGACAGTAATTCTACGGTGTGATGAATATCGCGAGGCGTGTAAAGTTCTAAGCCTATTCCTACTGCTGCGGGGTTCGCATCTTTTTGAGGATCGCCAGTATCAACAGGGCGTATTCTTTGGGGACGGAAAGGAAGAGACGCAATCGAGTCATGGGATGATTGCTGCATCTTCACGCCGTAAAAACTATTAATCCATTCCAAGGTAAAATTCGCCGCTTCTAGAATAATTCGCGTACTCCGTCCAGCTTGATCCATTGTCGCCAATCTCTGCAAGCGATCGCACTCTTCGCAAAATTGTCGAAAATAAATCGGATCGGCTGGGGTAAAAGTCGAGTTAATAGCTTGGTTTGGATCGCCAACTCGGACTAAATTAATCAACGATTGCTGATTCCCATTTGCAAAACCATCCCCTATATCCCCCACATCACTCGCCAAAATTTCCAGCAATTTTGTCTGTAAAGGGCTAGAATCTTGAGCTTCGTCTTCAAAAACGGCGAAAACTTGATTTTGCTCAATGCGGCGGGCGCTGTCGTTATCTAATACGCGCAATGCCGCTAAAATCATGTCGTCGTAATCGATAAAATCACGCGATCGCATTAAATTCTCATATTCAGCATACAAACCAGCAGCTACATTTAAAATTGTGTATGGATCTGTGGTTTGTTGACTCCAATTGCGTAAATCATCGGCTGATAAACCAGAACTTTTAGCTTCATGAATGACTGTAGTGGCTAAATCTGGTAAAACTTCTGTTCTTAATACCGATTGACGCCGTAATCTTTCTGTCTCTTCGCCGTCAAATTGGCTACCTTCTAATAAACGTAAATAAGTGCTTTGATTCTTGGCAATCCATTGCTCAACTGCGGTGCGGATGAAGCGATGACTTTGATTAGGTGTAATTAAAGTGACATTTTCTAACTGTAAACCAGATAAATCGGGATGACGGCTGGCGATATTTAAAGCTAGACCGTGTAAAGTATAAACAACAAATCCCGTTTGCGGTAAAGATAAATCATCCCGTAAATATTTGCGGATTTTAGCTTTAATATTAGCAGCAGCAGAGCGGGTAAAAGTCACCACTACCAATTGACGACGGTAAGATTGACGCGCTTGGGCTGCAAGTTCATACTGACGCGCGATCGCGATCGCCGCCGCCGCCGCCATCCCCGTAGATTTACCAGCACCAGGAACAGCAGAAACAGCCAAAGGCCCCGTATACCAATCAGCCATTTGTTGCTGTCCGGGACGTAGACTATTACGAATGCGGGCGATCGCTTCTTGACGCAAAGTAGAAACAGGCGATTGCTCCGATAATTCTGGGTAAACAGATTCTTGTGTCACTGTATCAATAAAATTAGCGTCTGACATTAGAGAATTTTCGGCTGAAGATGCAGACTTAACAAATTAATTTAGGAGTCGTGTAAAAATAAGTTGAACAATTTAATATTTGTAGTGCGAGCAGCGTTCGACTGAGCGCTGCTCGCACTACTTATTTTTACTTGATGCCTTAGTCAACAACTCTATCATGACGGAAAATTAATACAATTGTCCTACATGGCGATATTTGATGACAAATGACTAATGACTAATGACTAATGACTAATGACAGCCCTTACGAGTATTTTCATTACCCCAACCTACTTATCTGCAGCGATCGCAATTTTTGTCACAAGAAAAGTTAAATTTTAGACTAGTTAAAGCTATCGTGGTATCGAACAATTCAAAAATACCCGTTGTCCAAAACTAGTAATTATGAGGCTATGTCACTCATCAATCCCTATCTTGACTTGTTTTCTCTACCTGGGTTTGTACCAAACACCCGCGAATCCAAGAATACTTAATTTACCACAACAAATTTTGATACTGCCTCAAATCAGTACCGCACAACCTGTCTTCGCAACGACTCTCAGACCCGATAGTACAGGATCGGATGTAGAAACTTTGCAAACTCAATTAAAAGAGTTGGGATATTACAACGATGTGGTAGATGGAAAGTACAAAGAAACTACAAAAACTGCTGTAGCTGAATTTCAGAAAGCACAGGGTTTAGAAGCAGACGGTATTTTTGGCAATACGACGAAGAAAAGTCTCCAATCAGCAATTGCTGCCAAAAAATCATTTACCGCCTCACCTGTACCTACTTCTAAACCCAGTGAGCAAAATCCGCCTAAGCATAATGTCATTCGCTGGTCGTTACTCGGCTTGGGAATTCTCGGAAGTATTGGCGCAATTGTTTACTTTGTGAGAAAGTTCACACCATCTAAGCAATTGCTACATTTAGAAACTTCTGATACTCAAACAAGAACTGAAACTAATAACTCAACAATACCACTGTTACCAGAGTCAAAAGCTAGCCCAGAGGAACAGCAGGATGATGCAACTAGTGCTGATTCTCCAGACGCAGCATCGATGACGCCAAAATTGTTACCTCCAGCTAATACTTCTCGTTTAGCCAAAGTCAATATAGTTGATGAATTAATTAACGATTTATATAGTCCCGATCCAGCGAAGCGACACAAAGCAATATGGGATTTGGGACAGCAAGGAGACTCAAGAGCGATTCAACCGTTGCTAGACTTGATGCTAGATGCAGATTCCCAACAACACAGCCTAATTTTGGCAGCTTTAAGCGAAATCAGTATTCGCACACTCAAACCCATGAATCGTGCATTAGCCATCTCCATCCAAAACGAAAGCCCACAAGTACGACAAAATGCCATTCGCGATTTAACCCGCGTTTATGACATGATGTCTCAAGTTAGTCAGATGTTACGCCATGCAGTAGAAGATCCCGATGTAGAAGTACAGTCAACAGCAAGGTATGCGCTAAACCAGATTAATCGCATCCGTGTTGTATGCGATCGCGAAACATTGCCAGAACAAGAGGAAAATGATAATTAGCGTATGGGCAAGGGAGACAATTGACAATTGTAGAGACGCGATTAATCGCGTCTCCGCCCAATGCCTAATGCCCCATGCCCTTATAAATATTTCAAATGCACTTGAATGTTAGTATTTGGCCCTGCTAATAAAATAGCGGCCTCGCTGAATTTGGGCGCGCTGGTGCGAATTTCGGGATTTTTGGAAAATCCAAAACCTTCTGTGGGTATACCTAAGCTATTACGATTGAGTTTTGAATCTTCATTTTTATCATGCATCACAGCAACAGCATAGCTACCGGCTGGTAAATTCTCAAAGGTAAGCTTTACAGAAGTGTCGGTTATCTTGGTACACTGGCTTTGAATTACGCGATCGCGATTATTGGGAAAACCTTGACTCTTGGCAAAGATACTGGCGCAGACTTGCCCTTGTTTATTTTTAAATCCATCAATTTCTACCGTCAGATTGCCTTTAAAATTTGCCTTGGCACTATAGCACCATGTCAAATTTCCTAAAAATGCTAGCAATGCTAGACTCACTTTCATTCCTTGGCGCATAAAATTTCTACTGAAATAAAAAAATAAATTCAGAGCTAAATTCTTACATTACATTGTTAGGACGATAAATGTAGTATTTTTTCCTACTAGTAATTAATTTATGCCAGCAAAAATCTTACCCCCACCTCTCAAACCCGGCGATTTACTACGAGTCATTGCCCCTAGTGGTGCTTTGCGCGAATTTGACAGCTTTTATCAGAGTATAGAAATTTGGCGATCGCGCGGTTATCAAATCGAAGTTCCCCCAGAAATTACAGATAAATGGGGCTATTTAGCCGGAAACGATCAAAACCGTCGCCAGCAGCTTGCAGCAGCCTGGAAAGACCCAAATTGCCGGGGTATTCTCTGCGCTAGAGGTGGTTTCGGTAGTACCCGCATCCTCGAAAATTGGCATTGGCAACCAGAATCATCGACAAGCGAAAATCCCAAATGGTTAATAGGCTTTTCTGATATTACGGCTTTATTGTGGAGTCTTTACAATGTCGGAATTTCCAGCGTTCACGGCCCTGTATTAACCACACTTGCTAATGAGCCAGATTGGTCATGTGAGCGATTATTTAATTTAGTCGAAGGTCGTAACCTGGAGCCACTGCAAGGTAAAGGTTGGGGTAATGGTGTCGCCACAGGAATTTTACTCCCAGGTAATTTAACAGTAGCCACCCATCTTTTAGCCACACCATTTCAACCAGATTTTGCAGGTGTAATTTTAGCCTTTGAGGATGTATCAGAAGCACCCTACAGAATAGACAGAATGCTCACCCAATGGCGTTTAAGCGGTAATTTATCCCAAATTAAGGGAATCGCCTTAGGTGATTTTACGGCATGTGAACCACCAGCAAAAGTGCCTAGTTTTACAGTAGAAGAAGTTTTGCGCGATCGCTTAGGCGACTTAGGTATTCCCGTTGTTGCTGACTTACCCTTTGGTCACGATAAATGCAATGCAGCATTACCAGTAGGTCAGGAAGTAACTTTAGATGGAAATAACGGAACATTAATAATTCGTAATTAACAGGACTTACGCAAAATACCTTTGAAACTCCTATTTCTTCGTGTCCTTCGTGTCTTCGCGGTTCGATTCTTCCGTAGTTTGTGCGTAAGTCCTAATTAAAAAAAATAATACAGATACACCTGTAGGGGTGGGGTCTCCCCACCCTTACCGATTTAATTAATACATGCCCAATGCCCAATGCCCAATGCCCAATGCCCAATTACATCCTCACGCTTCCCGCCTGACAATCCCGCAACCAAATATTAATCGCTTGAGCGATCGCACTACGGCTACTATTTCGTGGCGGCGATAGCGGTTGTTGTCCCCCCGACGATCCAGTTGACGATCCACTTTGGGTAAACATCATCACCAAACGCCAGCCACTTTCAGTTTTCGTCAATAATAGCCAGTGGAATTCCTGTAATTCCACCACTTTTCCCCCTATATACTGCCTTTCTAAAGTAGTAAAAAAAACCTGCTCCACACCTGATGCGGCACTTTTGTCACTATCTACGCCGTTAATCCCCGGATTCAGAGGTAGGGGCGTAAACTCCGGTCTACCTGCCAATAGAAAGTAGCTATAAACTTCATTCTTCCGGCTGAGACGGCGGGCGCGTTGGGTTACGCGATTTGTATAACTAGGTAAATCCCGCAATAAATAGGTAGTTAAACTGTCTATTTTTTGTTCAACACAAGTCAACCCCGCTTTATCCTTTGACACGGGGAGGCTTTGCGAAAATACAGGATTACCAATATTACTAACTACCACAAAGCAGCCACAAACCATCAGCCACAAGTTCCGAGGTAGTCCCAACAAAAAAGTTTTCATCACCATGCATAACAGAGGGCGTAGGAGAGCAGATTAGGCTAGAGGGGACAGGAGAACAATTGTACAGACGCGATTCATCGCGTCTCTATTTCTTCCTTATGCTAACTCCTCACAAATTCTCTTCCAAGCTAACTCAGGTTCCGCCGCACTGGTAATCGGACGACCAATTACGAGGTAATCTGCGCCAGCTTGGATGGCTTGGGAGGGAGTTAGCGATCGCTTTTGATCGCCTTTATCTGCCCAAGTCGGACGCACGCCGGGACAAACAAAGAGAAAATTATCCCCGCAAGTTTGTCGTAGCTGTGCCACTTCTTGAGGCGAACAAACTGCCCCATCTAATCCGGTTTCTTGGGCGAGGAGTGCCATTGACAGGGCGTATTCTGGCAATTCCAAGGGTATTTTCAAATCAAACGCCAACTGTCGGGCAGAAATGCTCGTTAGTAGGGTAATAGCAATTAATTTGGGCGGTTTAACACCTGCTTGTGCTGCCCCGGTTTGAATGGCCTCAGTTGCCGCTTTTAGGGCGTCTTTGCCAGCAGTAGAGTGAATTGTCAATAAATCCACCCCATAACGCGCCGCCGCCTGACAAGCACCAGCTACGGTGTTTGGGATGTCGTGAAATTTTAAATCGAGAAAAATCTGCTTTTGGCGAGATTTGAGAATTTCCAGAATACTAGGCCCGGTGCTGGTAAACAACTCCAAGCCAACTTTCCAGAAAGTAACTTGTGGTAGCCGTTCAACAAGGGTGATCGCGCTGGCGATATCTGGGACATCTAAAGGTACTATAATTCGCTGCTCAGGATTCATCGCTGGTTTCTATCCCAAATTAAGGTACTAAGCGCACAAACTTGTTTTTACCCACTTGCAGCACTTTGTCGGTTAATTCATCAGCTTGGGCAAAACTGGTATCAACATTAGTAATGCGATCGCCATCTATATACACCCCGCCTTCTTGAATTTTCCGCTTACCTTCGCCACTGCTTTTACACAAGCCGCTAGCATTGAGTAAATAAGCCAACTTGACGGGAAACTGCTCTATTCCAGCCACAGAAAATTCCGGGATAGCGCCTTTTTTCCCACCGCTATCAGCAGCTTCCTTCGCCTGATTAGCTGCTTGTTCGCCATGATACTGCCTGACAATTTCCCATGCCAGAAGTATTTGGCGATCGCGGGGATTTTCTGGTAATTTATCCAAAGCGAAATCCGTCAACAGTTCAAAATACTGCTCTAGTAGTTGATCGGGAACGCCCTGCAATTTTTGGTATTTTTCCGATGGGTGTGCCGACAAGCCCACATAATTACCTAGAGACTTCGACATTTTTTGTACCCCATCTGTACCAATTAAAATTGGCAGCAGTAAGCCAAACTGGGGCTTTTGACCAAACCTACGCTGTAAATCTCGCCCCACAGCAATGTTAAATTTTTGGTCAGTTCCCCCTAATTCCACATCCGCCTCTACCGCCACCGAATCATAGCCCTGCATCAACGGATAAAGGAACTCATGGAGGAAAATTGGATTCTCCTTCTTATAACGTTCGGCAAATCCTTCTTTGGCTAGCATCTGCCCCACAGTCATCGTTGAGAGTAACTCTAAAATCTTGCCTAAATCCAGGCGGGAGAGCCATTGGGAGTTGTAGCGTACCTCTAACCTTCCTGGTGTGTCAAAATCCAATATAGGACGTACTTGCTCAAGATAAGTCTGGGCGTTTTGCGCCACATCTGCTTCTGTCAGCTGGCGACGCACTTCAGATTTACCAGTCGGATCGCCAATCCGCGCCGTAAAATCACCAATAATTAGTACTGCGGTATGACCAGCATCTTGAAAAGCTCGCAGTTTTCTTACCGGTATGCTATGACCAAGATGAATATCAGCACCAGTTGGATCGATGCCCAATTTGACCCTTAAAGGTCGATTTGTGCTTACCAAACGCTGTTCTAAACTTTCAATTTCGCTGTCAGCATCAGTTGGTTGTGGGAAAATTTCTACTACACCACGACGCAACCAATTCATATCTTGCGCCATACTAGGAGATTCGCTATTAATTAAATTTTGACCGAGAGAAGTTAAGTTGGTTGTATTCACTGGCAATTTGTCCGTTGTCTTACCTGCCAAACTACTATAATTGCAAAAAATTAACCGCCTTGCTTCGCCAAATCAATTACATTTATATTTACCAGTGAGGAAGTGAAATCGCCGTGTCGTCTAGGACTTTTGAAGACAAGGAAGGCCAAAATAAGGCTTCATCAGGTTTTGAGTTTTTGAAAGGAGTAGGTCAGGTAGCTGGCGGAACTCTATTATCAATCACAATGCTTACAAGCTCAATTGTAGCGGGGGGATTGGTGGGTTTGGCTATTAGTTTTCGTAATTTGCCGGATGTCAGGCAATTGCGTAACTTCTTTCCTTCAGAAACGACTTATATTTACGATATAAAAGGAAAACTCTTAACCAGCGTTCATGGAGAAGCTAACCGAGAAGTTGTCCCTCTAGATAGAATTTCTCCCAATCTCAAACGCGCAGTATTAGCCAGTGAAGATGGACATTTCTACAACCATCACGGTATCAATCCTACAGGTGTAGGTCGGGCGATTATTGTCAACTCAGTAGCTGGTGGTGTCAAAGAAGGTGGTTCCACCATCACCATGCAGCTGGTAAAAAACCTATTTTTGTCTCATAAGCGAGCCTTTACCCGGAAGTTAGCAGAAGGAGTGCTAGCAATTCGCTTAGAACAAATTCTGACTAAAGACCAAATTTTAGAAATGTACCTCAATCAAGTTTATTGGGGTCATAATAACTATGGCGTGCAAACAGCAGCACGGAGTTACTTTAACAAATCATCAGAATATTTAACCTTGGGCGAATCAGCAATGATGGCTGGTTTGATTCAAGCACCAGAAGAATTCAGCCCCTTTGCCAGCATGAAATTGGCAAAGCAGAAACAAAAAGAAGTATTAGGGCGGATGCTGGACTTGAATTGGATTACTCAGCAAGAGTATGATGATGCCCTCAAACAAGAAATTAAACTGGGTAAAATTCGCTCATTCCAAGGTAGTGCCTTACCTTATGTAACTAATACAGTTGCCCAAGAATTAGCGAAAAAATTCGGGCGCGATGCATTGCTCAAAGGTGGTATGCGCGTGCAAACAACAGTTGATGCCGAATTCCAAAAAATGGCAGAGCAAACTGTTGTCAAATGGCATAATACTCTTCGGGGTCAAGGATTATCCAAAAATCAAATCGCTCTGGTAGCGATTGATCCCCGCACACATTTTGTCAAAGCTTTGGTAGGTGGTGTTGATCCCAAAATTAGTGAATTCAACCGCGCCACCCAAGCTCAACGTCAGCCAGGCTCTTCTTTTAAGCCCTTTGTTTATTACGCAGGCTTTGCTTCTGGTAAGTTTGCGCCCGATAGTACAGTCGTAGACGCTCCAGTTAGCTATCGCGATGGTAATGGTTGGTACTATCCGCGAAACTATGATGGTGGTTTTTCTGGTGCGATGTCGATTCGTACTGCTCTAGCACAGTCGCGCAACATCCCTGTAATTAAAGTTGGTAAAACTGTAGGGATGAATAAAGTTATTGAAATTTGCCGGACTTTGGGCATTATGAGTCCAATGGAACCGGTGACTTCTTTACCTTTAGGTGCTATTGGCGTCACACCATTGGAAATGGCTAGTGCTTATGCTACCTTTGCTAATTATGGCTGGCAGTCACCAGCAACGGTAATTGCCCGAATTACAGATAGTAGCGGTAACGTTTTACTGGATAACACGCCAAAACCCCAATTGGTTCTCGATCCTTGGGCATCAGCAGCAATTATTAACGTTATGCAATCCGTAATTACCGAGGGTACTGGTAAAAATGCAGCAATTGGCCGACCTGCGGCTGGTAAGACAGGGACGACATCCTCAGAAAAGGATATTTGGTTTGTCGGTACTGTACCCCAGTTAACAACCGCCGTTTGGGTAGGTAGGGACGATAACAGACAATTAGCCAGTGGTGCTACTGGTGGTGTGATGGTAGCTCCGATTTGGCGCGACTTTATGGAACAGGCGCTGAAAAACGTTCCTGTAGAAAGCTTTAAATCGCCCTCTCAGTTTCCTCGCCCCAAAGCGAATGAGAAGGATTAGGGACTAGGGGCTATGGATTAGAGACTAGAGACTGAGGTGACGAAAATTTTCAAAGCATATGGTTGGTGCATAGATTACTAGCCCCTAACCTCCAGCCTCTGGCTCTTGATCCTAAGCTTGTTTTTCCAAATCGGTTTTCATCCTCTGTAGGGTGAGGTGCATTTGGTCAAACATTTGTTGAGGAGTTACCCCAAACTGGCCTAGCTGAGTTTTCATCTGTTCCATAGTCATTTGCGCCATGAAATCTTCAGAAAGCTCGAAACGCTTCATAAAGATACGGTAACGATCCATCATGGCTTCCATTTGCTCAATAAACAGCTTTTTGCCTTCACGGTCAAATTTACCGTAATTGTTACCAAGCTTGATTAGCGCTTGATAATCATCAAATAGCTGTTTTGCCTCTTGCTGAACTATTTCAGAATCAAAGAATCCCATTTTGTTTAACATTCCACTGAGTGTTAAAACTCAGTAAATTATGGTTTTGCTTATATTTTCATTCTAGTCTAGGGCAATCATCTAAGGAACAAGCTACGGTTGAATTACGGTTAGTTAGGGAAATTTCACCACTTGACTCAAGAACCTTGACGAGATGAAAACCTGCTTAAGACATTGGCGATGTTGAGAGACATGGGTACAGATTTAGGATTCGCGTTTTGAGACGAGCCATTCAGACCCAACTTCTCAGCGTATTTCAAAGCTAAAGAATGTTGAGGATTTAATTTTAATGCTTGGCGAATATAAACTGTTGCCATTCCCTGAAAATTTTGTTGAGCATAAGCCACGCCAAGTAATGCATGATAGTCACTATTTTTCGGTTCTAGCTTGATGGCTTCTCTTAGCTCTTGTACACAGCTAGGCCAGTTTTTTTGGTTGGCGTACTGCATAGCCCGTTGGTAGTGACGGTCAGCGTATTGTTGTATGTTGGCTTGAGAATTATTTTCCTCTAGTCTCTGTTCCACTTGTTTAGCTCTTAGTTTTAGCATTATTTAGTCCCAGTGCGTTTAGCAACAATAGGTAAAGGTAGTGCAACAATTCAGATAACTCAAACCCTAGAAATTGATTTTTTGGCTAAAACTAGCTTGATTGAGAATCTTGACTGAAGTATTGTTGCTATGTGAAGAGTTCTCTCAAATAAGAGTCATGTAATGTATTGTATTACATAGTTCTTCTGAGTGAATACTAGTAAATCAAGGGTACTTGGACGTTTTCTTTGTGTATAAGTTCTTTGAATATAGCCTACTTATTTCCCATTGATAGCCCGCACCAGAAATCAATACAATAGATTCATATTCAGTAGGTTACTAGCCCTATAAATTTTTAAAAAGTTGTTTATCTGGATTAATTCCTAGTTTGGGTTTGAGATGTTGTAGGATACATGAATTTGCCTGGTTGAGAACCTTGATTTTTAGAATATATCTAAAAAGTGAGGAAATTCTGAGGATTGTTGCAATTATTACTGGCATAAACAGACTTAATTTGCTTTTTTGTCGGTGTAGATCATGTAAAGTCTTGTAATTCAGTAATTTCTAGCCAATGTTAGTATTACCACCATATTTAATTACAGTGAATATATGCAACTCATAGGAAATATTTATCATAAGTATCGATAAAAATTACCAAGCGACCAGTATTTAAGCTAATCTCAATGACAATCGATCATTGACTATTGAGAATCGACAACTAACAAATGACAAATGCTCAATTGGGGAATATGTTGACTAAGCGAAAAAGCCGCAGCGTAGCCGCTATTTTAGCTTTTTCTGGCACGCTGACTGTTTCAGGATTACATAAGTTTTATCTAGGACAGCATTTTTGGGGTTTGTTGTATGTGTTGCTGTCTTGGACGCCTATCCCTAAAGTGGCTAGTGCGATTGAGGGGGTTTGGTATTTGGCGCAAGATGAAGAAGCGTTCGATCGCAATTTTAATTTTGGTAAGTCAGCAATTAAGAATTCACAGCAAGTGAGTAATAATGTAGGCGCAATGGCTGAAGCTTTGCGGGAGTTAGATGCTTTGCGTCAAGATGGACTGATTTCTGAGTACGAATTTGAACAAAAGCGTCGCCAGCTGCTTGACCAGATTTCTTAACCCCTGCAACAATTATGAAAAACTGGCTACCTTTAAATCTCCGGTTGCAAAAACTCCGTACTAAGCTGCTCAACGATCCTTACTACAGATTACAATCTGGGGAAGAAGTGCAGCTGGCGATAGAATTGGGTATTCAGATTGATGCTAATCAAGCGACTGTCGATGATTGGTTACGTTTACCTGGTTTATCGATTCACCAGGCGCGATCGCTTGTAGAATTATCGCGTTCTGGGGTTAAATTTTATTGTATTGAAGATATTGCGGCGGCTTTAGCTATTCCTGTGCAGCGTTTGCAACCAATCAAGCTGTTGCTGAATTTTGTTTACTATGACGAAGAATCTCTCGATTGTCTTGTACCTTTAGTTAATCCGAATACAGCCACAGTTGAGAGCCTAACAAAAATACCTTTTATTGATTTATCTCTCGCGCAAGCTGTGGTGCAAAATCGCCTATCTGCTGGGCCATACCGCAATTTGGTTGATTTTCAACGACGGTTGGAGTTACCAGCAGATGCGATCGCGCAGTTAATGTATTATTTAAGATTTTGAATAACAGGGGTTAGGGTTTAGGGAAGAGAGATTTTTATGTTTGGTTGTGGTTTTCCTCTGAGGGATTAGCTGGATTATTTTCTAATGCCATCATTATCAATGGCGCTGTAGCTTTCACTACTCATTAACCCTAGCCACGGGTCAGTATTAGGGGTGAGAAATAATTCGCTGTAAACTTTATCATTCAAGGCTTTGATATTATTTGTGGCGTTTTCTTGCATAAACCACTGATGAATTTGGCTGTGCAAAGTATACTCGTTTCTCACCGTATCTAATGCCATTGCTGCTTGAAAATTGCTGACAACGCGCTGTAAATTATCGCTTTTGCTGTCTTGAAAGCGCTTACTCTGAATTAATGCCACGCTATTATTATCTAATTTGGCATCTGCTGCGTAGCGTTGGGCTATTTTTTCCCATGTAGCTGCGTCAGTAATTTCTCTTAGGGCTTTTTGATTGTTATTGGCTGCGTTGATGTTGCGCAGTATTGGTGATTCTACGAGCATTTTAGTCACAGCTAAGGTACCTGCAACGCTGGCGCTAGGTGCTTCGTTACTATTGGAAGCGAATTCTACTAGACGGGGTGGGTTTTTGATACCAAGATTGGCTAAATCTGCAAGCCATTGACGTTGAATTGATGCTAATTGTTGGCGGTGGTAATCGCGTAAAAAGTTGTAGCGGGCGATACCTTGGGATTTATTATATTCTTTGACTGCTTTTTCTCCAGCTACTAGCTGACGTAAAAAGGCTTGAGGCCCGTATAAACCGGGAATAGCATCTATAGGTACACCGGAACTGTCTAAAATATAGTGAATGCTGTTACCTGTGAGGGTGCGTTCTAGTTTGCGTCCATCGCCAAAATCTACGGTAACTTTGGGTACTGGGCGTACAGATTCCCAGTGTAGTATATAGCGATCGCGCAGGAATTGAGAAATTTCAGCATTGGGATATAAAGCTACGCGGAAAAAGCGACTGTTAGCACAACTTAAATCTTGATCGAGATTTCCTAATAAACGTAATGACAGAATGGGTTTATTACTAGCTTTAGCCGCAGTTTTAGCTTGTTCGATATCGGTGTACCAATAAAGTTGAGAAGCGTAGCAGTCTCGCTGTTGACAAAGTTTATCTAATGCTTGGCGTATTTCTGGGGAAGGGTTTTTGAGTTGCGAAGCATGATTATTTAAAAATTTTTCTAAACCACTAGTCCCCTGTGGGCGGAGTTGTGCTACTTCTTGATTTAATTGTGCTTGTTGGGCGGTTGGAGTTTGAGTATAAGCTATATGGGAAATTCCAATGCTGATCAGAGATAATGCGATCGCAGTTGGAATAGATTTAAGTTTCATATTAATAAGTAGAGCGGTGTAATTAAAGATAGTTGGAAAGGGCTGTCATTAGTCATTAGTCATTCTTACAAAGTTCTGATCGCCGGAAGCCGGCGCTCAGACTTTGCGCTTTGTCATTGGTAAGGGTTTCCAGCCTGCTTACCTTTTCTAACAGAGTTGGGTTTATTTTAATCGACTTACCTATTAACTAGGTAATTGATAAAGCATATCTTTATCTCAGTATGACTTTTGGCATATTGATTAGTTCCATTTGTTAAGTAAAATTATCAAACTTTATTCAGACAACTTGATATTTGCTTGCAAGTTCTGATAATCATTAGGAGTGTCGATATCAATTGCGCCTAAAGGAAAATTCACAGCTAATACTAAATCGCGATATTTCTTAATTAAATATTTAGCACCAGTATCTTCATGGAGAGTGAGTAATTCGGGGAAAAATTGGCGACTAAATAAAGCGGGTACGCCTAAAGTTTCTGCATATTGAGAGGCTATTATTGGTTTTTTGGTGGCAGAGTAGGCAGAGATTAAGTTATTAATAATTTCTGTGGAAATATATGGTTGATCGCAAACAGTAATTACTGCGGCTTCTATATTTTGTGAGTATTTATTGAGTGCAGAAATACCGCTACGAATTGAAGTACTCATTCCTAAATTCCATTGCGGATTTTCAACTATTTGCACTAAATTTTGATTAATTTGGGAACGGATTTGTTGTGCATTAGCGCCTAAAACGACGATTACAGGGTTGCAGAATGAAGCGATCGCACTTTCAACTGTATGCTGAATTAGGCTGCGTCCTTGATAGGGTAACAGTTGTTTTGGCTTACCCATACGGGTTGATGCACCGGCAGCGAGGATTATTAGGGGAATGGTCATTTGTCATTTGTCATTAGGATTTATTTAGGGCTTTTGTTTAATTATACCTAGTTGAAAAAAGAATGCGATAGATGGTAGGGCATGGCATTGCCATCCCATCTAGAATATATTGATGTGTAGTCTACATTATTTAAATTGGTATTAAATCTATTCCACATTTAACTTGCATATATTGGGCGGGCGAGACGCCCACCCCACAAGAAATCCACAATTTCAGATTATGCAAAATAGTTGGATGCGATGAGGGGTTTAGCATTGCTAAACCCCTACAAAGATGTATTTTATTTTAGCTGGCATTCAGATGACGAATTACAAATTTGATATCAAGATAAACCTGGATTATCAGATTGTTTGATTTTTTGCAAAATTTGTTCTATTTGATAAGCTTTTTCGCTTCTATTTTGCGATTTGAAGATATCTAAAGCTTTTGTCAAAGAAGCAATAGCCTCATCTTTTTTATTTGTTTGCCACAGTGCTAGTGCTAAATTAGTCAGTGCATCAGCATAATTAGGGTTAATTTCTAAAGCTTTGCGATATTGAGCCATCGCATCATCCCACTGAGATTGGCTGGCGTGAACAATACCTAAGGAATTGTAAGCTAGTGCATATTTTGGTTTGAGGCGAATGGCTTCTTGGTATGAAGTTATTGCTTCCTCTAGCCTTTTTTGGCGAAATAGGACATTTCCGAGTTGATAATGTCCAAAAGCGTCGTCGGGAAATCGTTTGAGAAATTTACGTAAGCTTTCCTCTGCACCTTTGAAATCGCCTTGATTCAATAAATTATTAGCTTGCTGAATGAACTGCGATCGCTCTCGAAGAATGGTGTCTTCTTGAATCTGTGCTATTTTTAACTCTTGGCTATTAAACTTTGGCTGTGTGGTTAATTTATCAGCCGCGAATTTCGGATTATGTAAAGAATCTTGTGCAGTTACAGCAAATACTGATGGTGAAATAGAAATTGCAGTTATGATGCTCAGTGTTATGTAACTAAGAGGTTGAACAAATACTGATTTAGATTGGTTGTTCAGCTTCATTGCCCTCAATTCCTCAACAGTGTTCTAATTCTCATGATAAATTGAGGTGCGTTCGCTCATCACAAACGCACCTCAATTAAAATTGACTGGGGATCGGGTATTAAATGTTCCAGAGTTGGTCAATGGTCAATAGTCAATGGTCAATGGTCATTAGTTATTAGTAGTTTGACTCTGGACTGTTGACTTTGGACTATTGACTGTTGACTAGATAAATTATGCTCCTTCGCGTAATTTATCTAGGACGCTGCGATCTTCTAGGGTTGAGGTGTCGCCGGATACTTCTTGACCGGCGGCGAGGTTGCGGAGTAAGCGGCGCATGATTTTACCCGATCGCGTTTTGGGTAAGGCGTCTGTAAAGCGGATTTCACCGGGACGCGCGATCGCACCAATTTCTTGGACAACGTGGCGCTTGAGTTCTTTGCTTAAATCTTCACTGGCTTGGTAAGTACCTTCTAAGGTGACGAAAGCTACTACTTCCTCTCCTTTGAGTTCGTCAGGTTTACCTACTACTGCTGCTTCGGCAACGGCGGGGTGAGATACTAAGGCTGATTCTACTTCCATTGTCCCTAAGCGGTGTCCGGATACGTTGAGTACGTCGTCTACTCTTCCCATTACCCAGAAGTAACCGTCTTCATCTCTTCTGGCTCCATCACCAGCAAAATATGTATAGTTACCATCTTTCGGGGGTATGTGTTCCCAGTAGGTACGGCGGAAGCGTTCTGGATCGCCGTATACTGTGCGCATCATTCCCGGCCAAGGATGGCGTATTGCTAAGTAACCCCCTTGGTTGTCGGCGACAGAATTACCATCTAAATCTACGATGTCTGCAAGAATTCCGGGGAAGGGAAGTGTGGCTGAACCGGGTTTTGTGGAAATTGCCCCTGGTAGGGGTGTAATCATAATTCCGCCTGTTTCTGTTTGCCACCATGTATCGACAATTGGGCAACGTTCCCCACCAATAACTTTATGATACCAGATCCAAGCTTCTGGGTTAATTGGTTCGCCTACGGTTCCCAATAACCGCAAGGATGATAAATTGCGGGCGTTGGGATGTTGCTCGCCCATTTTAATAAATGCCCGAATTGCTGTAGGTGCAGTATAAAAAATATTGACGCCATATTTTTCAATTACATCCCAGAAACAGCCAGGATTAGATGCACGGGGCGCACCTTCGTACATTAGGGTTGTAGCACCGTTGGAAAGGGGGCCGTAAACTATATAGCTATGTCCCGTAATCCAACCGACATCTGCGGTACACCAATATACATCTGTGTCTTGTAAATCAAAGATCCATTTTGTGGTCATGTGAGTATATAAGTTATACCCAGCCGTTGTATGCACCACTCCCTTCGGTTTGCCTGTGCTGCCAGAAGTGTAGAGAATAAATAGTAAATCTTCGCTGTCCATTGGTTCGGCGGGACAATCAGCAGATATACCTTTTTGTAAATCGTGCCACCAATGGTCACGCCTAGCTTCCATGTGTGTTTCTTGCTTGGTACGCTGTACTACTAGGACGTTTTTCACATTGGGGACAGCGTTATTTGCTAAAGCTTTGTCTACCTGTTCTTTAAGGGGAACGATCGCATCTTTACGCCAACCACCATCAGCTGTAATTACTAGCTTGGCTTCCGCATCAACTAAGCGATCGCGCAAAGCTTCTGCACTGAAACCACCAAAGACGACACTGTGAGGCGCGCCTATTCTCGCACAGGCTAACATAGCGATCGCGGCTTCGGGTATCATTGGCATATAAATACCGACGCGATCGCCTTTTTGAATTCCCAATTGTTTTAACGCATTGGCAAACTGACAAACTTCCCGATGTAATTGCGCGTAAGTCAGTGTGCGAGAATCTCCCGGTTCACCTTCCCAAATCAGCGCGGCTTTATTTTTGCGCCAGGTGTTGAGGTGTCTATCTAAGCAGTTGTAAGAAATGTTAATCTTACCACCGACAAACCATTTAGCAAAAGGTGGTTGCCAATCTAACACCTTGTCCCATTTTTGGAACCAATGCAACTCAGTTTCCGCTAATTCTGCCCAAAACGCTTGCGGATCTGCTTTAGCTTTATCGTAAAGGCGTTGGTAATCTTCCAGGCTTTTAATCTGCGCGTTTTGCGAGAATTCCGCAGATGGGGGAAATAAACGTGTTTCTTGTAGGATTGATTCTATGGTGGGTTGAGACATGATTTGTATTAAATTACTGCCTGAAAACTATTCTGTACTGCAAATTACTCAGAAATGTTTTGCTTTTCGTTAAGAAATCAGAAGTTGGGTATGGGGCATTGGGCATTGGGCATGGGGCATTGGGCATGGGAGTATCTACATCATGGGTAATTTGTGCTAGTTTGCTATTTTTCTGTATAAATGCTGAAAAAAAGTTGTTAATTTTACGGTCATATTAGCTAGATGTAGGTTGGGTTGAGGCTTTGCGAAACCCAACATTTACAGGGTTTTGTTGGGTTTATATCCGGTAAGCCCAAGCTTGTATAGGAGAAATAACTGATATCTAGTCATCTTTAGATGAATTTGGCTATTAGCAAGGAACTTCGGTTCTTTGCGGGGCAAAATGCGCCAGCTTTATCATTTACATATATTCAGTAGTCATTTGTATATTTTAAGTAAACAAAAAAGGCGATCGCTTTCTCATTTATCGAAATCAAGTACCTATTTTGCTGTTTTAAGTAAGCAAAAAGCCATTTCACCTACTCATTAAGTCTTAACGCCTTCTCATTTTGGTGTTTTCCGCAAGCAAAATACCATTTCACCTACTCATTAAGCCTTAACGCTTTCTCATTTTGGTAAATCGCGCACAGGTTTTAGTGTTTTCCGCAGGTAAAAAGCCATATCACTTACCCATTTTGGTAAATCGCGCACTCATTTTGGTGTTTTCCGCAAGTAAAAAGGTATATTGCTGGCTCAAAAATTGCCATGTTGAACAATAAGCGGCTGTGTAGCTATGCTTTGTTGTTTTTGGCGATGCCGAAGGCGGGCTACGCCTACGCACTTATTCTTAAGGGACATCGAATTTTTTAAATACCCAAAAAATTTGTAGTGCGTTCGCGTAGCGTGTCCGAAGGACAAACATCTTGCTCGCTGGTATTCAAAAGCGAGCAAGATGCTCGCACTACGAAATATGGGTAATTGAATGTAGACACCTAAAAGGTAGTGACACCCAAGTTTTTGCGGATTTGTTTAGGTTCTTAGGGACTTCCAAGAAATAAATTATCCAATCTTGTGTGGTGGGCAGCGTTCGACTGAGCGCTCACGCCGAAGTCTTGCCCGCCTTTGACTATGGGCGGGCGAGACGCCCACCCCACAATAAATAGTTGTATATTTTTTTATTTGGAAGTCCCTTATTTTATTTAAATCAAAACATCGCTGATCCCGAAATCCCGCCGTCACCCTAGAAGGGTGCGGCTAATCGTACAAAGTCCACCTACGTGGACTTAATTCTTTAGCCCACAAAGGTTGGCTTTGTAATGAGAGCCAGTGGCTTCCAGCCTGCGGGCGCTACATCGGGTAAGCGAGAGAATCTTTTTTCAAATTGAAATGACTTAGTGTTACCCATGCCCAATACTTCGACTTCTCCCAAGGGGAGACGCTGCGCGAACGCTCAGTACAAGTGCCCCATGCCCAATTTTGTATAAAATCTGAAAAAATAGCTGATAATTTTACGTAAAAATCAGATTAATCATAAAATCTGATTTAAATACTTAGTTAAGTAAGCCTCATAACCCAATTATGTAACAAAAAGACTTAAAACTCTTTCTCCTTCTGCCCTCTGCCCTCTGCCATCTGCCTTATGAAACTAGATTTACAAAGATTTTTTGACAGTTGCAACCCCAGTAAAACTTTAGTCTTAGAAAATCCTGAGGAACGGCAATATTATATTGATTTTGCCTCGGTGCGGGGTGGAAAGGTGATTGAAGCACTGGGGCGCACGATTACCCGCCTTGCACCTAATAAGCCGACTTGTCAGTTGTTTACCGGACATATTGGTTGCGGGAAGTCTACGGAATTGCGGCGACTAGAAGCGGAGTTAAAGCAGCAAAACTTTCATGTGGTGTATTTTGAGTCTACCCAAGACTTAGATATGGCTGATGTGGATGTGACAGATATTATGCTAGCGATCGCGCGTCAGGTAACTGAAAGTTTAGAAACTGTGAATATCAAAATTCGGCCTGGTTATTTTAATAATCTGCTGAATGAAGTCATCGATTTTTTGCAAACACCGATAGAGTTAAAAGCGGAAGCAGAAATTTCTCTACCGTTGAAAATTGCTAAAATTACAGCGAAAACCAAAGATAGCCCCAAATTACGCAGCCGCTTAAGGCAATACTTAGAACCGCGCACGAATAATATTTTAGAGTCGATTAATCAAGAAGTTCTCGAACGTGCCAAGCAGGAACTTAAAGCTAAGGGTAAAAATGGGCTGGTAGTAATTATTGATAACTTGGATCGGATAGATCCACGGGCGAAAACCAGCGAGCGATCGCAACCAGAATATTTGTTTGTGGATCGCGGCGAACAGTTACGCAAACTCAGTTGTCATGTGGTTTACACGATTCCTTTGGTGTTGATGTTCTCTAATGAAATTGAAGCGCTGAAAAATCGCTTAGGGGGTGGTATGGCTCCCAAAATTTTACCAATGGTACCCGTACAGCTGCGCGATGGGGGAGACTATGAGGAAGGTTTAGCACTGTTGCGCCAGATGGTGTTAGCCAGAGCTTTTCCAGAAGTAAACCCTGATGACAGGTTAGCTTTAATTACGGAAATATTTGATACACCAGAAACTTTAGATAGACTGTGCCGTATTAGTGGCGGTCACGTGCGCAACTTGTTAGGCATTCTCTATAGCTGCCTTCAGGTGGAAGACCCACCTTTATCGCGGGAATGTTTAGAAAACGCTATCCGCGAATACCGCGAGGGGTTAGTATTAGCGATTACTGATGATGAATGGGAAGTACTGCGGTTAGTAGTGCAAAAACAAAGCGTCAGTGGTGAAGGAGACTATCAACTTTTACTGCGCAGTTTGTTTGTTTTTGAATATCAGGATCGACAAGGGCGTTGGTTTGGGATAAATCCGGTATTAGCGGAAGCAAAGCAGTTTTAATGGGGCATGGGGCATGGGGCATGGGGCATTGGGCATTGGGCATGGGGACAATTAATTGTACAGACGCGATTCATCGCGTCTCTGAGATATGACAAACCCAGATGATATTAATGCTCAAAATGAGCGATCGCTCTCTACTTTAATTCGAGCTATTGCCAATGCTCAAGGGCGATTTTCGTTAATTTTATTGCGCTGCAATTACGCAGGGATTCAAGAACAAATATTAGCTCAAGTCCGAGAGCGTTCTCAGTTGGATATATTGGCAATTAATCTGCCAAAGTCTGCCAATAATCTTTATTCTGTGATGACAGCAGAAGTTGGTACGGCACAACCAAACGCTGTCATAGTATTTGGGATTGAGTCAGTACATAAGTTAGATGATTTTCTGGTTTGTATTAATCGGTTGCGCAATGATTTTTTGCATGACTTTCCTTTTCCCTTGGTGTTGTGGATTAATGATTTAGTACTGCAAAAATTGATCAGATTAGCGCCTGATTTTTATACTTATGCTGCTGTACCGATTCGATTAGCGATCGCTACTGAAGAATTATTCAATTTTCTCCATCAAGAAGCAGAGCAAGCATTTACAAAAATCTTAGCAGCTGGAGCGGATCAATTTCTCGATAATTCAGCGCTGCATTTAGAAATGGGAGCAGGAAAACGCTTTGAAATTGAGTCAGCATTAGAGGAATTAAAAAAGCGTGGGTGCGAACAACCAGAAATAGCCGCCAGCCAGCATTTTATTTTAGGGCGTGATGCTTATGGCAAAAATGAGATGGAGCGATCGCGCCAACTTTATAAACAGAGTTTAGCATTTTGGTGGCAGCAATATATTGATGAAGTTCACAACCACGAAGCAGCAGAGTTAATTCAAAGCAATTTAGAAAAGCAAGCCTGTATACTCTTTCATCTTGGGTTGTGGTGGCGTAGATATGCAGTTTTACATCGTGCAGAATATGACAAAGCTTGTCGCTGCGCCCGCAATTATTATCAGCGATGTATTAAAAGGTTGCAAAAAGCCAATCGTCCCGATTTAGCAGCTAATTTTATCAATTCCTTGGGGGAAGTTCTGCAACAATTGGGAGAGTGGGATAGGCTGGAAAAACTGGCTAAAGATGCTATTGTCTTACACAGCAAATATTACCAACCGATTAGATTAGCTAATGCTTATGCTACTTTATCTGAGGTGGCGCTGGCAAAATCGCAATGGAAACAAGCCCAAGAATATGCAGAAATAGCTATTAATAAAATAGCCCAAGCTTCTCAACCAGAGAATAATTGGGCGAGTCAATATTATAGGAGTTGGCATTTATTATTATTAGCTCAAAGTAAACGCCATCTGGGACAAGTGCAAGCAGCACTCGATGATTTAGAACTTGCGAAAAGTCAATGCAAGCCTGAGTATAATCCTAAATTATATATTCGCATATTAGAAGAAGTCAGAAAATTATATTTTGAACAACGTCAATATTTAGCTGCATTTCATCTCAAACAAGAACAAAGTTCTATTGAACAGCAATATGGTTTACGGGCTTTTATTGGTGCGGGTAGATTGCAGTCTCAAAAACAAGTAATTCATCCGGCTTTAGTGAGCGCAGATGAATTAAATAACTCTGTTTTAGGGATAGAGTCTGAAGCTGGAACTATTGCCCAAGAAATAGTTGCTTCTGGACGCAAATATGATGTTGATAAATTAATTGAACGCATTAGCCGCGATGACCAAAAATTGATTGTGATTCATGGACAATCTGGTGTTGGTAAAAGTTCTTTATTGACGGCGGGATTATTACCAGCATTGCATCAAATTACTATATTTGATGGGCGGAATATTTTGCCTGTGGTGGTGCAGGTTTATACGGATTGGGTGGGGGATATCAAGTCAAAAGTCAAAAGTCAAAAGTCAAAAGTGGGACAAGAGGGAGTAGAGGGAATTATTGAGGAATTACGGGGAAATGTTGAACGTAATTTGGTGACTGTTTTAATTTTTGACCAGTTTGAGGAATTTTTCTTTAATTGTCCTAACCCTGTTGAGCGGAAAAAGTTTTGGGATTTTTTACATTCTTGTTTAGATGATTTTCATTTACCTTATGTGAAGGTAATATTATCACTGCGGGAAGATTATTTACATTATTTATTAGAGTGCGATCGCCTGACTAATCTGGAAGTTACCGAACAGGATATTCTGAATAAAAAATTTCGCTATGCTTTTGGTAACTTTACACCCTCAGCAGCTAAAGTATTTATTCAAGATTTAACAGAAATGTCTTTTTATTTAGAGCCAGCACTAATAGATGAATTAGTTAGGGATTTAGCAGGAGAATTGCAGGAAGTCCGCCCAATTGAGTTGCAAGTTGTTGGGGCACAATTGCAAGCAGAAAATATCACAACACTGGATAAATATCTGCAAAATGGCCCGAAAGATAAATTAGTTGAGCGATTTTTAGATGCAATAGTTAAAGATTGTGGTGCAGAGAATGAACGTGCAGCCGAGTTAATTTTGTATTTACTGACAGATGAAAATAATACTCGCCCATTAAAAACTAAAGCTGAGTTAGCCGCAGATTTAGCAGCAGAAGCGGATAAATTAGATTTGGTATTAGAAATTTTAGTAACATCAGGAATTGTATTTTTAATTCCCCAATTTCCGGCTGACCGCTATCAGCTAGTTCATGATTATATTGCAGCTTTTATTCGTCAACAAAAGGGTGCTGAATTACTAGCAGAATTAGAAAGCCTGAAAGAACAACTAAATCAAGTTTTAAAACGGCGATTGCGCGAAGCTTATCTTGCAAGTTTGGGCTTGGCAACATTAACAATTATTGCTGGGATATTTGGGTTGCAATCATTTATTGCTAATATCAATGCCCAAATTAATGTTCTTAGTTCATCTAGTGAAGCACTGTTTGCGTCAGAACAAGATAGAGAAACCTTAATTGAAAGTTTAAAAGCAGCAGAAAAGCTGCAAAAAACACCAAAATTATTCATAAAACCAGATACTAAAACTCAAGTTATAGTGGCATTGCGGCAAGCGGTATATGGGGTAAGAGATATAGAAATCAAAACTTTTAAAGGTCATAGCGCTTGGGTTACTAGTGTCAGTTTCTCAAGAGACAGTAAAACCATTGCTTCTGCTAGTGGTGATAAGGTAATAAAACTCTGGAGTTTAGATGGCAAACTCCTCAAAACCTTTATTGGTCATACTGCTTGGGTTAATAGCGTCAGCTTCTCAAGAGACGGTAAAACCATCGCTTCTGCTAGTGATGATAGGACAATCAAACTCTGGAGTTTAGATGGCAAACTCCTCAAAACCTTGACTGGTCATAGCGATAGAGTTACTAACGTCAGTTTCTCCCCCAACGGTAAAACTATCGCTTCTGCTAGTGATGATGGGACAATCAAACTCTGGAGTTTAGATGGCAAACTCCTCAAAACCTTTACTGGTCATAGTGATAGAGTTACTAACGTCAGTTTCTCCCCCAACGGTAAAACTATCGCTTCTGCTAGTGATGATGGGACAATCAAACTTTGGAGTTTAGATGACAAAGAACCCAAAACTTTTACTGGTCATAGTGCTGAGGTTTCTAGTGTCAGTTTCTCCCCCAACGGTAAAACCATCGTTTCTGCTAGTGATGATAGGACAATCAAACTCTGGAGTTTAGATGGCAAACTCCTCAAAACATTTACTGGTCATAGCGATAAGGTTACTAACGTCAGTTTCTCCCCCAACGGTAAAACTATCGCTTCTGCTAGTCGTGATGGGACAATCAAACTTTGGAGTTTAGATGGCAAAGAACTCAAAACCTTTACTGGTCATAACAGTTGGGTTTCTAGCCTCAGTTTTTCAACAGACGGCAAAACCATTGCTTCTGCTAATGGTGATGAGACAATCAAACTCTGGAGTTTAGATGGCAAAGAACTCAAAACCTTCAAAGGTCATAGCGATTGGGTTTCTAGCGTTAGCTTCTCCCCCGACGGTCAGGCGATCGCTTCTGCTAGTGGTGACAAGACAATCAAACTCTGGAGTTTAGATGGCAAAGAACTCAAAACCTTCAAAGGTCATAGCGCCATAGTTTATAGCGTCAGCTTCTCAAAAGACGGCAAATCCATCGCTTCTGCTAGTCTTGACAAGACAATCAAACTTTGGAGTTTAGATGGCAAAGTCCTCAAAACCTTTACTGGTCATAACGCATCGGTTGATAGCGTCAGTTTCTCAAGAGACGGTAAAACCATTGCTTCTGCTAGTGGTGATGGGACAATCAAACTCTGGAGTTTAGATGGCAAAGAACTCAAAACCTTTACTGGTCATAGTGAAGGGGTTTATGGCGTCAGTTTCTCAAGAGACGGTAAAACCATTGCTTCTGCTAGTGGTGATAAGACAATCAAACTCTGGAGTTTAGATGGCAAAGAACTCAAAACCTTTACTGGTCATAGTGAAGGGGTTTATAGCGTCAGTTTCTCAAGAGACGGTAAAACCATTGCTTCTGCTAGTGGTGATGGGACAACCAAACTCTGGAGTTTAGATGGTAAAGAACTCAAAACCTTCAAAGGTCATAGCGAAGCGGTTACTAGCGTCAGTTTCTCAAGAGACGGTAAAACCATTGCTTCTGCTAGTCTTGATGGAACAATCAAACTCTGGAGTTTAGATGGCAAAGAACTCAAAACCTTTAAAGGTCATAGCGATTGGGTTTATAGCGTCAGTTTCTCCCCTGATGGTAAGGAGATCGCTTCTGCTAGTCTTGATGAGACAGTAATTCTCTGGGATTTGGATTTAGAAAATCTTGTAGTTTTGGGCTGTAATTGGTTGCAAGATTATCTGACTAATAATCCTGAGACTTTAGCTGAATTACAACTATGTCAAAATAAATCTATACTAATGGCCGCAGCCCCTAATTTGCTTACCCAAGGTGAGGAGTTAGCCAGGGTAGGTGAATTTGAGAAAGCAGTTGCTAAGTTTAAACAGGCTAAGGAATGGAACCCACAATTAGATATTAATCCAGAGACAAAAGCAAAAGTTACCTCTCTGCTGTTTCAGGGTAAAGAACTAGCCAGCAAAGGCGATGTTAAAAAAGCTATTGCAGCATACGCTGAAGCTGAAAAACTCGATGCAAAATTAGAAATTTCTGCTAACAATTGGAATAGCCTGTGTAGATATGGTAGCTTGTATGGGTATGCAGGTGATGTGATGTTTGCTTGTGAAAAAGCTGTTTCCCTTGCACCCACAAATGGAAATATCCGCGATAGCCGTGGACTTGCTAGGGCGCTAACTGGCAATACAAAAGGTGCAATTGAGGATTTCCAAGCATTTATAGAATGGACTGATAATTCTGAGGAGAAATCACAGCGCCAAGGTTGGATTAATTCCCTCAGTGCTGGTAAGAATCCGTTTACAAAAGAAGAGTTGGAGAAGCTACGCCAGTAGTAGATGGTTAGGGAATTCTAAAAAAAATATCGCGATTGTTAACTTACCAAGCCCGCCACTCGTAGGATGCTGCTGGTGATTTAGGGGTAAGACTTCTCGCTTATACCGAAATTCCGCCGTCACCCTAGAAGGGTGCGGCTAATTGAGCAAAGCCTGCCTCCACAGGCTCAATTTCTCTAGCCTGCGAAGTCAGGCTTTGTAACGTTAGCCCCAGGCTTATAGCCTGCGGGCGGTGTGTCGGGTAAGCGAGAGAACAGTTTATATCAAGTTTTGAGGGGTTAGACCCACGATTTGCCAGCAATATCCTCATAGATGCAGGGCTACCTTGCGGGGAAAGGCTTCACGTTAAGTTTTTTTGCCCCAAAAGCGTGAGCTTTATCATTTGCACATATTCAGTAGTCATTTTTATATTTTGTGTAAACAAAAAGCCATTTCGCTTTCTCATTTATCGAAATCAAGTACCCATTTTCCTGTTTTAAGTAAGCAAACAGCCATTTCACCTTCTCATTAAGCCTTTTTGCTTTCTCATTATTGTGTTTTCCGCAAGTAAAATACCATTTCACCTACTCATTAAGCCATATCGCTTACTCATTTCGGTAAATCGCGCACAGGTTTTAGTGTTTTCCGCAGTAAAAAGCCATATCACTTACCCATTTCGGTAAATCACGCACTCATTTTGGTGTTTTCCGCAGGTGAAAAAGTATATTGCAGGCGCAAAAATTGCCATGTCTGACAATCAGCTGCTATGTAACTACGCTTTTTCGTTTTTTGCGATCGCCAATCTCGCGAAGCAGAAAGCGTAACAGCAAAGCAGCTTGTCGTTAGACATCGCCTTTATGTAACAGCCTATTCTGAAAACAACGTCTCTAAATCACGGTAGCCACTTACTACCCGCACAACTTCAATTCCTTCTGGAATCTGACGATAAAATATCAAATAATCATCAACAGGAAAACTGCGCAGAGAAGGTAAAAGTTCATCTCTTTTACGCCCCATACTGGGAAAATTAGCTAAATTTTTACACTTATCATTTATTTTTTTGAGAAAGCGCTCTGCTGCATCGAAACCACTGTTATCAGCAATTAAGTCAATAATACTCTCAATATCTCGACTCGCTGGAGCCGTAAACTTGCAAATATTACTCATTCACCTGCTTGTTGACGACGCTGCTGTAACTTTTCGCTAATATGCCTAAAAACTGTTTCTCCATCAACAACCTCTCCACGCTCAGAGGCTTCAATCCCAATCATAATTTCTCTTTGCAGTTCCTCAAACCGACCTTTGTAAATGCGTTCTCGTTCTTCTAAAAGTCTGATACCAGCAAGAATCACTTCCTCAGATGAGGCGTATTTACCACTTGCAACCTGACTTTGAATGAACTGCTCAAGCTCGGTTGTTAAGGAAATATTCATAGACTATTACCATATTTTCGGCTCATTTTCCCATTTTAAAAGCAATCTGTAACGCTAAAGAAAGAATAGCGATCGCTTCCATTACTCAAAATTCTCAAAACCCATCAAAGCCTATTTGTCAAGAGACTTCAGATACATTTAGGTATTTTTATCCTTGATTTATGAGGAGTTTTTTTAAGAAAATGTTAAGGCTGCTAATGTGTCATGCTACACTCAACAGACCCTACCTGACCTGTAATGGCGTCAATGCTAGAGTCTTTTGAATCGACTACAGCCAAGTTAAGCTGAATAAAGGTAGCAAATTATTGCGCTTTTGAAGATAAAATTCGCTGCTGCTGTTAATTTTTAATTTTCCCTGCTTGAGATACTTGGAATGCTAGACAAAATTTTTGATTATCTTCATTTTCACTTTAGCGTTGAAGCTCCCATAGTTTTGCTAATCCTGGTTTTTCTAGAGGCGGTGCTATCTGCTGATAATGCGATCGCCCTCGCTGCGATCGCCCAAGGATTAGAAGATAAAAAGCTTGAGCGTCAAGCCCTAAATTTTGGTTTGGTAGTTGCCTATGTGCTACGGATTACATTAATCCTCACCGCTACTTGGGTACAAGATTTCTGGCAATTTGAACTTCTGGGTGCGGCTTACCTACTGTGGCTAGTATTCCAACATTTCACATCCCAAGAAACAGATGAAGAAAATCACCATCACGGGCCGCGGTTTAATTCCTTGTGGCAAGCAATACCAGTAATTGCCTTTACAGATTTAGCATTTTCTTTAGATAGCGTCACAACTGCGATCGCTGTTTCCCAAGAAAGATGGTTAGTTCTCACCGGCGCAACCATTGGCATCATTACCCTGCGCTTCATGGCCGAGTTATTTATTCGCTGGTTAGATGAATTTGCAAACTTAGAAGACGCAGGCTATATTACAGTCGCCTTTGTCGGTTTGCGTCTCTTATTAAAAGTGGTGAACGATAGCCTAGTCCCACCAGAATGGTTAATGATTACCGCGATCGGTCTTATCTTAGCTTGGGGATTTTCCAAACGTACAGAAATTGAAGCACCCCAAGAACTAACAGAAAAAAGTGAAGTAACGAAATAGGGCATGGGGCATTGGGCATTGGGCATTGGGCATTGGCAATAGTTATTTCTCCTCTGCTCCTCTGCTCCTCTGCCCCTCTGCTCCCGGCCGCCGAGCGGAGCCGAGGCGCTGCCCCTAACTATCTACTCGTGCAACCAGGGAGTTACAGTAGGTTGCCAGTTGACTAATTCTTCATCCTTAAACCACAGAGCAACTTCTGTTTGCGCTGTTTCCGGAGCATCGGAACCGTGGATGATGTTGCGCCCGATATTGATCCCCAAATCGCCGCGAATTGTTCCAGGTTCAGCGTTGAGGGGATTGGTAGCACCAATCAATTTTCTTGCCGAAGCAATGACACCTTCACCTTCCCAAACCATCGCTACAACGGGGCCGGAGGTAATGAAGTCTACTAAGCCTGCAAAGAAAGGTCTTTCGCGGTGAACGTCGTAATGTTGTTCAGCTAGTTCGCGACTGGGTTTGAGTAGCTTCAAACCCACCAGGGTAAAACCTTTTTTCTCAAAGCGACCGATAATTTCGCTTACCAGTCCGCGCTGTACACCATCGGGTTTAATTGCCAAAAATGTGCGTTCCAAAGCTATCTCCGAAAACTTAATAAATTTTTCCAGATCAATTGTCCTCTGTCTGCTCTCCTTTATCCTTAACCTTTTGTTGATACTCTCAATAGTTAATGAATAATGATGAGTCACAGATAACCCTTGACCAATCAGAGTTTATCTCAGAAATTATCACTGGGTGCATATGCGATCGCAAATGAATGCGTTAAATTGAAAATTCGTGGGTGAAACACAGAGGTCAGGAATCAATGGGTCTTGAGTCAACTGCTACATCAGAAGAGATAGTTAAGCTGCCGTCCAATGGACACAAACTAGAAGTGAAACACCAGAAGCCGAAAAAGCTGTTAGCCCCTAGTACTAGTACAGATGATTCGCCGCGCTCTTGGAAAATCGAAGATAGCGAAGCCCTGTATAGAATTGAAGGTTGGGGACAGCCTTATTTTTCCATCAATGCGGCTGGTAATGTCACTGTTTCTCCCAAAGGCGATCGCGGCGGTTCTTTAGATTTGTTTGAATTAGTCAACGCTTTGAAGCAGCGCAATTTAGGGCTGCCAATGTTGATTCGTTTTTCAGACATTTTAGAAGACCGAATTGAGCGGTTAAATGCTTGTTTTGCCAAAGCGATCGCTCGCTATAACTATCCTGGTGTTTACCGAGGTGTATTTCCTGTCAAATGCAACCAGCAACGCCATTTAATTGAGGATTTAGTCAGGTTTGGCAAACCCCATCAATTTGGTTTAGAAGCTGGTTCCAAGCCGGAATTAATGATTGCTTTGGCGATATTGGATACCCCAGGCGCATTGTTAATTTGCAACGGCTACAAAGACCAAGAATACATCGAAACGGCAATGTTGGCTCAAAGACTCGGACAAACACCGATTATTGTCTTAGAGCAAATTGAAGAAGTTGATTTAGTCATTGACGCTAACCGCCAATTGGGTATTAAACCTATCTTAGGAGTACGGGCGAAACTCAGTACCCAAGGTATGGGACGCTGGGGAAGTTCAAGCGGCGATCGCGCTAAATTTGGTCTAACGATGCCTGAAGTAATCGAGGCGGTTGACAAGTTACGCGAAGCAGATTTGCTCGATTCTTTGCAGTTGATGCATTTTCATATCGGTTCGCAAATCTCCGCCATTAATGTCATTAAAGATGCCATCCAAGAAGCCAGCCGGATTTACGTAGAGTTGGCGATGTTGGGTGCTGACATGAAATACCTCGATGTTGGCGGTGGCTTGGGTGTAGACTACGACGGTTCCCAAACCAACTTCTACGCCTCGAAAAATTACAACATGCAAAACTATGCCAACGATATTGTGGCAGAGTTAAAAGATACCTGTAGCGAACGGCAAATTCCCGTACCAACACTGATTAGTGAAAGCGGCAGAGCGATCGCTTCCCATCAATCCGTGCTGATTTTTGATATTCTCAGCACCAGCGATGTCCCCCTAGATACCCCAGAACCGCCCCAAGAAGGCGAATCTCCCATCATTAATTACCTTTGGGAAACTTACCAATCAATTAACAAAGAAAATTATCAAGAGTTTTACCACGACGCCGCCCAATTCAAAGAAGAAGCCATCAGCCGCTTCAACTTAGGCATTTTGCGTCTGAGAGAACGCGCTAAAGCCGAGCGTCTTTACTGGGCTTGTTGCCAAAAAATTCTTAACATTACCAGACAGCAAGAATACGTACCCGATGAACTGGAAGACCTCGAGAAAATCATGGCTTCCATTTACTACGCGAATTTATCAGTGTTTCAATCAGCACCTGATTGTTGGGCAATAGACCAATTATTCCCGATTATGCCCATACACCGTTTAGACGAAGAACCAATTCGTCGGGGAATCTTAGCAGACTTAACCTGCGACAGTGACGGCAAAATCGACCGCTTTATTGATTTACGTGATGTCAAATCTGTTTTAGAACTGCACACCTTTAAACCAGGGGAACCCTATTATTTAGGCATGTTCCTCAGTGGCGCTTACCAAGAAATCATGGGTAACTTACATAACCTATTTGGCGACACTAACGCAGTCCACATTCAATTAACGCCCAAAGGTTACCAAATTGAACATGTCGTCAAAGGCGATACCATGAGTGAAGTGGTGAGTTACGTACAGTACGACTCCGAAGACATGGTAGAAAACATCCGCCAACGTTGCGAAAAAGCCCTAGAGGAAAAGCGCATCACTCTTGCCGAATCGCAAAGACTCCTACAAACCTACGAGCAAAGTCTCAGAAGATACACATATTTGAATAGCTAGTCAAAAAGTCCAAAGTCAATAGTCCAAAGCCAAATGACTATTGACTATTGACTATTGACTATTGACTAACTAGCAGATGTATTCAACAATTCCGCTATAGCTTGTCGTTCCACCGGCGTATGGGATGGTGGAGAATGACGTGCATCGGTAATTAACCAGTCTAAAGCCGCAGCTTGTACGTCAATGGTTGCGCCAGTTTTATCAACGCAGTAACGTCCAAATACCAGCTTATCAACTAAGCGGACTCCCGGCCCCAAACGCGACCATTCAAAGATGACGCTGTTTTCCACAGTCGCACCGCTACAAATCCAGCAATTAGGGCCAATCATCGCCGGGCCGACAATTTTCGCGCCATCCTCAATTCTGGTCATTCCCCCAATGTAAACCGGGCCTGTGATATCAACTTTGTCCCAATTCACAGCCACGTTTAAGCCAGTGTAAATTCCTGGCGCAACTTCATGACCGGGAATTTGCACGTTTTTAATTTCACCTAACAATACTCCCCGAATCGCCCGCCAGTAGTCTGGTACTTTACCAATATCTACCCATTCAAAGTCCATAGGAATAGCGTAGAACGGCGCACCAATTTCCACTAGTTTAGGGAATAATTCACTACCGATGTCATACTCCATTCCTGAGGGAATATACTTAAATACTTCTGGCTCAAAAATATAAATACCTGTGTTGATGTTAGTGCTGAGGGCTTCTTCCACAGAGGGTTTTTCTTGGAAAGCCTTCACTCGTCCTTCTTCATCAGTCACAACTACACCGTAGCTGGAAACTTCTTCCAAAGGAACTGATTTAGAAATAATTGTCGCAATAGAACCTTTTTCTCGATGCCATTTGACTGCTGCTGTCAAATCCAAGTCAATCAAAGCATCACCGCACAATACCACAAAGGTATCGTCGAAAAACGGCGAGAAGTCTTGGATACGGCGCATCCCACCAGCAGAACCAACAGCTTCCCCCATCAGTTCACCGTCAACGATTTGCCCTTCAAAAGAATAGGCAATCTGCACACCAAACCTTTGACCATCACGGAAATAGTTTTCGATTTCTGCTGCCAAATGGCTGACGTTGACCATAATTTGGTCGAAGCCATGTTGGCGTAATAGTTCTAATAAAAATTCCATCACTGGCTTTTGCAGGATAGGAATCATGGGTTTGGGGATTGTATAGGTAATGGGACGTACACGAGTACCCTTACCCGCCGCAAGAATCATCGCCTTCATAAAGATTATTCCTCAACCACAAGCCAGGTTACTGTCAACAAGTTATAATTCATTGTGTTTATGCTATTTTTGCTCATCATCGCCGATCGCACAAATTCAGCGAGTTGTTGCTAAAAGCAACTAGGGGTAATAGCAAAATCATAAGCGATCGCTTATCTTTTCAATTTACCCAGATTTTGAGAGTCGCTGAACCAACAGTCGATAATTTATATCTAGCGATGGATCTCAGTTACTCAGTTCATTGATTGCTCCATAGGTTGATAGGTGTTAGCTGAATTTATCAGTAAGCGGATTTTTACCTCTTTGTAAAACTCCTCTTGCCATAGTTCTACCTTGGATTGCGCTGATAGCAGTAGTAGTGCCCAAAATACACTAACTAAATGGCTATGTGCCGAACCGTGGTGAGAACTATTTGCCTGTGGCTGTTTACTCTGAGTCCATAAATCCACTAATTCCTCTAAATTCAACCAATTTTGCTCTAAATCGAGCTTTGCAGCCGAAACATGCAAAACTTGTTCTAGTTCCCCAGCTACTTCCGTCAGGTTTTCTTGGTGAGCCAATTCTAACGCTGCTCGCATCGCTTGGACGGTAGGCTGACGCCGAGGACGCACAGGTTTGCTTGTCTTCTGTACCAGTTTGAGCTGGTTCGCCATAATCTGCAATTGTTCGATTAACTCTTGCAGAGTCACGCGCCGCTTCGGTGGTGGCATAGCCGCCGGACGCCGCCGCAAATGATGCTCTAACGGCAGGCGAGGGGTTAAATGTAATACATTATTATCAGTTTCTAGCAGTTCTTCATCTAAGTTTTCTGCTTGCTCATCTGCTGCTGATTGTAATTGCATTAAGGTATTAGCCTTATATAACACCAGCATTGATGCTGATAAAAAAGCCTGTCCAGATTGGGATAAGTCAGCTTCATAACCCCTAACTGTAGACTCCGGTGCCATTAGTTCTAAGTAACGGTCAATAACTTCAATTACCTGCACATCCCAAGGATCAATTTCTCCTCTCTGGGCTTGCTGAATCAGGAGTGTAATTGTTTCTAATAGCTCGGAAGCATCCATTAATGATTTTTTGTGATTAAGTTAAAACTAGGTCGATTAAACATTTAGGCTTGTGAAGTAAATCAGAATGTTTGACTTATCAAAGCTTGATTACCGACTGTTGAGCTAAAAATTAGCACAAACCTCACCTGTTTCATGGATAACTAAATTTTATGTATTAAATACTACAAATTATTAATAATGATTTTTGATTCACTACTATTGTGAATCTTGATTTGAGATTGTGCAAGTTTTATTTGTATATAATTCCAGATATTCATTATTTTTACCCTGAGCGCATAAGTGTATCATTATCGTCATACAGACCAAAGTATAACATGATATTTTTATACTAGAAATTTATTAGAAATTAGTAATTTATAATACTCTACTTTTGGAAAAATTTAAGTATATTTATTTACTTAGAGCTATTTAGCCTCTCAAGAGTCAACGCTTAACAGTTAACCTTCCTTGCGGGAAGTCCCCAGGTGTGGAGTGCAACGGATACCTGGGGATGATTGCGGCGATCTAGTTAGCCAGGCGGAGTATCTTGCTGCTTGATGTACTTATTCAAAACATCAAGTGATACCCCACCACTAGAATTTACAAAGTACGAACTCGACCAAAAAACATAAATAATTCGTAATTGCTAATTCGTAATTCGTAATTATTGTTCTTAATTACGAATTACGAATTACGAATTAATAATTATTTTGTGAATGATATGATGACTCTCATGAGAGTAACACGTAGGACAACTTTTCGCTTATATCCAACTAAGTCTCAAGAAGTTAAACTGCATTATTGGCGGCGACTTCATAAAGACTTATTTAATGCCTGTCTTTACCACAGAAAGACACAATATCAGCGTTTTGGTAATTCTATTAGTTACTATGACCAGCAAAATATTCTGCCAGAATTCAAAGAATGTTGGCATGAATATAAAGAATTAGGCTCACAAGCTTTACAAGCAACGGTGAAGCGTGTTGACTATGCCTTCCAACGATTTTTTAGTGGGTTAGGTGGTTATCCAAAGTTTAAGTCTGCACGACATTATCGTGGATGGACTTATCCTGCTACTAGCGGATGGAAAGCACACACAACAGGCGATAACGGTTATCTGGAATTGTCTAATTTAGGGCAAATTCAGATGAGAGGTAAAGCTAGAACTTGGGGCAATCCAACAACCTGCACCGTTATCTGGAAGCAAGGTAAATGGTACGCCTCAATCACAGTAAATTGTGAGCCAAAAAGAGAGACTAGCACTGGTGCTATAGGTTTAGATTTTGGTACTTACCACACTATTGCCTGTTCGGATGGAACAATAATTGATCATCCGAAATTTTTAGCCAGCACCAAACAAAAAATAGAGCAATCATCTAAGAAATTACGGCGCAAACGTGCGCCTAACTTCAAAAAGAAAATTAAAGCATCTAAACGTTGGAGAAAAGCTAGGAAACAAATTAGTAAACTTCAAAGTAAAGTTACTTGCTCTAGACAAGATTGGCAACATAAAGCGGCTACACAGATAGTAAAGAGTAATTCACTGGTAGCTACTGAGAAGTTAAACATCAAAGGGATGACTCGCAAAGCAAAGAAAGGTAGCAAGAGAAAGCATCAAAAAACTGGACTCAATAGGTCTTTGTTAGATGTCGGGATTGGTAATTTAATTTCACTAATCAAATACAAACTTAGTGAATGTAGTGGTGTATTTGTTGATGTACCCCTCAAGATTGCTCCATCCCAAACTTGCCCTCAATGTGGTCACAAAAAGAAAAAAGAGTTATCCGAGCGTGTGCATAATTGTGGAAATTGCAACTTCACTGCGGATCGTGATGTTGCTGCTTCAATGGTAATGCTCAATTACGCTCTGGGGTTAGGAACTAGCCTCACAAACGCCGATGCTGAACCTCTTTCTAAAACTACACACAATTGTGGAAGTTTTAGGAAAGTTCAGCAGTTGAAGCGTCAGAAACCTCGCACGTAGCGCAAGCGGAGTGCGTAGGTAGTTCATGAATCCATGCTCATGAGTGACTCGACATGGGAATCTGAATTTGGGACTTTGAACTATTGACCGAGAATTTTTAACTCTAAAATTTTTGATGATTAGTTCAAGTTTTATGGTCTTCATCACAATCAGATTCATAAGTAATAGTAAAAGGTGAGACAAATTCGCCAGATTGACCAGTCTTCAGAGCATCAAAAGTGCCTTTGATAGTACCGGCAATTGGTACAGCAACCAATGTTCCTAGCAAGCCAGCAATTTCAAATCCCATCAAAATAGCTACAAAAATCCAGATGGGGTTAAGTCCAATAAAATCACCGAGTAATTTTGGTGCTAAGAGATTATCTTTTACCTGTTGTAAGAGAATGGCCGTGACAGCAACTTGAACTGCTAACCACCAATTTTGCAGCAGTACCAATATAGTCACTAAACCAATAGCTAGAGTTGCACCGACAAAGGGGATGAGTTCGCCTATGCCGATGACTATGGCAAATAATAGGGCAAATGGCACTCTCAGGACTAAAAAGATGGGAGTCAGGGTAACTACCATGAATAACCCTAACAATAACTGACTGAGGAAAAAATTCTGAAAATTTAAGCGTAAGGATGTAGTTAAAGGCTTTCTGATATTCGCTGGTAATAAACTGACTAAACCCAACCAAACGCGATCGCCATACAATAGCATATAAAACGCCAGCACTACTACCAACACCAAATTTAGCAATCCCGACAATAGCGTACCCGCCACGCCTACCGCACCAGAAGCGAGTTGTTGCACTAAATTTTGGATGTTGGCATTAATTTGCGTACTTACCACTCTTAAATCTAGAGGTAAACGCCGTTGTCTTGCCAAAGCTTCCACTTGTTCTAAGTTTCTTTGGCTACTAGTTAACCAATCAGGAATCTTATTTAACAGTTGAATTGTTTGGTCAATTAGCATTGGCACTAATGTGACACCCAGAACTACCAATAATGTTAAAGTAACAAGTAAAACAACTATCACAGCTTGAGCTTGAGTGATGCGTGCCCGTTGAAAAAACTTCACTGGATAATTGAGTAAAAAGGCGAGAATTGCCGCAACACTTAAAATAGTAATGGGATGCTGAAAATAATTAAATACTACAGAGAGTAGCCAAACATTAAGAGCGATAATCGGGCCGCTCAGACCATAAATTAATAAACTTTGCAGGGAGGCTGAACGGCGCATCATACCAATTTGAGATTTTTAGATGAGGAATTAGGGATGACAAATCTTAAATATCAGGCTGCTCAATTACTCTCAAACAATAATAATTATCCGAATTTGGTAACAGATGCAATCTTTTTTCTCGACTGCGGGAAAAAATTGCCTTAACTGCTAGCTTTGGTATCCATCACATGGGAGATTTTTGCATAAAGATATATATACGCATATCTGAATCGCAAGGAAGTAAATGACCATGCATCCTACCATTGCCGACCTTCGCAAAGACTACACATTAGAAGATTTAACTGAAACTGAGGTTGACCCTAATCCTTTTATACAATTTAAACAATGGTTCGAGCAGGCATTATCTGCCCAGCTTCCTGAACCCAATGCCATGACTATAGCAACCGCCACCCCAGACGGTAAACCCTCAGCCAGAATGGTATTACTGAAAGATTTTGATGAGCGGGGCTTTGTTTTCTTCACCAACTATAACAGTCGCAAAGGACAAGAACTAGCAGAGAATCCCCAAGCTGCACTAGTTTTTTGGTGGGCGGAATTAGAACGCCAAGTCAGAATTATCGGACATGTAGAACAAGTTTCTGAAGCCGAGTCTGATAAATATTTTTACAGCCGTCCTGAAAACAGTCGCCTGGGTGCATGGGCTTCTCGTCAAAGTGAAGCGATAACTAGTCGAGAAGTCTTAGAGCAAAACTTGCAGCAATTGCAGCATCAGTATGAAAATCAGGAAATTCCTCGCCCCTCTCACTGGGGAGGTTTGCGAGTCATTCCCACAGAAATTGAGTTTTGGCAAGGAAGACCCAGCCGCTTGCACGATCGCTTGCTATATACTCGTTTAGATACTCAAACTTGGAAAATCCAACGCCTATCGCCTTAGGGACTTCCAATTGCAAAAATAACTCAATCATTATCTGACCAAACCCACAACTCGTAAGGGCGGGGAAACCCCAGCCTTACCAAAATCTTAATTACGTATCAAAACGCGGATTCGGATAACAATTAAATCTTGTACAGACAAGGGTTCATCGCGTCTATGTTTTTGATCGCTAACCAATAAAAAAATTGTAGGCTGGACAATGCCCAGCCTACTTGACACTCACCGCACTTTTAGGGCGGTGATTCTTGGGCTGAATCTTGCCTCCACCAACAATGTTGATTTTGGGCTGACAGTTTCATGTTTAGTCCGACTACACTTTTTACAGCAAGCACTCTTATGGACTACTCCCCAAGCGTAAATTCGGGTATGCCCTACCCTATTTGATTTTTATTTTCTCCCACCTATGCCATATTTTTAGAGGGCAGTGAGGTATTGGGGCAACCCGTGAGGGCTGGTGACACTAGCCTTTATCCAACGGTCAGTTTGCGTGCCACGACTACACATCTGATTTTCCGGTTGTACTCATTTTACCAGAAAGGCGTCCTAGAAGGACGGGGTTTTAGACCCATTCTCCTGATAATTAATCAAAATTCAAAACTCAAAATTCAAAACACAGTAGTTAGTACTTAGTAGGTTTCTACGTGCCAACGACCAGCTTTTTTGATTTCTTTTTGGTAAGTACTCCAGGTGACACCTTCTTTCGCAGCCGCAGCAGTTAAAGCAGCATCAATACCATCTTCCATACCGCGCAAACCACAGATGTAGGTGTGGGTTTTTTCTTCTTTAATCAATTGCCACAATTCATCTGCGTATTCTGCAACTCGGTCTTGGATGTACATTCTGCCACCTTGGGGATTCTTTTGTTCCCGGCTGATGGCGTAGGTGAGGCGGAAGTTATCAGGATACTTAGCCTGCATTTCTTCCAACTCTTCCTTGTAAAGGATGTTAGGAGTTGTGGGTACACCAAAGATTAACCAAGCAAATCCTTTGAATTGGTAATCTGGGTTAGCAGCTCTTTCTGCATCCTTGAACATCCGCCACAGATAAGCACGCATGGGCGCAATACCTGTACCGGTTGCCATCATAATGACTTTGGCATCGGGGTCGCTGGGTAATAACATTTCTTTACCCACGGGCCCGGTAATTTTCACATCTGCGCCTGGTTCTAAGAAACACAGGTGAGTTGAGCATACACCGTAAACTGTTTCGCCTGTTTCTGGGTGCTTATACTCTAACTGACGCACGCACAGGGATACTGTTTTGTCATCTACATCATCACCATGACGAGTTGAGGCGATGGAATAAAGTCTGAGTTTTTCAGGCTTGCCGTTTTTGTCTACCCCTGGTGGGATAATACCAATACTTTGACCTTCTATATACTTCAAATTACTACCAGAAAGGTCAAATTTGATGTGCTGAACAATACCAATGCCACCTTCTTTAACTAGAGGCTCATTGGAGATACACTTCCCAATAAAAGGTGCATTGGGACGATAAGTGTTTACCGGAACATCAGCATGGGCGTCTTTTTTGCCTTTCGCTTGAGTCATGGTGTTGCCTTTTTGATCCTTATTCTTGAGCTGTTCTTCAGCTGGTGCATTCACAGGTGTGGCTTGACCATTCCCCCCAATGTTAGCAGTCCCGAATGAGCTTGTGCCGTTGAATTGCTGTAGAGCACTTGCGGGTTGAATACTAACAATTTTGCCGCCAAGGCGAGTGATACGTCGCATTTCTTGATTCATGCGGTTGTAAGGCACTCTGATGAACACACTGCCACTGCTACGAATTTTATAATTCGTTTGATCAGTTTCTTCGTTCTGACGCAGACCCACCACTTCGTAAACGAAGACGCGGCTACCTGATTCTGTGTTGGCAGCACTTTCAAAAGCACCTTGTTTGTTCATTCGTTCTACCACTCCGATGTTGACTTAACCGTTTTTCAAAAAAAAACTTTTCCTATCACAAGCCAGCTGTAGTTTACCGGATTTTTGCTGCACAAAACTGGCATTCTAGGAAAATGGCATCACTTTATAATGCCTTGCTAAGTACACTCACCAAAGACATGCAGGCGGCGCAAAAACACACCTGTTCACCTTCTAAGTTAGAGGATAAGTCTGATGGAGAATGTTAATAATGAGTCAATTTAATGTTTTTTTCGGTTACTAACTTACGATACCTTCTTGCTAATGTTTCCTAACAAACGCATAAATTGAGTTTTATGTCAAATCAGAGAGATTGGCTAATGCATAGACAACAAGTTCTCAGCATTTGAGTTATTGGTAGATTTAGCGATCGCACTTTATAGCCACTTGATAACCAAGTAGTTTTTAATATAGTTGCGACCTCTTTTTTCGTTTATTGACGCTTATCCCATACACTTAAAAAGTGTTTGTGAATTATTGGTTAGAAATGCCCTAACTCATCACTAACTCTTTCCCTGCACCTGACAGCAGAATTGTTTTTGCCAGACATCCAAAATATTTTTAGATGCAGCTATTACCTAATCACGATTAATCTCATGAATAGGTTCAGTGAATCTGTATAACCGCATGATACAGGAATAGGGGATATAAGCAATTATAATCAGTTTCACTTGATGCGATCCATCTGTCAACCTCTATCCAAAACCTGTTAAACATACTGAGCTTCAATGGACTATGTGACCAACTTTTAGCTGCTCTGTGGTTAAATCCGGCTGTTTGTGGTTAGCCCTGCATCTTTTCTTATAATGCAGACCAAAAGCGGTGATGAGAGTTTGTCACTTAGTCTCAAGGTTGTAAACAATACCAGGAAGTTTATCTTTTGTGCTTTGTCAACATTAATCTCTCATGGCAAATCACAAGCCGCTACCTTGGACATCACAACTACTAAGCAAAATTTTTTTGCTCTTTACTTACTCGCTCATTCTTGAGATAGATATTTACACATGAATTTATGGAATATTACCGAATCGCAAATTAAAATGCCAAACTTGCAAAAAATTTGTGGCCAGAGAAAACTATACAATATAAACTTGATTAAGAGGGTCACAATCATCAGGCAGTCGTTACCTGACTGTTTGGGGTAGTGAAGATAGATGTTTTCAAATCAACAAGTAAATCATCAACAGGATCGATGAACCACTAGATTCTTATTGACAGTAAACTTGTATAGAATAACCCCTTCTGTTAAAATCAAATATACCACTAGGATTAAATACTTACCAGCAACAAACTCAGGCTAGGCAGGCGAGTAACAACATATTTTATTGTTGGCTACCCGTCTGAACTTCTTTATGGCGCTGTGGGTAACAAGAACGCCGGAAAAACCGATGGGGTAAACTCCTGGCTTCAGAATCTGCTGTGTGAAAAATTTTTGATTGACACATGTTTTTAGTATCTAGAGGAGATTTATGACGAGTAAGCCGGAACGCGTGGTACTAATTGGAGTAGCTGGAGACTCTGGGTGCGGTAAATCTACATTTTTGCGTCGTTTAATCGATTTGTTTGGTGAAGATTTAATGACAGTTATCTGTTTAGATGACTATCATTCTTTAGATCGCAAACAACGCAAAGAAACAGGGATTACTGCTCTCGATCCTAGGGCGAACAACTTTGACCTAATGTATGAGCAAATTAGCGCTCTCAAAAATGGTCAAGCAATTGATAAGCCGATTTACAACCACGAAACCGGCCTGATCGATCCACCAGAGCGGATTGAGCCGAACCACATTATAGTTGTGGAAGGGCTGCATCCTTTATATGATGAGCGGGTGCGATCGCTAATTGATTTCAGTGTTTACTTTGATATCAGCGACGAAGTTAAAATTGCTTGGAAGATTCAGCGCGACATGGCCGAAAGGGGTCACCGCTATGAAGATGTCTTAGCACAAATCAATTCCCGTAAACCTGACTTTGAAAAGTTTATTGAACCACAAAGAGAATTTGCTGATATAGTTCTCCAAGTATTACCAACTAATTTAATTAAAAACGACACAGAACGCAAAGTCCTAAGGGTACGGATGCTCCAAAGAGAAGGTAAAGACGGCTTTGAGCCAACCTACCTCTTTGATGAAGGCTCAACAATTAATTGGACACCTTGCGGACGCAAGCTGACTTGCTCCTACCCTGGTATGCAACTGCACTATGGTTCAGATGTTTACTACGGTCGTTACGTTTCAGTATTGGAAGTAGATGGTCAATTCGACAATTTAGAAGAAGTGATTTACATCGAAACCCATCTGAGCAAAACATCCACCAAATACCAAGGTGAGATGACCCACTTGTTACTCCAACACCGCGAATATCCAGGTTCCAACAATGGAACCGGTTTGTTCCAAGTGCTTACCGGCTTGAAAATGCGCGAAGCTTACGAGCGTTTAACAGCAAAGGAAGCCAAACTAGCAGTTCAAGTTTAAAGCAGCAGTATTTGTGTCAAAGCTTAGGGAGATGCTTGAGGGTATCTCCCTTTTTTTTGTGTTGCTAAAAACATTTTTGCCCAAAAATATATATTTTTTCCAAAAAATTATTCAATATCAGTAATAACTTTGAGGAAAGTTAAGAACAGACTAACTATTTAATGTGTAAATATTGTTATGATTTCAGAAATTAGAGTAACTGAACTCAATAATTACTCAGCAGGGTGAGGTATCAACCCTTGTCTTTGAGATGAGGGAAGAAAATCAAACCCAGTTCATCAGTAGTCAGTTTTGATTTGTGAGTAGCAAAAACAACATATACTCAATTCTTGAGGAATTGATTTGATGATGAGTGTAATTATCTAGTCAGTGAAACACTCTTAAATAAAGGAGGAATACCTTTGTCTCGTCGATATCTTTTTACCTCCGAGTCAGTTACCGAAGGTCATCCAGATAAAATCTGCGATCAGATTTCTGATACGATTCTGGATGCTTTACTGACACAAGACCCCACTAGTCGAGTTGCGGCTGAGGTAGTGGTTAATACTGGGTTAGTGTTAATTACAGGTGAAATTACCACTAACGCCAATGTCAATTTTGTGAATCTGGCCCGGAAGAAAATTGCTGAAATTGGCTATACCAATGCTGATAACGGCTTTTCTGCTAACAGTACCAGCGTGTTAGTAGCCTTAGATGAGCAATCACCTGATATTGCTCAAGGTGTGAACACAGCGCAAGAAACCCGCGAAGCAGATAGTGATGAACTATTTGATTCGATTGGTGCGGGTGATCAAGGGATTATGTTTGGTTTTGCTAGCAACGAAACCCCAGAATTAATTCCCTTACCCATTAGCTTGGCTCACCGCATTGCGCGCAGATTAGCAGCAGTACGCAAAACAGGCGATTTGTCTTACTTGCGTCCCGACGGTAAAACCCAAGTTACCGTAATTTATGAAGATGGACGACCAGTAGGAATTGATACAATCCTGATTTCTACCCAACATACTGCTACTATTGGGGAAATTACCGATGAAGCGGCAGTCCAAGCGAAAATCAAAGAAGATTTGTGGACGGCTGTAGTTGAGCCTGTATTTGGCGATATTGCCATCAAGCCTGACGCACATACACGCTTTTTGGTCAACCCCACCGGCAAATTTGTCATTGGCGGCCCTCAAGGCGACTCTGGTTTAACTGGGAGGAAAATTATTGTTGATACCTACGGTGGTTATTCCCGACATGGTGGCGGCGCTTTTTCCGGTAAAGATCCCACAAAAGTAGACCGTTCGGCGGCTTATGCGGCTCGTTATGTAGCGAAAAATATTGTCGCGGCTGGGTTAGCAGAAAAATGTGAAGTACAGCTCAGTTACGCTATTGGCGTGGCGCGTCCTGTGAGCATTTTTCTCGATACCTTTGGCACTGGCAAAGTCGATGATGAAATTCTGTTGGAATTAGTCAAAAAACATTTTGAATTGCGTCCAGCAGGAATTATTCATGCTTTCAATTTACGCAACCTACCAAATGAACGAGGCGGACGTTTTTATCAGGACGTCGCGGCTTACGGTCATTTTGGACGGAATGATTTAGATTTGCCGTGGGAACGTACCGATAAGGCTGATTTGCTCAAACAAGCCGTTAGCGAGTCAGTTTCAGCGCCGATCGCTTCCGCACTCAAGTAATATGATCATTACTGACAGCGATCGCTAAATCTGAGGGTATGAGTAAGTACTGAATTATACTCTATCCTAGATAACATTAATCTCGAACAACTATATCCTCTGGAATTATAGTAGTAAAACTACTGATAACCAGAGGATTTTTTATAGCTCTATTTCCCCTAATCAGAAACACCACTCTCGATGGGAATTTTTGATTATTGGTGAATCAAAGGGATTGGTGATAAAATTATGAAACAGTTATTTTGTCAATATACAGCAGTGATTTTGAGATTCTTTGCTGTAGTCAACTGAACAAATCTGCTATTTACGGTTTGATAGTAGCTGCTGCAAAGCTAAAAGAGGTTAGATTGGCTGCTTACCCATTAACTTAATATAGCTGCAAGCAACTGTATATGGAAGTAAATTGACGAAAAAGATATACTGGTAGGGGTGCATTTGGTTTAGGGAACGGCTTTTTTACAAAAAGCAATTTATCTTGACAGTTATAAAGGAAATTAAAAATTATAACTAATTAATTTAAATATAAAAAAGCTCATTGCAATTGTCTCGTGATATATAATTTACTCTTGTCACAAAAAAAGATAATTTAGATAATAATCGCTAGATAAATTGTTTACCCCAGCCAAACTTCAGTGATGACTTTTATGGGAGGCTAAGGAGATCTGAGGGATGCAAACTCAAAAGCTAATCCCTGTTGACAGCAGTTCAGAAAGCAAAAAAGTGCCAGAGGAAGAGCCATCGACAGACGAACTCCCGACTATTGAATTTCCTTCACGGGGGAAACTCAAAGCAAGTTCATGGCGCATACATCAAAAAATTGGCTATGGATATTTTGTCGCCATTGGTATTGGTTTCTTTGGTTCCCTAACTGGGTTGGTAATTGCTAACTATTACCGAGCCAGGGAAATTAACCAACTCAATCATGCGCACGAGCAAGGACAACTGTTAACTAACTATAAAAATGCCGTAGTAGGAGCGCAATTATATAGTTCTAATTTAGTTGCAGTATTAGCAGATCCCATACAGCGACAAAATAAGAAAAGTGAATTTCTCAAAAATGTTGAGCAAGCGAAACAATTAGAAGCAGAAATTACAACTTTTATCGCCAGAAATCCCAAAAGATTAGCAGCAACAAGTGCGACTTTAGAAACTTTATTGCTCGATTATGCTAACAATTTAGAGATTTATGTTGAGCAGGTAGAATCGGTTTTAGAGAAAATAGAATCTCCGTCAATTGAAGCGCCACAAATTGATGCACAACGAGAGCGATTACTGCAAATTATGCGTGGCGATACAGCGCTGCGGTTAGAGCAGCTATCGCAGACGCTGACGAATATCTTACAAACTGCTGAGGTTCAAGAGCAAGAGCGAACTAGAGATGTAGAGCAGGCTAAAGGCGTTGAAAGATTAATTGTGATTATGAGTATGCTGGTATCAGTAGCGATCGCGGCCATTGTAGCTTGGCGGACGAGTCGCGCGATCGCCGAACCAGTAATCACGGTAACTCAAGTTGCAGAACAAGTAGCGAGAAAATCTAATTTTGATTTACGCGCACCCATAACTACAGAAGATGAAATAGGCTTATTAGCTAAGTCTTTAAATCGGTTAATTGAGCGCGTCTCTGAGCGCACCAAAGAACTACAACAAGCCAAAGAATTAGCAGAAGCTGCTAGCAAAGCCAAAAGTGTATTTTTAGCTAATGTCAGCCACGAATTACGCACCCCATTAAATGCGGTAATTGGCTTGAGTCAACTCCTACAAGATGATGCTACAGATTTAGGCTTGACGGGAGATTTTATTACTGATTTAGAAACAATTAATTCAGCCGGGAGACATTTGCTGGAATTAATTAATGATATCCTTGATTTGTCAAAAATTGAAGCCGGGAAAATGACTCTGTACCCAGAGACATTTGAGATTGGGACATTAATTAGTAATGTTGTGTTGACAGTGCGATCGGCTGTAGAGAAAAACGGTAATATTTTAGAAATCGATTGTGATGAAAATTTGGGAACAATGTATGCCGATCAGACAAGAATGCGGCAAGTATTGTTAAATTTATTAAGTAATGCTGCTAAATTCACCACAAATGGCAAAGTTAGCCTCACAGTTAAAATTAGTAAAGATGAATTAGTCGGAACAGTAGCCGATGGTATCGTGACTTTTACTGTGAGTGACACAGGTATTGGGATGTCACAAAGTCAACAAAAGCAGTTATTTCAACCTTTTATCCAAGGGGATACATCAACAACAAAAAAATATGGTGGTACTGGCTTAGGGTTAGCAATTAGTCGCCATTTTTGTCAAATGATGGGTGGCGAAATTGTGGTGAAAAGCCAACTGGGTGTAGGTTCTACTTTTATCGTCCGCTTACCTTTGATTGTGGAAGAATGATTTGAATTGAGATGCGATCGCGCAAGATGGGAACGGGTTCTGTTTTGCACTACAGTAAAGAGAAGCCACCCTTTGATTGTCTAAGATTCTGAGGAATAGTTAATAAGTTGACAGTAGAAGCGATCGCCTCACTCATCATCAGATTCCGAAAACATCGATTTCAGGTTGCGATATCCGCTTACTACACGCACAATCTCTACTCCATCTGCGATCGCGCGGTACAGAATAATGTAACCATCCAGGGGAATACCTCGTAACGATGTTTCTATGTCGGCATAACTGCGTCCCATATTGGGATACTTAACTAAATTTTGACACTTTTCTGCAAAAGAATTGACAAAGCGATCGCCTGCATCTAAATTGCGACTAGCAAAATATTCAGAAATCTCATCTAAATCCTGAATAGCTTCTGGAGAAATTATATAGATACTCATGCTTGATTTTCACGAGCTTTACGGAGTTTTTCTCGCAAGTTGGCAATAGCAATTTCTCCATTAATTCCTTCTCCACGATCAAGCTGTGCAATGCCAATTGCTACTTTTTTCCTAGTTTCTTCAACCCATTGTTCATAATGCTTGTCTCGTTCTTCTAGCAGTTGTAACGCTTCCACAATTACTTGATATGGAGTTGCATATTTACCAGTTTCCAACTTAGCTTGAATAATTTTCTCTTCTTCAGGTTTTAGGTTGATATTCATAGTGAAAAATTTTAGTAATAACCTAAAAATATCTACTTTCTCTGTTATTATATCTGCTTTACTGTGACACTATAGATGTAAACTGTGTTCAGATTTTATTTTTGTGGTAGAGTTGCGATCGCCTTCTCACAACATCGACAAGCTACAGGCAAAGATGGGAGAATATGGGGAAAATGGCACAAAATTGGGGTGGTTGATTGACCAAAAACACAAAAAGCTGGAATTGAGATATTTTAATTAACCTAGAATAATATGCGTTGAGTGCGATACTCTCAAAATAAGCAATTCTCTGCCCAGTCATCCATGACCACAACTATTGACTTTCTCAGCCATCTTAACCCCAGCCAACGTCAAGCCGTAGAACATTACTGCGGGCCGCTGCTAGTTGTGGCTGGAGCAGGTTCCGGTAAAACACGCGCACTGACTTATCGGATTGCTAACCTGATTCTCAAACATCGCGTCAATCCGGAGAATATTTTGGCGGTGACTTTTACGAATAAAGCCGCCAGGGAAATGAAAGAACGGATTCAAAAGCTGTTTGCCGAAGCAGAAGCGATCAAACAATATGACACCAAGTTTGATTTGTTGACCGAATATCAACAATCTCAACTGCGATCGCAAGTTTACCGCGAAACCATCAAAGATTTATGGTGCGGTACGTTTCACAGTTTATTTTCCCGTATCTTACGGTTTGATATTGAGAAGTACCAAGACGAAAATGGTCGGCGGTGGAGTAAAAATTTCTCGATTTTTGATGAATCGGATGCACAAAGTTTGGTTAAGGAAATTGTCACCAAACAGCTAAATTTAGATGATAAAAAATTCGATCATCGTTCGGTGCGCTATGCCATTAGTAATGCTAAAAACCAAGGTTTCTCACCCAAAGACTTTGAAAGAGAACAACCAAATTATCGCGGACGGGTAATTGCTCAAGTTTATAGCGCCTATCAAGATAGACTGGCACAAAATAACGCCCTAGATTTTGATGATTTAATTCTCATTCCTACAAGATTATTTCAGCAAAACGAACAGGTATTAGGTTATTGGCATCGCAAATTTCATCATATTTTAGTTGATGAATATCAGGATACAAACCGAACCCAGTATGACTTAATTCGCCTATTAGTCACTAATGGCGAAGATAGAAAGAGTGAATGGAATTGGCAAAATCGCTCTGTGTTTGTTGTCGGTGATGCAGACCAATCAATTTACTCTTTTAGAATGGCTGATTTCACCATCTTGCTAGAGTTTCAGGAAGATTTTGGCGATGGTTTACCTGATGAAGATACCAGAACAATGGTGAAGTTAGAAGAAAACTATCGCTCTTGTGAAAATATTCTGCAAGCGGCTAATGAATTAATTGAAAATAATACCCAACGAATTGATAAAGTTCTTAGACCAACCAGGGGAGCAGGGGAACAAATTTATTGTCATAAAGCAGATAATGAATTAGATGAAGCTGAGTTTATCATCAATCAAATTCGCTCTTTAGAATATCAAAATCCTGAGTTAACTTGGGGAAGTTTTGCTATACTTTATCGGACAAATGCCCAATCTCGCCCATTTGAAGAACTGTTGGTAAAATATCAAATTCCTTATACAGTTGTTGGAGGAATGAGATTTTACGATCGCAAAGAAATTAAAGATGTTATAGCTTATTTAAGAGCGATCGCAAATCCTGCGGATACTGTCAGCTTATTACGAGTCATCAACACTCCCCGGCGCGGTATCGGGAAAACCACCATTGATGCTTTGATTAACGCTTCCCAGCAATTAGGAACCACCCTTTGGGAAATTTTATCTGATGATACATCGGTAAATACCTTGGCGGGAAGGGGTGCAAAATCGGTGAAAGGCTTTGCAGAAATGATTAACCGTTGGCAAGGCGAAATCGGCAATCGGCCAGCAGCAGAAATAGTTCAAGGTATACTAGATGACTCTGGCTATATTCAAGACTTGCTCAGTCAAGGTACAGACGAATCCCAAGACAGAATTCAAAACGTTCAAGAACTTTATAACGCTGTACTGCAATTCCAAGAAGAAAACGAAGATGCAACTCTGCAAGGTTTCTTACAAAGTACCGCCCTTAGTTCCGATTTAGATAATTTAAAAGAAGGAAAAACAGCAGTTTCTTTGATGACTTTGCACGCTTCTAAAGGGTTAGAATTTCCTGTAGTCTTTTTAGTTGGGTTAGAACAGGGATTATTCCCCGGTTACCGTTCTTTAAGCGATCCCGCAGCTTTAGAAGAAGAACGCCGCCTGTGTTATGTGGGAATTACCCGCGCTCAAGAAAGGTTATATTTATCACATGCTCGCGAACGTCGCCTTTATGGTTCAAGAGAACCGGCAGTGCGATCGCAATTTCTCGATGAAGTACCAGAAGAATTGTTAACTAATGGGCGTAAGGTACGTCAAACCTATACCAAAACTGCTGCACCTACCAATGGTAAGCAGAATTGGCACGTAGGTGATAGAGTATTACATAAATCTTTTGGTCTTGGTGAAATTACTCATGTATTTGGAGAAGGAAGTAAGCTGTCTGTAGCGATTAAATTTGCCAATTTAGGACAAAAAATTATCGATCCCAGAGTAGCGCAGTTGCAAAAAGTAGATTGATAATTCGTAATTCGTAATTCGTAATTCGTAATTATTCCATGTAGTGGCGCGACAAGGCTAAAATGGTGCATGAATAAAACTCTTGTGGGATGGGCGTCTCGCCCGTCCTGGGCGGACAAGATGTCCACCCCACAAGAAAATTATATTGCAACATTTTAAGCTTGCCACGCCAGTAGGGTGTGTTGTCGCGCAGCGCAACGCACCTGAAAATTTTATCTATTATTAAAAATGCCTGAATATTTATGAATATATGTTACCAATTCAAATAATTTTGGCGACACATTAATATATTCTAGAGGGCAAGGCATTGCCTTGCCCCTACAATCTGTGGCATTCTTTTTTCAAATTGCTAGGAGTTAAATTTCCACTTCTGTAAAATGCTCAACTGTGGGAAATGGTTCATAAAAATGATGGAGTAATTGTTTCCATTGTTGATATTCAGCAGAACCGCGAAATCCTACCGTATGAGATTCTAAAGTTTCCCATCTCACCAGTAAGAGATATTTACCATTAACTTCAATGCAGCGATGGAGTTCATGAGATAAATATCCATTCATTGATGCAATAATTTTGGAAGCTTGTTTGAAAGCGAATTCAAATTCTGATTCCATCCCAGGTTTGACATGAAGCATCACTGCCTCAAGAATCATAAACTATGTCCTGAAAACTGCAGAGGATGGTATTTAGTATAGTGCGATCGCGCAAACTTTACTACTACTCTAAAAATACAGGGTTGGATGTTCTTCAACCCAACCCTGTAAATTAATCAATTAAACTGCATTTTTTGAATATGCGCCAAGCAGAGGATTTGGTACAGGAAAAGGTCGGTTACCTAAAATTTTAAATTGACCGATATTGGCATCATAAGCAAAAACTTCGCCAGTTTCTATTTCATAAATCCAAGCGTGAAGAGTTAATTTACCACTATGTAATTTTGAGCGAACAGATGGATAAGTTTCTAAATTTTCTATTTGAGTTAAAACGTTTTGTTCAATAGTAATTTTTAGTAGTTTATCGGCTGGATAATCTTTATAATTATCAAGAACTATACGACGAGTTGGTTCAGCATATTGCTTTAGCCAATCATAAACTAAAGGCATTTGTTGAGATAAATTTCCTATCTGTAACAGTCCTCTCATGGCTCCACAATGGGAATGACCACAAATAACAATATCTCTAATCTCTAAAGCTTCAACAGCATATTCTATTCCAGCCGCTTCCCCACTCTTGGGTGTACCATAGGCGGGAATAATATTACCAACATTACGAATAACAAATAATTCTCCAGGTAAACTTTGAGTAATTAAACAAGGGTCAATCCGCGAATCTGAACAAGTTATGAATAAGACTTCGGGATTTTGACCGTGAGACAACTGTTCAAATAATTCCCTATGGGTGATGAAGTAGTTGTCATGAAACTCATTTAAACCTGCGATTATGCGTTTTATTGGCACAATTGAATTCCTCTCACCAAAAATATGTTCAGTCTTTTATAGCTTCACAATCAGTAACCAAGTTTCCGCAATGAAGATGAAATCTAGAGACACTAATCAGACTGTGATGATTTTTTTGTTTTGAACCCTGATGCTTTAATTTTTACACGAGTGTCTCTAGTTCAGTTTAGTTAATGTGCAATCCACTTGGCATCAGAAACAATACAGACACCTCCAAATTTTTTTAAAATAGGTGTAATCGCTGTTACTACTTCTGATTCTTGTTCTTCTGTACAAACGCTTAATACATATCCGTTTGTCAATGCTGGCGTTTCTAAATCATCAATTATTTTGCCTCTATCGCCTTTACCCGTGACATCTTTGATAATTGTGTAACCAGAAACACCTATATTGTCTAAAATTTTGATCACTTGAGACATTTCTAGGGAATTGGTAATAATTTCTAACCTTTTAACCCTTTCCACTTTGTTAGACTCCCATAGTTTTAATGATGTTCATGTATAACGGAATTCCCACAATAATGTTGAAAGGAAAAGTTAGTGCTAAAGCCATAGAAACATACAAACTGGGGTTTGCTTCGGGGACTGTCATTCTCATTGCTGCTGGTACTGCAATATAAGAAGCACTAGCACATAAAACGGCAAATAACAGTGTATTGCCTTCGGAAATGCCAATACATTTAGCAATGATAATTCCGATAATTGCATTGGCTACAGGCATAAATACAGAAAATGCTATTAAAAAAGACCCGGTTTTACCCAAGTCTTTAATTCTTCTGGCAGCTACCATTCCCATATCAAGTAAGAAGAATGCTAGAACTCCATAGAAAATCTGTTGTGTGAATGGTTGCAGTTTCTCCCAGCCTTTTTCTCCTGTAAGAATGCCGATAATTACACTACCAACTAAGAGAAATACAGAACCATTAAGGAAAGCTTCTCGTAATACTTCACTCCAAGAAGTTTCTTCTTTTTCTTCCCCTTCTTCTCTTTTTGCTGGTTGTGCAAACATTCTCACTAGTACAATTCCCACAATAATTGCAGGAGATTCCATCAGCGCTAAAGCTGCTACCATGTAGCCATCAGAGGGAATATTCAGAACTTTGAGAAAAGATTGAGCAGTAATGAAAGTAACTGCACTAATTGAGCCATAAGTTGCAGCAATAGCGGCTGCATTATATGCATTTAATTTGATTTTGAGGATGAAAAAAGAATATACAGGTACTGCACAAGCCATTAAAATAGCTGCAATCAGTGTTATTGCTATTTGCGGACTAATTCCACTCTCTTCAAGTTCATATCCTCCCTTAAATCCAATCGCCAGTAATAGGTATAAAGAAAACAATTTAGGTAAAGGTTGGGGAACTTCTAAATCTGATTTACATAAAATAGCTAGCATTCCCAAAAAGAAAAACAATACTGGTGGATTCAGTATGTTAGATAATATGAGGCTAGAATTCATTGGCAATAACCCTGTCCTGAGGAACTATGACTTGTGTTTACAATTGACGGGAGTAATAAAGTTAATTATTGTTGCCGATTGTTAAGTCTTTCCTGGACTATATTTCAAGTTTGTGAAGATCGAATGTTAATTACTTGTCAACCTTGTGACAAGTTACTAAAGTAGTATTACTGTATTCAATGTAACAAAATATTAGGCAGATTAATGCTTTCAATGATAATCTGCCTAGAGAGGAGCGGAGAATTGTAAGTATATTAACTAACAAAGTGTGTATGATTGTAATACTTGCTATGAGTAATAGAGTAAATGCGATCGCTCTTTTGAAAATAGGAGCTAGAGGCTAGCAAAGAAAGAGTTTAATATTTGGTTAGGAAATTTTTTCGTAAATAGCTGTTATGAAAATATAAATAATGTGGTGGGTTAATTCCCACCCAATATTTAATCAGAAGGTAGATAAATTAAGCAGACTTTAACGGAATAGTACCCCGATCAAAAACGCGGTTCTTAGTGTCGATGCCGCGTAATTCTATTCTGTCTTGATAGACATCATAGGCGGCGAAACTTAAATCGCTAGTAGAATATTCTGTCCACTCATTTTTACCTACAGGACGATTACCTGCACCTGCGCCACATATTAGGTAAGTTGTACCATTAATTGCACGAGTACGTTCATAATGGTGTTCGTGACCGTTGATATAAAGTTGTACGCCGTATTTTTGAAATATAGGTGTGAAAATTTTAATAAAATCAGGATTACTACCGTAAACTCCTGATGCATAAATTGGATGATGTCCAAAAACTATTTTCCAAGATGCTTTGCTCAAGCTTAATTGTTTTTCTAACCAAGTTAGCTGATTTTTCCAGTCAGCATTACCGTTAGTATCTAAGGCGAAAAATTGTACATCACCTCGGCTAAATGTATAGTAGCGTCCCTGCATATTAAAGCCGCGATATTTAACTTGTGGATCGCCGTTATCAGTGCGAATATCATGATTACCTAAACATGCATGAAATTTCACACCTTGCTTGAGCAAATCTTTGTAGGGACGTTCAAAAACAGCATTAATTTTTTCAATTTCTCCGTTGTTATAAATGTTATCTCCAGCTAAAACTGCTAAATTGTAAGGATTTGTTTGGTGATAACTAGTCATTGCCTTAGCTACAGCATACTGTCCTTTAGCACCTGTGCCTGTATCAGCAACGGATACAAACCGCAGTAGCAAGCCTTTGTTAGCAGGATTAGCGGCGATCGCGGTTTGTGATTGAGCTAAATCTATGCTTTGACTGTTTTGCTTAGTGAATAACCAGGTTAATCCTGTACCAAGGAAACCAAGGCTAGTTAAAAATAAAAATCGACGGCGTTTTAGGTTCATAAATGATTAAATTCAACAACTAGTCAGTTTAGCCTGAGCATTGAGCAATGAAGTGATACATTACAAAGCAGCTACATTGCTAACAATGTATTTGATTTTTCTTTGATTTGTTGCTCTTGGTAAAAGTTCCATGTCGCAAGACAATCAGAATCCACAACGTCGCCGCAATCCCTCCCAGAGGAACCAGCCAATTTGGAAGTCTAGTATTATCCAGGTTCTTAGGGGAACTATTAGCCTGTTAGAAACGGCTGTAGTGAAACTGGAAACAGCACCGCCACCGGGAACTGAGGATACTCCTGGTTTTTGGGGTGGATTGCTGGCTAAAATCCGCAATGTTTTACCAGCGAATTTGTCTGCAAAGTTATCTGATACGGCTTTAACAGGGATAATTGCGGGTATTACCGTGGTTTTAGTGTGGACAACTACGACATTTTTCACCAATAAACCGCCTGAAATAGCGATCGCACCTCCAGTTGAAGAAGTTCCCGCCCCAACGCCTACACCCACGCCAACGATCGCTATTTCGCCTCAGCCAGAGTTAGCAACGCCAGAACCCACAGCACCAGAAGAAGTTACGCCAACACCAGCAGCAGAAGTTCCACCTGTGGAACCGGAAATAGAACCGACACCGGAACCAACACCAACGCCTGAACCAACACCAACGCCTGAACCTACGCCAGCAGTGCAATTAACTCCAGAACAAGTGTTAATTGCGGCTATTGAAAATCAAGTAGCAGAAATTAGCGATCGCGTTGCTTCTGGACTTATAAAATCAATTCAAGCCAATTTTCGTACTAGTAACCTAACTGTGAAAATTAGCGACGATTGGTATACCCTCACTGCATCCCAACAAGATCAACTCGCAGCCGATATTTTACAGCGATCGCAAGAACTTGATTTCACGCATTTAGAAGTGGTTGATTTTCAAGATAGGCTGGTAGCGCGTAATCCTGTGGTAGGGAATGAAATGATTATATTTAAACGGCGAATCATCCCTTTTATCAGCAAAAATCAGTAAATTGTCAGTAAATTGACGGAAAAATTTTCTCGGCTTTAAGGCTAGGGGTAGAGGTTAAAGTGCATCTGCTCAAGGACTTGTTGTGTCTAATTTAAATTTTTAGCGTCAAAGCGCTTTATATTAGCTTTAAATAAATATGGAAATTAATACCGATGTCTAATAAAAGACTAAGTGTAAAAATAAAAGCTATCAACGAAAGCAAGTTTTAGGTAAAAAACATACTAATCTTATCAGTAATATTCTGGTAACAATATTTCTGCCAGATGTCTTATCTGTAAAGGATTGAGTCATGAAATTACCTTTGCAAATCAGTAAGCAACTACTATAAAATGAAACTCTACTATCGCGGTCTTACTTACGAATACAATTCCTCTGAAGCAGCTAAAAAAAGCACAAAACCCTTTGAGCCAGTTAAGCATCAAAGTTCTGCCTATAACTTGACTTATCGTGGAACAACCTACCGTGTTGACCCTAATATTGAGCCTACGCCAGTTCAAACACCAAACGTAGCTTATCAATTAATGTATCGAGGAATCGTTTATTCTGTGCAGAGAACGCATACAGGAGAAGTTTCTACAACATCCTCTCAACCTGGAAATTGCGTCTCAGCACTGAAACCAAAGTCTAGCCTAATAACCGAATCCTATAATCACAATCAAATCCCCAACTTCTTCAATTCCAATTTGTCACTATCGCGCTTCATTCAAGCAATAAGTGGATTATTCCTCTAGAAATCATCAAACGTTTTATTGTGCTGACTTGTCTGATTTTCTTTATTGTTTGTGTCTGTGCATAAGGCAAAAAAATATATAGCATTCCTATTTGATTTGTAAAAATCGATAGTATAAAATCCCCGACTTTTTCAAAAAGTTGGGGATATTTTAACGCATTAAGAATTAGCGACGCCAGAAGCAACACCAACGCTAGCAGTACAATTGACTCCAGAATAAGCGAAATGAATTAATTGAACCGCCTTCTCTGCGAGAGGCTTCCGCCAACGCGCAGCGTCTCCCAGAGAAGACGCCAAGTACGCCAAGAGTTCTTATACCAATTGGAAAACAGAATGCGACAGATTGTAGGGGCACTGGCACTGCCATGCCCTCTAGAATATTTTGATGTGTCGCAAAGATTATATAAAAAACCCGATTAATAAATAATCGGGTTTGAGAGTCAACGATTAAGTTTTGAAGTGCTAACTAAATGGAGAAAAATTCTAAGCTACAGGAGTTGCAGATTTAGCTTCTAGAGTAGCCAATCTGTTAGCTAATAGTTTTTCTAATTCTTCCAAAGCTTTGGTGAAACCTTGAATACCTTCTGCTAGTTTGTCAGTCGCCATGCGATCGCTAGCGTGCATTTTGTCAAAGGTGGCTTTGTCGATGGAGATTTTTTCAATTTCCACGCTAGCGGCTTTAGCGGGATCGAGTTTGCGGGGTAATTCGCCAACGGTTGCTTGCAACTCCGCCAAGAGTGAAGGCGAAATTGTCAGCAAATCGCTACCAGCCAACTCAGTAATTTCGCCAATGTTACGGAAGCTAGCTCCCATAACTTCGGTTTTGTAGCCGAATTTCTTGTAGTAGTTGTAAATCGTGGTAACAGATAATACGCCTGGATCTTCTGCTGAGGGGTAGCTGTCGCGTCCGGTATCTTTCTTGTACCAGTCGAGAATCCGACCGACGAAGGGAGAAATTAGGGTAACGCCAGCTTCCGCACAGGCGATCGCTTGGTGCAAGCCAAACAGTAGTGTTAAGTTACAATGAATACCTTCTTTTTCCAGAATTTCCGCAGCCCGGATACCTTCCCAAGTGGTGGCAATTTTAATTAAAACGCGATCGCGACCAACTCCGGCGGCGGCGTATTGGGCAATTAATTCTCTAGCTTTGGTGACAGTAGCTTCGGTATCGAAAGACAACCGCGCATCAACTTCTGTAGATACCCGACCAGGAATGATTTGTAAAATTTTCAATCCAAATGCTACCGCCAAACGGTCAAAAGCGATGGTAACAATTTGTGCTTGGCTAGCACCTGCACCTGCATCTTTTTTCGCTTGCAGTAAAGTCTGATCGACAATTTCCTGATATTCAGGCATTTGTGCCGCCGCCGTAATCAGCGAGGGGTTGGTAGTCGCGTCTTGGGGTTTAAACTTTTCAATAGCTTGAATATCCCCTGTATCCGCAACTACTACAGTCATTGTCCGCAATTGCTCTAGTAGGTTCTTAGACATAAATTGCTCCGTGTTGTGTGCTTGTTTAGGATTTACATTAGGAAAGGCAGAGGGCAGTCTTGATGAAACAATTTTCATCGCCATGTATGAAAGGACAAGGGGGACAAGGGGGACAAGGGAGACAAGGAGGACAAGGGAGACAAGGGAGAAATAACTCTTTCAAGTTACAAGGGATGATTTTTGACTCAAGGCTAAAGGCTAGGTGTTGGTTGTCGGATTTCTCGTGAAGCTACCTGAAAAAATGCCTTGAAAACTACGATTGCTGATTCAAAAAACTAGCCCCTAGCCCCTAGCCCCTAGCCCCTAGCCCCTAGTCCTTAGCCCCTTCTGCCTCCTTTACCAATTACCCTCTTATTTCCACTCTTTGCTGTACCTACAATTCTGATTTTGGCAACTTTTCTTAATTCTTGCCTAAGCAAGTATTTTCAAAGTCTTGCGCCTCGCCCCTATTCTAGAAGGCTTATGCCAAAATCGGTTGTCCAATAGAATGCACTTTAATTAAACTAGTTGTTCCTGATTGACCAATTGGTACGCCAGAGGTAATAACTACTTGGTCGCCTTCTTTGGCTAAACCTATGTCTACGACTGTGTTCACCACATTCATAAACATTTCTTCGGCGTTGTGGACTGGCGGAATTAATAAGGGAATCACGCCCCAAGAAAGTGCTAGCTGACGGTAAGCCATTTCATCTGGGGTGAGGGCAATAATTGGTGTAGATGGGCGGTATTTAGATACGAGTTGGGCTGTACTTCCCGAAGAAGTATTACAAAGAATTGCTTTAGCGCCGATTTCGTAAGCAATTCGACATACTGCTTCTGCTACCGACTCGGTAACGCTCAAACTACCCGCTTCATGACACCAGGCGTGGCTACTACCTTCCTGTAACGATTGTTCTGTGCGCACGGCGATATTATGCATGATTTGGACGGCACCGATAGGATATTCGCCTACAGCCGTTTCTCCAGAAAGCATCACCGCATCCGTACCATCCCAGATCGAGTTAGCCACATCTGTAGCTTCGGCACGGGTGGGATCGGGGGCGCTAATCATCGATTCCAGCATTTGGGTGGCAGTAATCACAGGTTTTCCTGCCCGATTACAACGGTGAATAATATCTTTTTGAATGTGGGGAACTTCGTGAATTGGCATTTCCACGCCTAAATCACCACGGGCAATCATAATGCCATCGGCGGCTGCCAAAATGCGGTCGAAGTTTTTGACCGCTTCTGGGCGTTCGATTTTAGCGATTACCCGAATTTTTGCTCCCGCAGCTTCAATCATTCTTTGGGCTGGTTCTAAGTCTCGCGGTGATTGTACAAAGGAGACTGCGACCCAATCCACACCCAACTGAATCCCAAATCGCAAATCCTGCAAGTCTTTTTCGGTGATGGAACTGACGGGTAAACGAGTTTCTGGGAGGTTTACCCCTTTGTGGGTGGAAATTAAACCGCCAATTTTCACATGGGCGCGAATGCGATCGGCATCGCGATCGCTCACAACTAATTTCACCCGACCATCATTAATGGAAATCGGTTCCCCTGGGCGCACCATTGCAAACAAAGTCGGCAATGGTAAAGGTAGTTCGTCAACACTTTCGCCCTTTTCTTGTAAGACAAAAGTTACCTCGCTACCAGCTTCCACCATCAGCCCTTCCGGCGGTAATTTACCCAAGCGAATTTTCGGCCCGCATAAGTCTTGCATAATTGCGATCGGCTTGCGCTGTCGCGAACTAATCTGCCGCAGATAGCCAGCCGTTTGCGCGTGGAATTCATAGGCCCCGTGAGAAAAATTGAGCCGCGCCACATTCATCCCAGCTTCTACCAATGCTTCTAGCCGCTCAGGTGCGCATGTAGCAGGGCCAACAGTACAAATAATTTTGGTTCGACGCATAGGAATTGAGGGTTTAGGAATAGCCTGGGGTTTTCCCCAAAACCTGCGACCTGGATATCTAATACCAATTCAAAATTCAAAATTCAAAATTCAAAATTAAGAAATTCAGACTGTATCTGGGTTTCCGGTTTTGAATGTGTTGTTCTCTTTTAAAGAATCGGTATAAAGCATCCAAATTCACAAGTGCTTCATATCACTTAGCTGCCCAGTAAAATTACTCTTGTATCTAGTTTTGCTATCAAAAGTTATGCGTCGTTTTACCAAGAGACCAGAGTCAACAGTCAACAGTCAACAGTCAACAGTCAACAGTCCAGATTGCTTCACCAATGACCATTGACCATTGACAAATGACCATTGACCATTGACCATTGACTCATCCCAATTAACTCACAGTAGCCAATTGCTCTTTCTGTGCCATAGACAACATTAAGTCAACTACACGATTGGAGTAGCCCCATTCGTTGTCGTACCAAGCAACCACCTTAAAAAAGTTGGAGTTGAGTTCAATGCCAGCACCGGCATCAAAGATGCTGGAGTGAGTGTCACCCTGAAAATCTGTCGATACTACTTCTTCGTCACTGTAGCCGAGTACCCCTTTTAACTCAGCTTCAGACGCAGCTTTCATAGCAGCGCAAATTTCTTTGTAACTAGTGGCTTTATCTGTCTTAAAGGTTAAATCCACTACAGAAACATCGGGAGTAGGAACTCGGAAAGCCATACCCGTCAATTTACCCTTCAATTCTGGTAACACCAATGCCACAGCCTTAGCTGCGCCTGTGGAAGAAGGGATAATATTTTGGGCTGCACCCCGACCGCCACGCCAATCTTTTCTACTCGGGCCGTCTACAGTGGGCTGAGTCGCTGTCATAGCGTGAACTGTGGTCATCAAACCCTCGCTCAAGCCGAAATTATCATTGATTACCTTAGCCACTGGAGCCAGACAGTTGGTGGTACAGCTGGCATTGGAAACAATGGTATGTTTACTGGGGTCGAATAGGTGATGATTAACACCCATGAGTAAAGTAGGAACCAAGTCTGGGTCTTTAGTGGGAGCAGAAATGACTACCCGTTTAGCACCAGCCTTGAGGTGATTTGTAGCTCCCTCTTGACCAGTAAACAGCCCTGTAGATTCCACAACATAATCTACACCCAATTGTCCCCAAGGTAACTCGGCTGGATTACGAATCGATACGCAAGGAATAAAATGCCCATCAATGACGATGCCATCTTCCCTTGCTTCCACCTTACCTTTAAATTTACCGTGGGTTGAATCGTATTTAAATAGATAAGCAAGATTATCTGGCGGTACTAGGTCATTAATCCCCACAAATTCAACATTGGGGTTATTAATGCCAGCGCGAAGCACAAGCCGCCCGATCCGGCCGAATCCATTGATACCAACTTTCAACTTCGTCACAATTAATCTCCTGTTCTGATAACCCAAAAGGGCTATTACCCTATCTTCAACGCTGCATTCATCTAGATAGTTTTGGTCTGACTTAGCTGATCGTTACAGTCACTAGAAGAGAAACCCTGATTTTATTGGCATCTTTTAAGGTTTTGGTCAGAAAAAAATTTGGCAGATCGAATCTTCCATGCTGCGATCCCCGTCATGCCTGATATCTACTGACTCAAGACCAGAAATTATCAACAACCCAGTCTTAAGAATGAATATTATGGCAGAGAATGGGTTCGTTCAGTGTTAATCTGAAAAGTGACATTACTTCATATTATGTCGTCTACGACCCTATCTGAAATATAGCTTCAATCATTAGGCTCAGCATGGTCACCACCGCAGAAAAAACAAACATCGGTTACATTACCCAAATCATCGGTCCTGTTGTAGACGTTAAATTTCCCGGCGGGAAATTGCCGCAAATCTACAACGCTTTGACCATCAAAGGCTCCAACGAAGCTGGACAGGAAATCAACCTGACCGTCGAAGTACAGCAACTGCTGGGCGACAACCAGGTGCGGGCTGTTGCAATGAGCTCCACCGATGGCTTAGTGCGTGGTCTGGAAGTAGTAGATACTGGTGCGCCAATTAACGTACCAGTAGGTAAAGCTACTTTGGGTCGGATTTTCAACGTCCTGGGCGAACCTGTAGACAATCAAGGGCCTGTAAATCCTGAGGCTACATTGCCTATCCACCGCGAGGCTCCCAAATTCACCGATCTGGAAACCAAACCTTCAGTGTTTGAAACCGGAATTAAAGTTGTAGATTTGCTGACTCCTTATCGCCGTGGCGGTAAGATTGGTCTGTTCGGCGGTGCAGGTGTTGGTAAGACCGTGATCATGATGGAGTTGATCAACAACATCGCGACTCAGCACGGTGGAGTATCTGTATTTGCTGGCGTGGGCGAGCGCACCCGCGAAGGTAATGACCTCTACAATGAAATGATTGAATCTGGGGTAATCAACAAAGATAACCTCAATGAATCAAAAATTGCTCTAGTTTACGGTCAGATGAACGAACCACCTGGAGCAAGAATGCGGGTAGGTCTGTCTGGCTTGACAATGGCCGAATATTTCCGCGATGTTAACAAACAAGACGTATTGCTGTTTGTTGACAACATCTTCCGGTTCGTACAAGCAGGTTCTGAAGTATCTGCGCTGTTGGGACGGATGCCTTCTGCGGTAGGATATCAGCCTACTCTGGGTACTGACGTAGGTGCATTACAAGAGCGGATTACCTCAACTACAGAAGGTTCTATTACCTCTATTCAAGCTGTATACGTACCTGCGGACGACTTAACTGACCCCGCACCTGCAACCACCTTCGCTCACTTGGACGGAACCACAGTACTGTCTCGTGGTTTGGCTTCTAAGGGCATTTATCCAGCAGTAGACCCCTTAGGCTCTACTTCTACCATGCTTCAGCCAGAAATCGTTGGTGATGAACATTACAGCACTGCCCGTGCCGTACAAGCAACATTGCAGCGCTATAAAGAACTGCAAGACATCATCGCTATTCTCGGTTTAGATGAATTGTCTGAAGAAGACCGTCTAACAGTAGCACGCGCCCGGAAGGTTGAGCGCTTCTTATCTCAGCCATTCTTCGTAGCAGAAGTATTTACCGGTTCTCCTGGTAAATATGTGAAGTTGGAAGACACCATCAAAGGGTTCCAAAAAATTCTGTCTGGTGAATTGGACGATCTGCCAGAACAGGCTTTCTACTTGGTGGGCGATATTAACGAAGCGATCGCCAAAGGCCAAAAGCTCAAAGGCTAGAAATTTTGTCAATAGTCCAGAGTCAATAGTCCAAAGTAATTTGACTATTGACCATTGACTGTTGACCGTTGACTATTGACAATTCACAAGTTATGACATTAACCGTTCGTGTAATTTCCCCAGATAAAACTGTGTGGGATGCTGCGGCTGAAGAAGTAATTCTCCCCAGCACCACTGGTCAGCTAGGTATCCTGAGCGGACACGCACCCCTATTAACCGCCCTAGATACAGGTGTAATGCGGGTACGTGCCGACAAGAATCAAGAATGGCAAGCGATCGCTCTTTTGGGCGGCTTTGCTGAAGTTGAAGAAGATGAAGTCACCATTCTTGTAAATGGTGCTGAACGTGGTAGCGCTATTAACCTCGATGAAGCCCGTGCTGCATATAATGAAGCACAAACCAAGCTGAATCAGGTTCCAGCAGGCGATCGCCAAGCTCAGATTCAGGCAAATCAAGCCTTCAAACGCGCCCGCGCTCGGTTTCAAGCTGCTGGCGGTTTGCTCTAAAATCTTACTTGATATTTCAACTTTTAAGGGTGGGCGATATGTCCACCCTTAATTTTTTAGGAAGTAGGGACTAGGGAGATGTCTTATACCAATTCAAATAATCTTTGCGAAACATCAAAATATTCTAGCGGGCATGGCAGTGCCAGTGCCCCTACAATCTGTCCCATTTTTTTTTCCAATTAGTATTATTCATCCCGATAAACTTCTCTACGATGCCCTATTTTCACAACCGTAACTATTAATAAATCATCTATAATTTCATCCAATATACGGTAATCACCAACACGAATAGGGACTTACAAAAAATAAATTACCCAAATTCCGTAGTGCGAGCAGCGTTCGACTGAGCGCTCACGCCGAAGTCTTGCTCGCTTTTGAACACCTAAGAATTAGGGGGAACTTCGGAATTTCTTAATTTCTTCCCAATAAGAATGCAAAACCTCTCTTATATAGTCAAACTCCTGTTCTGTTGATAACTCCCCTTGTAAAAAGTACCCCAGTGCTAGCAGTTCTTTCTTTTGGTCTGGTTTAAGATCATTTATCTCTGTATGAATATCAAATCCATGTTGCAACCACTTATAAATTGTTTGCAACCATTCGCCAGGTTCTTCTGGTGAAGATTCTAAATCATCTGTGTTGAATTTTGTCCAGCATCGGTTAAGATACTTCTCTACCTCGTTCAGTATTTTAGTCGTTTTAGTTGATCCCCAATTTTTGTTAATCCGTTTTAAAGCTTCAATTAAAAGATAAAGTTTATAAGCATCTTTTTCAGGCAAAGGGCTGATGGCGTTATGCACATCAATCCCATCATATCCAGTTAAGCGTCTTTTGATGGAGTCGGGGAGGATTGGGGCTGATTGTCTGGTAATACTGGACTTGTGGATGGCTGAAGGGAACTCTGAGGGCTGGTTTTGTTGGTGGGTGGCTTCTTTTTGGGTATTGTGGTTGGAGTTGGGCTGGGGATTGGTGTGATGATTGGGGTTAATGCTTTTTGCGGTTGAGCTAGTACCAAAATAGCTATCAGTATCAGGATCAGAATAATCCTGACGATCGCTATCAGACTGGTGAGAGATGATGGGGATGGTGGGGATGGTAGGAGTTCTGGCGGTGTTGGTAGCGCTGGTACTGGATCTGGCGGTGGTACTGGTGTTTTTTTTTCTTTCCAGACGTTACCTTTGTAAATAATTCGTGGGCGATCGCTTTCTTGCTTAAACTCAGCGACAACAACTACAGGTTGCTGTGTGTCTGGTAATGAGGTTTGACTAATTTGGGTTACCAACTCGTACAATTGGCTGTCAATATCAATTGTTTTTGGAGTTAACCAAATTGATTCAGAAGTATTAATAATATTTGGAGTTACTTCTGATAGGAGGCGATTTAAATTTGTGCCAGCGTCATTATATAACTGCTCAATTTGTTGGGCATTAACTTTAAAACTATTCAGTCCATCAAAGTCAATTGCACTGCGAATTGTGGTGAGAAAAGTTGCATCTTTGTGCCAAAAACTCAGCAATGCACAAGCAGCTAGTTTTTTCAGTTGAATCTCTACTTCTGGCGTTTCATCGCCAACCCACAAAACGATTTCAGAAATTCTCCGTCCCATTTTTTTGGAGCGAGTTTCTGCTGCATCCAATCCTGTAATTTCTAGAAGGACTTTATTTTGATATCGAGCCAAAATTAGAGACGGCTTAGTATCATTAATCAAAGCATTAATTGTTACTTGTTTATCATCATCTCTAGCAATTACTCGTTCTTTTAAGACAAATGGCTCTTCATTTGGCTGTTGGGGTTTGCTAATATTGCGCCAATGAATACCAACTTCCCCTAAAGGAGAACTTCTAACGTAAATTTCTACCTGATTATTACTCATAGAAGCCTCACAAAATCATTTAGGAACTGGTAACCATTTGGCTCTACCTTGCAAAATAGCAAAGCCACGTTCTTGTTTACAATCAATTGCAAATTTGGAAATAGCTGTGTTAAAAGCCTGGATTTGAGCTTCTGTAGCATCTACCTGGCTTTGAACCACAATTTTTTGATATTCTGTATCTTTTAAATCAGATTCTTTTGCTGTATAACTATTATTTGCTTCACTATAAGTTGTATGCACATCATCAAAAAAGTTAGCAATCAGCCTGATAGGTAGCCAAAGTTGATTACGCTGATTTAGGCGTTGCTCTACTAGATTAAGTCTGCGGCGGGCACTATTGAGCCGATCTACTTTAACACCTACTTCTTTTTCCAGTGTATCAATATTTTTTTTAGCTGTTTCTAACTCTAACTTGCGGCTTTCATTATAAACATTCAACAAAAACCGCAATACATAGCGCAGTGGTTGATCGCCATCTTTAGGAGCATAAGGTGCATCTAGTGGTACTTTATTGTAAAAAAACCGAGTGTATCCATCAATAGTTTCGGCGTAAGAGAAAGCAATATGTCCAATGGTTTGTACAGGTGTGACAACTACTGCAACTTTGTGATAAAGTTCGTCTTCTTTGAAAAAATCTAGTAATTCCCGGTAGCCAATTTTGATGTGATCCAGTAAGTCATTGGCATCTTTATCTGTTTTCATGTAGCTTTCGCACTTTAATGGTGCTAAGACAACAAGTCTGGGTTTAGTTAAACTTTCATAGGCATCTTTTAATAGTTTAGTAATCCGCGCTGGATCGTTTTTTGATTCATGCCAAGGGCCAATTTCTGTACTCTTGGTTCTGCCGATTTTCTTTTCCATTAACGCTGTTGCATCAATGGGAATAATCACCGCATCACATTGATTTAATTGTTGCTTGACATACTCTTTTTGGTCGGGAGTTGCAGTGGGTTTAAAATACTCACCAGAAGGATCGGTAAAGCGAATTCTCATGAATTTCTTGCTCCCACTTCCCACTTCAAACACAAATCCTTCATCTTCCCAAGGATCGAGTTGGGGTGGAGTTGGTTCAACTAGTTTTTGGATGCGGTAATCCATATTGCGTAACAGACGTTTACATTCTGCGATCGCATCTAATGTTCTACTATCGCTTGTCCATGTTGTTAACCCCGCACTCTCAAAGGTTTTGTCAAATTCTTCGTGGATGGCGGCTAACAAACTGGTTTTGCCTACTCCTCTAGGCGCAACCATAATAATATTTAATTCTTGCAGGCTATTCATGAAATAAATCCCGGCTGAAAAATCAATTTTAGTCGATGCTCAAGAAGTTTCTAGTAATCTATTATTATGTCAAAAATTTAAGTCAGAAATTGCATGGTTTCTACCCGGTTCACCTCTTCTAATCCCTTGACAATATTCAACCAGTCTTGTTGAATTTTTTGTTCTTGCTCAAGCTTACCAATTTCTTCAGCCCAGACTTTAGCTCTCACTCGCCGGAGAAACTTTTTCCAGTCTTTTTGAGCTTCTTTATGGTATATGATGTTGTCAATAAACTTCTCAATTCTTGCATAAGCAGCAATGCTTGGCTGATAAATTAGCTCTTCTAAAGCTGACTTAATTCTGGCAACTGTACGATCGTAGTCAATTTGTAAGGCGTTCAAAATTAAATCAGCATTTGTATCTGGCCCGACTTTTAAAGTTGTCTCTTGAGATTCTTCATTAGGCAGTTGAATATTGCTAAATGAAACCAAATGTTGATAAATTTGTGGCTCAATTAAGCCACTGTAGGAAAGTTCAAAACTATCAATAATTTGCAATCCTTGCTGGAGTCTTTTCAAATCTGGATGTTCTTGTTCTAGCAATTCTCGAAAAGCTTTGATAAATTCAGCACCTGCCAAAGGCTGAGAAAATATATTTAATCTTCCCAATGTAATTAAAATATCTGCTATGCGTGCTTTTACTTCTTCCGTAGATTCCTTTAATCCCTCATCTAAATTACTAAAGCGATCGGAAAGTAGAGTCCGCAATAAATCTCGGTAATCACCATAAGCTTTCATGGGATTACTGGCTTGAATCTGCTTGTTAATTTCATTTTCTGGATGATTAGCTGTTAAAATTCCCGCATTTTCTTTACAATCTTTGGATACTTTCTCAATACTGGATTCTAGACTATGAGATGGTAATTGACAGCGTTGAGCAAATTCCAATCTCAAATCTTGAAAAGCAATGGTAATTTCTCGCCACCATCCATCTCTATCAGTCCCGAATAAATCGTCATAGGTGTCATCAATTACTCTAGATAAATCGCTGTCAGTACCGCTCAAAACTTTTCGTGCAGACTGGATAATTAAATCAATATCTTGCTGAAGTTTCAGCAACCGTTCTTGACTTTGTCGAGCATATTCTTCATCAATTTCTAAAATATGCTCTGCTAAATAATTTAGGATACGATTAAAAACTTGATTAGCATCATCAGGATTGGAGCAATCAGCAATTTCACAACTGACTACTTGCATTTGTAAAGTGTCTTGCAGAGCTTTACAAGCATTGAAATTTTGCGTTCTTTGACTATGGTTAATCACCATAAATGCTCTACCTGCAAGATTATTTAACTCTTGCGCCGCGATATCGTAAAGATCTGTGTCAACTTTACGCCATTGGTAACGCTGGGGGTCTGGGCGAGTTATAAACAGAACAACATCCACTGCTGTACCCAGAGTTTCCAACATTACTGTTTCATCGCCGAGTTTAGAGTCTCCCAAACCGGGAATATCAACGAGAGCAATTTTACCAACATCAGGATTTTGGAAAGGGCAAAATATATTAACTTCACGCACAGCCAAGTGTTTAAAGGTAATTAATTCTCCTTGGGTATTGCGTTCTTGTCTAACATATTCAGCTACTTCTTCTACAGGTACAATTTTTGGCTGAGGTTCTCTTCCCGGAACAATCAAATGCCGATATTTTTCTAAGTTCTGGAAATAGTCAAATCGCAAATGTTGATAAACTGCTTCATTAGTTGCACCAGCTGGCATTTGTGCAGGTAAAGATGAGCGTGCAAATTCATCTAAGGTACGTGGTTCAGGCTGGAGTTTTAGGGATTTGTAGTAAGGAAGAATCACTTCTTCTAAAAAAGTTTTTTCTGAATGAAGAACAACTTGAACTGCAATAGCACCTTCCTGATTGCAAACCACGCTACGAACAGCCGTACAAGCTGCTCCTTCATATGCAGGAATTTCGCGATCGCTCAGTCCACTTAAACTCTTAAGTAAGGTACTCTTACCTTGTCCCATCAACCCCATCACGCCAATATTCAAGCTATTTCGGGAAAAGCGAGTCCTGAGTTTAGATAATACTAGTAGTTCAGAGTTAATGCGCTGTTGAATATCAGCAAAATTTATTGCCTTTATCGGCTCCCAATTTTGGAGATTGATATTGTTTTGAAGTAACGCTTCTCGATGATTTTCCAGATTATATAAAGCAGATGCTCTTGCCTGAAGCTCTTTTTCAACCGTGGCAATTTTTTTGGGAAGATAAGCCGATCTTCGCTCAATAATCTTAGCAACTCTGTCTGCTCTAGAACTCATATTAATTTAATTATGTAAAGCTTTGTCATGCTAAATAAGTAGCCTTTTTAACTTAGATAAAAAAAACCGAAAATTGGTTTTCTGTTACATGATTTAATAAAAATTTCCCCTCCTAGAGGCTAAAACAGCTAAAAACAGAGTTTTTCGCCTATTACTGAGAAAAGTTTCTTACAAGATAACATGAGCTTTGATGTCAAAACCACACTCAAGTTATGCGCTTTGAGCATTTTAGGCCAAGGAGGTAGGGAAGGGCGATCGCCTCTCTAACAATTGACCATTTACTTCTTTTAAAAAAATTACACCAAGTTTAAGAAATCAAGCATCGCCCAATTGAAGTGATACTTTAGATAATTAGTTGCCCAAAAGGGCACATATTATGAATAAGTTTAAATCTTCCTTTGCTAAGATTGCCGGATCTTTAGTTGCATCATTAGCAGTAGCTGGCAGTGTTAATTATACCAGCTTTGCTAATGCATCAACAGTAGAAACATTTAGAGCAAACAATATCGCCTCAGTTTCAGTCAAACCGACACAGCCACAACCAGTTATTGCCCAGTTACAAACCAGCAATACTCAATACCAGGCAATGCAATTATCGCCTGGGGTGCTAGTCCCAATTATTGTTTTGGGTGGTTTTGTTGTCTTTGTTCCCCTGTTCTTTGGTGGCTTGGTGGTGATTGGCGAACGGGAAGTTGGTATTGTTGTCCGAAAATTCACCTTATCTGGACGCGGACTTCCTGCAGGACGATTAATTGCACTCAACGGTGAGGCGGGTTTGCAAGCAGATACCCTAGCACCCGGTTGGCATTGGGGATATTGGCCTTGGCAATATTCTGTGCGGAAAGAATCGGTGGTAGTTGTACCTCAAGGTGAAATCGCCTTAATTGTCGCCGCAGATGGTGCATCTAACCCACCAGAACGCATCCTCGGTAAAATTGTCGATTGCGATAACTTCCAAGATGCGCGGAAATTCCTCACCCACGGTGGCGAAAAAGGTCGGCAAATGGGCTTTTTGACGGCTGGTACTTATCGTATCAATACCGCCTTATTTAAAGTCATCATGGCGTCAAATGCCTCTGCTCATGGCATGAATCCCGAACAGTTGCGGGTACACACTGTGGCCTCTGATAAAGTTGGCATCGTCACTACCTTAGATGGTTTACCAATTCCTGGTGGAGAAATCGCCGGGCCGACAATTGAGGGACACAACAACTTTCAAAACGGACAGAAATTCATTGATGCAGGTGGACGCCGAGGTTTACAAGAGCAGATTCTCCTTTCTGGTTCTTGGAACTTGAATCCTTGGTTTGTTCAGGTTGAGCAAGTACCAATGACGGAAATTCCGATTGGTTATGTAGGTGTGGTAATTTCTTTCGTAGGTCAAGCTCAAGAAGATGTGAGTGGTGCAGCCTTCACCCACGGTAATTTGGTGAACCAGGGACATAAGGGCGTGTGGATTGAACCACTTTATCCAGGTAAGCACCCGCTAAATTCCCGCATCATGAAGATTGAATTGGTACCCACGACCAATATTGTTTTAAACTGGTCAGGTCGTACCGAACGCCACAGTTATGATGCAAAACTTGCTTCTTTAACAGTGCGATCGCGTGATGGGTTTGCTTTCGATTTAGAAGTAGCGCAAATTATCCACGTTGGTGCTTTGGATGCGCCAAAGGTAATTTCTCGCGTTGGTTCTATGCAAAACCTTGTAGACCATGTTTTGGAACCAACAATTGGTAACTATTTCCGTAACTCAGCCCAAAACTGCACTGTGCTTGACTTTCTCACCGCTCGGAGCGAGCGTCAAGCGGAAGCTGCTGAGTATATTAAAGTAGCAATCCGGGCTTATGATGTGCAAGCAATAGACACCTTAATTGGTGATATTCAACCGCCAGCCACCCTAATGCAAACCCAAACTGACCGGAAAATAGCCGAGGAACAGCGCAAGACTTACGAAGTACAGCAAGCAGCGCAAACCCAACGCCAACAATTGGTAAGGGAAACAGCATTGGCTGATATTCAGCAAGAAATGGTGAAATCAGAGCAAAGCGTCCATATTGCTGACTTGAAAGCACAAGCGCAAATTAAGCAAGCTAATGGGGAAGCTGAGGGTACAAAACTCCGCGCAATGGCTGAAGCTGAAGGTATCCGCGCCACAGGTAACGCTAAAGCCGAAACCTACCGCACTGGTGTGGAAGCCTTGGGGCCACAAGGTTATACCGCGATGCAGTTGATGCAAATTATTGGCGATCGCAATGTCCGCCTGATTCCCGATATCCTAGTTGGTGGTAGTAACGGCAACACCAACGGTTTAGTTGATGGTTTACTCTCACTAATTTTGTGGAATCAAACTGCTAAACCCGGTGAGACATTACCCACACCATTACATCCCCAACCAATAGTTAAAACCCAACCCAACGGACAAAGTACAATTCCGCCAATAGTTGTTGATTTTACTGGGGATAAATAACGTTGAACTCATACACCCTTGTTTTGATTTAACCAAACAGGGGTGATATTCTCAACAAATAATTAATCAATATTGTTTGTGGCACATGTAGCAATTCTAAATCATTTGTGAAATTCACAAATTCTCAGTTTTTTCTCTTATCCTTGGCGTACTTGGCGTCTTGGCGGTTCGATAAATTAAGCTTTTTGGCAATTTTTGGGTAAGTCCTGATTCATTTTATGCAAATAAGATTATTTAAGCCGCAAGATGCAGAGCAAATAGCGCAATTATTTCACGCAACAGTACGTGCAGTTAATATTCGTGACTACTCAAGCAGTCAAGTTGCAGCATGGGCACCAGATGATATTAACTTTCGGGATTGGGCAAAAATTTGTTCAGAAAGATTTACTTATGTTGCTGAAGATGAAGGTGTAATTGCAGGTTTTGGCGAGTTAGAACTCAACGGACATATAGACTGCTTTTATTGCCATAAAAACTATCAACGGATGGGTGTTGGTAGTAAGATTTATGCCGCAATTGAAGCAAAAGCTTATGAGTTAGGAATTAAGCGCTTATACGTTGAAGCAAGTATTACCGCCAAGGGATTTTTCTTAAATAAGGGTTTCTCCATCATTACTGAGCAACAGGTAGAACGTAGAGGAGCAACTTTTATTAATTATGCAATGGAAAAGTTTTTAATGGCTAATTAATATTACTTACTGCATTCATCTATTAGATATATAGCTTTTTGATTAACTTTATTATTAACTTTCAATATTTCTTTATTTACAATAAACTTCACGAATACTTTTCTCTCAACTCAGAAAAAACTTGCGACGCGGATTCACCAATAGCAGGATTACGATTAATTGCATCCAAGCGTTGGCTTAATTCCTCGTCCCAAATTACTTCTAGATTATCATCTATACCCTCATCCAGAGAATGAATTAAAAAGTAGGCAATTTCAGCACGTTCTTTTGCAGATAGCTGAGAAAGTTCGAGTTTAAGTTTTTCTGCTGTTTCGCTCATACTTTGAGGTCTTGCCAATAATTATGACCTAATACCAATGTTCTATGAACATGCATATAATTAGCCTGCCTTTGCAGGCTTTGTTTGTTTAGCCCCACCCTTCTAGGGTGAGGGCGTTAATGTGCAGCCTCACATAGAATTTGGTATAACAATTATAAGTTTAACAGCCACATCGCAATTGTGACTTACAGGTAAACTACGCTCGCGCAGCGACTTTCCAAAGGATAGCATTTTTAAGAGAAAATATTTTTGGTGCGATCGCACTTACGCCACTTGATTACAGATATATACATATCAACAAGATTGAATCATCCCCCGCTATACTTTTGAGGTTAGCGGAGGAAAGATTTTCCAAAACACCAAAACACTATTTAGCTAAAACTTGGCGTAATGCTTCTAAAAGTTGATCGACACTTTCTTTGCGACTATTAAAGCCCATTAGTCCAACGCGCCAAACTTTACCAGCTAGTTCGCCCAAACCACCACCAATTTCAATGTTATGTTCGTTAAGTAATTGTCTCGCAATTACTTTACCATCCAACCCTTCGGGAATGCAGACAGTTGTGAGAGTTGGTAAGCGGAACTCTCGCTCAACATGCAAACTCAGTCCTAAATCTTCCAAGCCATCCCACAGATACTCTACGTTCTTTTGATGCCGTTGCCAACAGTTAGCTAATCCTTCTTCTGCAACTAAACGCAGTGCTTCCCGCAGTGCATAGTACAAATTAATCGGCGCTGTGTGATGATATACACGTTCGCTACCCCAATATTTACCTAACAAGTTCATATCTAAATACCAGTTAGCCACCTTGGTGCGGCGCTGTTGCAATTTTTCTATAGCGCGAGGACTCATGGTAAAAGGGGAAGCACCAGGAGGACAACCCAAGCCTTTTTGACTACAGCTATAGGCTAGGTCAACTCCCCAATTATCTAAAAATATGGGCACGCCTCCTAAACTGGTAACTGTATCTACTAATAACAGCGTGCCAAATTCACGACATAAATCACCAACACCTTCTAAGGGTTGACGCGCACCAGTAGAAGTTTCTGCATGAACTAAAGCCAGGATTGCCGGACGATGAGTTTCTAAAGCATGACGCAGTTCTTCTAAGTTAAAAACTTGTCCCCAAGGTTTAGTAATAGTGCGGACATCTGCGTCGTATCTTCCCGCCATATCAACGAGGCGATTACCAAAGTAGCCTGCGACACCTATTAATACCACATCACCAGGTTCGGTAACGTTGGCAATAGTGGCTTCCATTGCGGCAGTACCGGTACCGCTAACTGCTATTGTTAAGGGGTTTTCTGTTTGCCACACATAGCGCAGTAAGGATTGAATTTCATCCATGAGGGCGAGAAAAGCGGGATCTAAATGCCCTACAGGTGAAGTATTCATGGCTTGTAATACCGCCGGATGAGCATTAGAGGGCCCTGGCCCCAAAAGTAAGCGAGATGGGACTTCTAAAGGTGAAATTTGCAACCTTTGACTATCGTTGATTGAGACTGTTGATGTCATGATTGGTTCTAAGCTAGATCGTACATATCCGCATCATAGAGCGATCGCATCACCGTTGTTTGATTTTGTTTACCGTCGGTAACTACAGGAATCCTCTAATCTAGGAAAATCAAGCTTCTGCACCAGCATCACCAATAATCAGTTGGGAAAAATATCGATTTTTGCTGTTGACTGTCAACAGTTAACCGTCTAAAACCTTTTATGTCAGATTTCATCAATCCAAGAGCGAATTGCTATATAAATCTGCAATTCATAGATATACAGATGCTTAGGTTGGGTTAAACGGAGTGAAACCCAACAATTACAGGACTTTGGGGTGTTGGGTTTCGTTCCTCAACCCAACCTACATCCACATCATATTTTTTGTGAAATGGTATGAGGTACAGATTATCGTCTATTGTAGGGGCACTGGCACTGCCATGCCCCGAAGCGCGTACCTCATTTACCTGAAATACGCTGTAAGTCTGTCAACAGTCAACCGTCAACCGTCAACCGTCAACCGTCAACCGTCAACAGTCAACAGTCAACAGTCAACAGTCAACAGTCAACCGTCAACAGTCAACAGCCATAAATAGAGAATGGATTGCAAAATTACTTATTTTTGACTGAATTAAACTTGTTTTTATCTTCAGATTTTCCTCATTTTCTCTAAATATTATTAGGCGCAAAGGGTGAATAATCACCACGGTAAATTCTTTCGTTATATCTACTTAATCCACTCTTTGCAAATGCGTATTTTCTATAGGGATCAAACATTAGTCACTGTATCTTTAGCCAGTTTAAATATCAGAATTATCACTGATATTCTTTACATAGAGCAACATTAATTCATTTTTTAGAATTATGTTATTATAATATTTCATAATTCCCCAACATTAATTCCTCGGCATTTCTACCACAATTGGCTAGTTAGTTTCAGGTGATGCAGTATGAACAGTATAGAAATCACAGAATTGAGTAAATTACTCAATGGATTAAATAGGTTTACGCTAATTCAATATAACGGTAGATTAAATTTTCAAGATTCTTCAGGCATCAAATGGTCTTTGTATTATCGTTTGGGGCAAATAGTTTGGGCTACAGGTGGAAGTCATCCCCATCAACGTCTGCGCAGATATCTCACCCAAAAATGTCCCCAAATTGATATTAATACCATCGTACTTAATCATGAGAATTTATCAAAAGAACATTGGGATTATTGCCTTTTAGAAGGGTTATCTAATAAACATCAAATTAAAACCTCACAATTTAATGCCATTGCCGAAAGTATCATAACAGAAGTTTTATTTGACATGGCGCAAAGAGTCAATAGCGAGGCTTTAAGTTGTGATTTCGATCAAGATGTCATCTTAGATGCACCGATGAATTCCACAAGCGGCCAGATGTATTTAAAACACATGGTAGATGCTTGGAATAATTGGAAAAACGTTGGTTTAGACAAAATTTCTCCTAATTTATCACCTGTATTGCGCAGACCAAAAGAACTCCAAGAGCAAGTTAGTTCCTTTGCCTACAACTACTTTGTGAATGTCCTCAACGGCAAATATACCTTTTGGGATTTAGCTGGAAAAATGCATCAGAACGTTTTACCAGTGACTCGTTCTTTGCTGCCTTATATTAATCAAGGAATTATCGAACCGGTAGAAATAAAAGATATTCAATTTCCAGTTACTCAGCCAAAAAATAATACTGCTTCTGCACCAACAAGTACAGCAAATGCGCCACTGGTAATTTGTATAGATGATAGCGCTCAAATCTGCGCTATGTTGCAGCAAATACTCACCGCTCAAGGCTTGAGATTTATTGGAATTCAAGAGCCAGTGAAAGCTTTACCAATTCTGATTCAGAAAAAACCAGACTTGATTTTTCTAGATTTAATTATGCCAACTGTGAGTGGATATGAAATCTATGCTCAACTGCGCCGGAGTTCTTTTTTGAGCAAAATCCCTGTGGTGATTTTAACAGGTAGCGATCGCCTATTGGAACCAGTTCTCTCTAAAGGATTTGGTGCAACGGAATTTATGACTAAACCAGTCATCCCAGCTCAAGTCAAAGAGATAGTGAATAAGTTGATTGGTAGCAAAATCGCAGCAACTGTGAATCAAGGGCATCAATCGTCTAATTTAGCTGTTTGTTCTTTATAAATAGTTTGTAGTCAGGACTAAAGTCCCAACTACAAACTTCTTGGATGGAGTTGAATTCACAGGCTATACTTCTAGAGGTAAACCATCCTGAAAAACTAGCAGTTCTCCTAGTGGGATTGTTGTCCATACCTCATTGTCAGTCAGGGGAGTAGTAGCGATAATAGCAACGCGATCGCTTAGGGAAGTTAATTCCCGAAAATCTACAGTCATATCACTATCGATTAAATGCGCCGCAGCAAATGGCGCTTGGCGCACGATGTAGCTGAGTTTGGTTGAACAGTGAGCAAAGAAATGTTCGCCATCAGATAATAAGTAATTAAATACACCTGCTGATGCGAGTTTAGCAGTAATTGTCCGCAGAACAGGATACAGTTTTTCTAAAGGTGGCTTACCTTGGGGAAAGCTTTGTCTCAGAGTCTCTAAAATCACACAGAATGCTTTTTCACTGTCTGTTTCACCCACAGCTTGATAAAAGCCCATATTCTCCGGCTGAAAATCTGGTAAATTGCCATTATGGGCAAATACCCAATACCTGCCCCACAGTTCCCTTTGGAAAGGATGACAGTTTTGTAGCCTCACTTCACCTTGGGTAGCTTTGCGGATATGGGCGATGACATGGTTAGAGTGAATGGGATAACGCCGCACTAAATCAGCTACAGGAGAAACGATGGAAGGTTTATCATCGATAAAAATCCGACATCCTTTTTCTTCAAAGAAGGCTATACCCCAACCATCACAGTGATCGTCAGTTTTTCCTCCCCTAGCAGAAAACCCTTCAAAAGAAAAGCAAATATCTGTTGGGGTATTACAATTCATTCCCAGCAGTTGACACATTTTTAAAACCTGAGGATATTATCTGGGATTACAATACTTCAGATTGCTGCTCAAGTTCTGGTGCGATCGCATCAATTTTAAGATTTCATTACAACTGGGCTATTTGTACTAAGCAACTAAGAAGGATGTACTAATGCGGCGGGATTTAGACTTTCGCAGCAATTTTGTTACATCCTCCGCCGGTAAGGGGCGACTAAATAGGTAACCTTGCATTAACTGACAATCTAAAAGTTGTAATAAATTCCGTTGTGCTTCAGTTTCTACGCCTTCAGCAACAACTGCTAACTTCAATCCATGTGCTAAACGAACGATCGCAGTTGTAATTGCAGCATCATGATTATCATGGGATAAATCGCGGACAAAAGATTTGTCTATTTTTAAACAATGAATCGGAAAATTTTTCAGATAGCTTAGAGAACAATATCCCGTACCAAAATCATCTATGGATATGGAAACACCTAAATTATATAATTCACTCAAAATTTTTCGCGTGAATTCTACATTTTGCATGGCTACGCTTTCAGTGATTTCCAACTCTAAGCATTGGTGCTTTAATTTAGTTTCTTTTAATGTCTGCGATATTATATTGACTAAATTACGCTGCTGAAATTGTCTGGCGGAAAGATTAACCGCAACTGAGAGTGATGGTAAATCGAGATTTTCTTGCCAAAATTTAGTTTGGGCGCAGGCTGTTTTTAAAACCCATTCACCAATCGATAAAATTAATCCAGTTTCTTCAGCAATGGGAATGAATTCATCTGGAGATATCAGACCTAATTCTTGGTGTCGCCAACGTAATAAAGCTTCGATTTTGGTAATTTTACCTGTAGTCGTGTTTACTTGTGGTTGGTAGTAAATTTCAAATTCTTGGCGCTCTAAAGCATAATGCAAGCTATTTTCTAAAATTAATAATTTAGAAGAATCAGCATTAATTTCTGAGTTATAAAATTGATAATTATTGCGCCCTTGAGACTTAACAATATATAGTGCAGCATCAGCATTTTTGATTAAGGTTTCTGCATCTTTTCCATGCATGGGATAGACAGCGATACCAATACTAGGGCTGATATGCAACTGATAATTTTCTATATCAAATACTGGTTTGAAAGCGGCTAATATCCTATCTTGGATTGCAGCAACTTCTTTCGTATCTTTGATATTGGGTAAAATTAAGGTAAATTCATCGCCACCCCAGCGTGCAAGGGTATCAGTCTCTCCTAGACATTCTATTAAACGTTGGGCAACAATCTGCAATAATCGATCGCCTATACCATGACTGAGTGTATCATTGATGGTTTTAAATCGGTCTAGATCTAAAAAACATACAGCTAATTTATTACCACTTTTTTTGGCTTGGGCTAATGCTTGAGACAATCTTTCATTGAATAATACTCGATTCGGTAGATTGGTTAAAATATCGTGCAAAGCTTGATGGCGAATTTTCGCTTCTGCTAATTTGTGAGCTGTCACATCACGAAAACTCCAGACTCTACCGACTATTTCACCATTGATACATTGCGGTTGAGAATAACGCTCGAATACTCTGCCATCTTTAAAGGCGATCGCATCATAAATCTGGATATCTGGATTTAAGTTTAATTCTCTAATAGTAGCAATATACTGTCTTGGCGCTTCTAGCTGTTTAATTGCCAATCTTAGCGCTTTTGGATGATTTCCAGAGGATATGACTGACTCAGGAATGCGCCACATCTGGAGAAACTTTTGATTAAAGCCTGCTATTTTACCTTGGCTATCTACTACTAAAATCCCATCAGCAGTAGATTCTAAAGTTGCATATTGCAAGGAAAGAGATTTTTCCAGTTCGGTTTGTATTCGCTTGCGTTCGGCAATTTCTTTGTGTAATTCTGAGGTACGTTCAAAAAATACATGTTCTAACTGAGAAGCACAATTTTGAATTTTTGACATTACTGTCTGTATTTCATCATCTGTTAATTGCGGTTCACAGAAGAATTTTTTTGGCTCAGAATTTGAATTATTTCTGACTTTAGGTAATAATAAATTTGCTAAATACTCAGCAAATAATTTAACTCCTAAGCAGGTCAATAAACCAACCATTAAGATAATCATGGTAGTTTCTGCTATGGTGAATAAGTTATGTTTTATTTGTAAGAATACTCTTGTGATTTCCATAATCAATCACCTGATTTAATATATAGCCAATATGGCTTTTTCAGTATGTACTTATTTTAAAGATTTTTTATACTTATATTTCATTTCTTTAGTATTTCATTTCTTTTAGATTTTTCGAGGTGATTGTAGTTTCCTAGCTACCAATATTGTTAGTATTTGTTGCTTTGTAACTTTGAGTGCAATTGATATACATGATGTAGTCATGGCTTTCTTGCCAAAAGCATAGTCTCTAGTCTCATGTAGAAAATCAGCAATTACATTAGAGAAAAATCGATTTTCTGATGATTTTGGCAATTTTAAGAACTTTTTAATCGGCTGATTTATCGTTAGCTCTACAAGATTCTTTGTACTAATTGTGAGTTTGCACATAATAAAATATTATATGATTCCCCAGTAATTTCTTAACTGTAAAAGAAATTAACTTATAAATAAAAGTCACTTACATTAAATAAAGTTTTGCGATTAAATCGCTACTGATTTAACATAATGACCTTAATTTTAGACAAACTTTACAAAAGTTAATAATTCTTTTGCTGAACTCGAATCACATATCTATTTGCCTAAGGGCGAAGATGTAAGACTAATTTTATATTCCCCATAAGAGATTAATCATATTCAGAAAAGCAGGAAAATAAAACAAGGTATACAGATTTTTTGGCAAAAATCAAATATGAGTGTACTCTCATTTGCTAATACTATACGATCGCCAGGATTTATATTTTTCAAATACCACACTTGTTGAAATATTTTTGTGGTAAATCATGATTAGGAAATGCTAAATTACACCGTAAATTGCAACGAAGCAGAAACAACAGGCAAATCTCAAATGTAGAGGTTAACAGAGGAATACCGTTGAATTGCAGCGATTTTTAGGTGAATTAACCACATTTGCGTTGGCGAAGCTTCTCCCACAAAAGCCTCTGGCAGAGAAAATACAAAGATTACTTGGGGTAATACCATTTTGGATTTTAGATTTTAGATTTTGGATTGTGAAACATCTATTGGATAAGCGTTTCAGATTTCCATCTGTCGCCATCATTTTTCAAATTGGTATAATTATTAAAAAACCCACAACGAAAGTGGGTTTTTGTCAATCAAGTTTATTTGAGAGAAAACGTAGGTTTTAGATTAACAAACGTACTTGTGAACCTTGTTGATTTTTATTGACTTCGATTCGCGCTTGAAAAGCTTCTTTGAGGTGGGGCATGTGGGTGACGGTGAGAATACAAGCGAAATCAGAAGCGATCGCATTAATCGCGGCAATCAAGCGATCGCATCCTTCCGCATCTTGAGTACCAAAACCTTCATCGACAATCAACAATTGCAACGCCGCACCCGCCCTCTGTGCCAACAATTTGGCTAAGGCGAGGCGAATGGCAAAGTTAATTCTAAAGGCTTCTCCCCCAGAATAGGTTTCGTAAGCCCTCGTACCTCTGGCATCGGCAATTAAAATGTCTAGAGTATCTATTAACTTGGCATTCTTCTTGGTAGATTTACTACTCTTGCCAGCTTTTTGCGTAATAAATTGTACGTGTAGCTGATTGGCACTAAGGCGCGAAAGTAGTTGATTTGTCTCAGCTTCCAACTGCGGCAACACGTTTTCTATCATCAGTGCTTGGATACCATTTTTACCAAAAGCCTGGGCTAATTCCTGATACACCCGTTGTTGCTGCTTGGTGGCTTGTAATTGCTGTTGCTGTTGTTCATACTGATTTTGCATGGTTTCCAATTGCGCTGCCAACTGTTCTAACCGCCCTAATTTGGCGATTTGCTCGTCTAATTGGCGTCTGCGTGCTTGTAATTGCTGCTCTAAAGCTTGAATTTGCACCGTGGGGTTAGCAGTTTCTTCTAATTGTTGTTGAATACTGTCGATTTGGCTGGCTAAGGTTTGCCTTTCCGCCAATCTGGCAGTTTTGGCGGCGGTTAATTCTTGCGATCGCATTTGCAGTTGGGGATACTGCTGCTGGGCTGACAACATTTGTTGATGGCGAAATTGCCAAGGTTGATTTTGCTTTACAGCCTGACGTAATTGATTGTGCTGCTCGGAACTGTAACCGAGTTCTGTAATATAGCGATCGAGGGCGGCGATTTCTCTGGCGCAGTCAGAATCAGTTTGTTCTTGCTGAATTCTCAGTTCTAATTGGGCAATTGTGCCTGCTAACTCTGGCTTTCTTGCCGCTAACTGAGTCTGACGCTTGGTTGCGTCTTTAATCTGTTGGAGTTTAATTTCTGCCCAGCGCCAGCGCTCAACTTCACTCCGCGCTAGGGCATGATCTTGCTCATTGTAATTGAGTTGTTGCAGATATTGGTCTAATTGCCGCAGTTCCGCTTGTTTATCTGGTGCATAATCGCCTAATTGTAGCGATCGCTCTAAATGTTGTCTTTCCGCAGCAATTTGTTGCAGTTGTTGTTGTACATCGCTAGTCGCTTCGAGTTGAGCTGCTAACTGTCCTCTCTGTTCCCGCAAAGTATCATAGGTTGCTAGCTGTTGCGAGATATCACGGTATTCTTGCCGCAGTACTTGAATCTCTCTGTCCGACACAGCCATCTGTTCTCGGACTACCCAAAATTGTCCCTGTGTATCTTTTAATTCTGATTCTGTCTTTTCAATTACGCGGTTCCAGTGATGCTCATCTAAAGGACGTTCGCATAAGGGACAAAGTGCATTGGGATTTTGCAGCATTTGCAGCTTTTGCTCTAATTCTCCCAGGAGTTTTTCATAATCTCGCTGATGGGCTTGCAATCTCTCTATAAAATGTCGCCTTTCTTGTCCTTTTTCTTGAACTCGCTGTAAATAAACCCGCTTTTTCTCCAATTCTTCAATTTGAATCGCCACATCCATTACAGCTTGTTGCAGTTGGGGTTGGCGATGTTGCTGGCGTTGGAGTTGATTTTCTGTGGTTGTTAACTGTTCTAGACGCGCTACCAAACCAGCGTGAAATCTATCGATTTGACTTTGTAAAGTGGCGCGTTGTTGGATTAAAGGAGCCACTTGCATTTGCAATTGATCGAGATGGGCTACCCGTTGACGCGCGGCGGTGAGTTGAGCTAATCCTGCATCCACATCGCCCGATTTTGTCAGAGTTTGCTGAATTTCTCGCTCTTGTTGCTGCACAGCCTCTAATTGAGCTGCTGCTTGTTGCAGTTGGCGTTCAATTTCTTGAATTTGTTTATTGAGCTGCTGTTGCTTTTGTTGGCGGGTTTGTTGAGCACGGGTATATGCGTCAAATTTCGTCGCAAAAACTTCTTCTTGGGATTGCAGATGTTGATAATGAAGATATCCCGCTTGAATCTCGGCTTCTTGGCTTAAAATCTTTTCTAAATCGGCAATTTGACCTTTAACGGCTAACTGCTGTTGTTGCAGGCGATCGCAATCTTCGCTGAGATTTTGGTATTGTTGTCTTACAAAACTCAGCTGTTCAACTTTAGTTTGGCGTTGGTGCTGTACCACCTGCAAACTTTGTAATTGAATCGTTTCAAAAGCTTGTAACTGTTGCAGTTGATTCAGTTCTGCTGCTAACTCTGTTCTTTGCGCCTCAATAGTTTCACGCTGTTGGAGTTGAATCTTCATCGATTCTAAAGAACGTTCCAATTCCTCCGCCCTAGCTTTAAACTGGCGAGATGATTCTTTAGCGCGTTCCTCTAAATCATCGTACTGATTAAGTTTTAATAACTCGGCTAAAATTTCCTTGCGTTCTGTGGGACGCTTGAGCATGAATTCATCCGCCCGACCTTGACGCAGGTAAGCAGAATTAATAAAAGTATCGTAATCAAGCTTAATATGTTCTAAAATCAAATCCTGGGTTGCCCTTACACCTTTACCAGTCAAGGGACGAAAACCCGAAGGCGTTTCGATTTGAAATTCTAAAACGCTACTCCCATTCCGTACACGAGTGCGGATGACTCGGTATTTTTGCTGATTACTCAAGAAAGTAAAATCAACCCGGACTTCTTTAGAGCCTGTATGAATCACATCATCTTCAGCAGCAGCGCGGCTTTCACCCCAAATTGCCCAAGTGATTGCTTCTAAAAGGGAAGATTTACCCGCACCATTGGAACCACAAATACAAGCTGTATGCAAGCCGCGAAAATCTAAAGTTGCTTCGCGGTAACTGAGGAAATTTTTCAGAATTAGTTGTATTGGGATCATTGAGGCTATTAGGCCACATTAACTTTTAATGATTAGCAGTAAAGATGTACTTCTTGTTAGTTTAGCTATCTACATATCAGTATTCTAGTCTTGAAGACTTTGATTTTACAAAAATTAACAATACAATTAACTCATTTTTCTTGTGGATGAAAAAATTTTTGTCAATCCCAAAGAAAAATAGCTAGTCGGGAAGGGTGAAATTTTTGCTTGTTAATTTCTGCATTGAGGTAACAAGTAGAGTAGTAACTGAGAATTTTCTCGCCTTAACTCATCCAAGAAGACAGGCGAAAGCTTTGCCAAGCAAGCTAGATAAATCCCATAAACTCAGGCTAGAACCAACCAGCCAAAGTAAACAATCAGAAGATAACCATGAATTCGGTTGAGATTAGCTCCAGGCTAGTAACTTGACTAAAGTATTTTACTTTTACCATAGAAAAATCGAAATTATCCAGATTTGACTCAAAAAATTGTCAATTTGTCAACTAAATTCATGGCAAATATCGAGCAAATTCCATCCCAAGATTGGTTGGAAGAGTCAATAGTCAATAGTCAATAGTCAACAGTCATTTGTCCCCCATGCCCAATGCCCAATGCCCGGGAGCATCCCAATTTTGACGCAATACCCTAGAAGGGTATTGCTATACCAACAAAGCCTGCCTTCGCAGGCTAAAAGTTTGATAGCCTGCGAAGGCAGGCTTCGTATTTCTAGCCCCACCCTTATAGGGTGAGGGCGTTTTTGCACATTTGGGATGCTCCCCCATGCCCAATGCCCAATGCCCAATGCCCATCCTTCATACTCTCTGCATGAAAAATGTGGCAAATCTACTGTTGGAATTACGGTACTGATAAGGGCACGATCGCAGTAACAGTTTAAGAAATTCTTAACTATCTTCCCAGAATGATCCTATCTTCCACTGCTTTGACGGCAGCTGATCTGGAGTCAGCAATTGTACGTAACCCACTGATCGTTTCGCCAGATACACCTGTGAGCGTAGCGATCGCGCAGATGAGTGGGATTCGGGCGGTGTGTTCTTCTACCAGAGCCGCAGACACAGAAATTGCTGTCTTACATCAAGAGGCACGATCTAGCTGTGTTCTAGTAGTAGAAGATGCCAAATTATTAGGGATTTTTACGGAAAGAGATGTAGTACGCCTGAGTTGCCAAAAGCGATCGCTAGAACAGCTATCAATTCGGGAGGTAATGACACATCCAGTAATTACCTGGCAAGCATCTGCTTTTACTAATTTGTTTGTTGCAGTTAACTTGCTCCAGCAATATCATATCCGTCACCTACCATTGTTAAACGAGCAGCAGCAAATTGTCGGACTTTTAACTCATGAAAGCTTGCGTCAATTATCACGCCCTATAGACTTGCTACAATTACGGCTGGTAAGAGATGTGATGTCTTCACAAGTCATCTGTGCGCCTCCTGATGTTTCGATGTTAACAATTACCCGGTTGATGGCGGAAAATCAGGTAAGTTCGGTGGTAATTGTCGCTGAAGCATCTCTATCTTTACCAATTGGGATTGTCACAGAGCGGGATATTGTGCAATTTCAAGCCTTAGAACTAGATTTTGAACTGCTGCAAGCTCAAGATGTCATGAGTACCCCAGTGTTCTCAGTCAACCAAGAAGACTCTCTTTTAATTGTGCAGCAGATTATGCAGCAATATTTAGTTAAAAGAGTCGTAGTAGTTGGTAAGCAAGGAGAATTATTAGGAATTGTCACTCAGACAAGCATTCTCAAAGTTCTCAATCCTTTAGAGCTAAATAATTTAGTTGAAGTATTAGAAAATCGGGTATTGCGATTAGAAGCCGAGAAATTAGAATTACTGCAAAATCGTAACGCCGAACTAGAAAAGCAAGTTCAAGAGCGTACAGCTATACTCAAAGCCAAAGCCGAACGAGAAAAGTTAATTGCTACCATTGCAACCCAAATCCACTCTTCCCTCAACTTACAGGATATTCTGCAAACCACAGTCAATGAAGTGCGATCGCTCTTAAAATGCGATCGCGCCGCTATTTGGCAATTCCAAGCCGATTGGAAACTCGTAGTAGTAGCCGAATCCGTCGCCAATGGTTGTGATTCTCTGATGGGAAGGGAAATTTACGATGCTTGTTACACGCCAACTTGGATAACTAGCGATCGCAAAGAACGGGTGCGAGTTGTGGAAGATATCTACACCACGCCGATGAGTGATTGTCATCGCCAGTTACTTAAATCATTGTACACGCGGGCGAAAATTTTAGTCCCCATTATCGAAGGTGACAATTTATGGGGATTGCTGAATGTGGTGGAAGGTGAAAAGCCGCGCCAGTGGGAAGCCGAAGAAATTAAACTGATGCAACAACTTTCAACCCAAGTTGCGATCGCAATTCAACAAGCTACCGCTTACCAAAACCTGCAAACAGAATTAGCCGAACGACAACGCACAGAAAACCATCTCCGCCAAAGCGAACAACGCTATATTTCTTTAGCTGCTGCTGTACCCGTCGGCATTTTCCGCACCGATACCCAAGGCAATTATCATTATGTTAACGAACGTTGGTGTCAAATTACCGGACTCACACCCCAAGAAACCGCCGCTACTGGATGGATAAAAGGATTGCACCCCGAAGATAGGCAAAAAGTGACGACAGAGTGGAATGCGGCTGTGCAAGAAAATCGTTCTTTTCAGCTAGAGTATCGCTTTCAACATCCTGATGGTAAAGTAACTTGGGTATTTGGACAAGCCGTTGCCGAATCAGAAAAACCCGGAGAAATCACCGGATATATTGGCACCATCACCGATATTAGCGATCGCAAACATGCAGAAGAGCAATTAATCTACAATGCTTTGCATGACGCCCTCACAGACTTACCCAACCGTAACATGCTCATGGAACGGTTAGAATTAGCTATTAACCGTGCCCAGCGAGTAGAAGATTATCATTTTGCGGTTTTGTTTCTCGACATGGATCGGTTTAAAATCATTAATGATAGCTTGGGGCATTTAGCGGGAGATCAGCTACTGCGAATCATCTCCCAAAAGCTTAAATCCAAAATTCGGGCAATGGATTTAGCTGCTCGCTTAGGTGGTGATGAATTCGTCATTTTACTCGAAAATCTCGAAGGAATTGAAGAAGCAATTGTAGTTGCTGAGAGAATCTTGACAGAATTTCAGTCCCCATTAATCCTCAATGGCTATGAATTTTTAATTACTACCAGCATCGGTATTGTTTTAGGCACAGCTCGTTACCATCAAGCTTCCGATTTATTGCGCGATTCAGATATTGCCATGTATCAAGCCAAAGCCCAAGGCAAAAGCTGCTATAAAATATTTGACGCGCAAATGCACACCAAAGCATTAATCAGACTCAATTTAGAGCATGAATTTTGCAAAGCTTTAGAACGCAAAGACTTTATACTTTACTATCAACCTATTTTTGACATCAATAGCGATCGCTTAATTGGCTTTGAAACCTTAGTTCGCTGGCAACATCCTATTTGGGGTTTTGTTCCTCCCGCCGAATTTATTCCCATAGCTGAAGAAACAGGTTTAATTGTGCTTTTAGATAACTGGGTAGTTTACACCGCCTGTCAACAGCTAGCAACCTGGCAAAATCAGCACCCCAATTTACCGCCTTTAAAAATGAGTGTGAATTTGTCCGTTCCCGATTTGCGCAAAGCTTCTTTAGTTCAAGATATAGAAACAATTTTAGCAGAAACTGGTGTAAATGGTAATTGTTTAACTTTAGAAATTACCGAAAGTATGCTAATTAATAATATCAATGATACGCTGATTGTCTTAGAACAATTAAAGACATTAGGTATTCAAATTAGCATTGATGATTTTGGCACTGGATATTCATCGCTAAATTATCTCCATCGCTTACCCGCAGATGCTTTGAAAATCGACCGTTCCTTTATCAATCAAATGCAAGCAGGCAACCGCAATTATCAACTTATTAAAACTATTATTACAATTAGTAATCAGCTTGGTTTAGCAGTTATAGCCGAAGGCATTGAAACCCAACAACAACTGCAATGGTTACAGGAACTCGGCTGTGAATTTGGTCAAGGTTACTTGTTTTCACCGCCTCTATCTGCTCCTAAAATTGAAGCATTATTTATGAATAAAGGTTGTAGTCATATTTCTTGTCAATTGCAATAATTAGTTGGCGTAATTAAATATAACCAGCAAGGGCTGTCATTAGTCATTTGTCATTTGTCCTCCTTCTCCTCCTTCCCTTGTCTCCCTTGTCATCATTCCCATGCCCAATGCCCCATGCCCCATGCCCATCACCTAAACTTAAACCATTCAACAATCCCATCTGCTAACGCTTTCGCTTTCTTTTTCTGTGCTTCTTGGTTGACTATCTGCTCAAATTCATCGGGGTTACTCATAAAACCTAACTCCAGCAACACCGATGGCGCAATATGGGGACGTGTCAGCGCCAAGTTATTCCAAAATACGCCAAAAGAAGGTCTACCTAAATTTTTTACTAGCCGATTTTGCAGCAACACCGCCAAACTTTGTGCTTGGGGATGATACCAATAGCTACTTACACCTTTGGTATTTTCGGCATCGCCATCATCAGGTAAAAAGCGATAATGAAAAGTAAGAGCGATCGCAGGTTCTTCTTGCTCAATCATTTTCTGGCGTTCTCCCAGCGATAACTCCCGATCATCTTGTCTTGTCATGACTACCGTTGCGCCTCGCTTGATTAACTCATCCCGCAATAATTTTGTCACCTGCAAATTTAAGTCTTTAGCTAACACACCATTCGGCCCCGCAGCACCCGATTCTTGTCCCCCTTGTCCTGGATTGAGTAAAATCTTGATGCCTGATAATGGCTGTTGTTGCTTTTTGGCAATCTTTGGTGGATGACGCAAACTTAAAACTAAGCTTGTATTTCTGTATGCCAGCTTATATCCCCATTGCTGCTGATTTTTGAGGTGAAAGGTATATTGCACTGTTTTTGGGGCGATTTGCTGCCAATCTAGGCGAGAAATCACAGAGTTATCATCTAGGCGAATAATGTCTGTTTGGGCATGAGTGTTATGCAGAGTGAGGGTAAAAGTTCCATCACCTTGGGTAATGCTGACAGGTACAGGTACTTGCAGGGGAAAAATTATCTCCGTTGCTGTGGATAATTGCCGTGATGTGACGCTGCGAATAACTGAACTAGTGGCAACTGTACCCGCAAGCAGCCGCGTTTCTTGGCTATTAATCCAGCCGCCGTAGTCAAGGCGTAACCAATCACCTTCTTTCGCCGTCACTGCTGCCACAACACCTTTTGGTATTGGTGTCAGCCGCGAATAATCTGTACTAGGCCCAGTGCGGGCTACAGCAGTTTCGGCTGTAACTTCCACCACAGGTAATTTATCTGGTGTTAAGGTTTGCACCTTGCCAGAACTAGGCTGAGTTAGGGTTTTACCATTGAATGTGAGTTGAAATTCTGGTTGTTGCCAATCACCGCCTGTCTGCAATTTTCTACATCCCCGATACTTACCGGGAGTCAATTCTGGGATAGGCTGATTTTTGTTGATGAAGATAGCCGAATTGCTGGGTAGAGAAATCTGTTGTAGTTGCGGTAATAAATCAACAGTTTGCTTGCCAATATTCACCGCTACCTTAGCATTTACAGGAGCGATGGCATTAAAACAAATTTCTTCTGTGGGTAGACGGGAGATATCAACAGCAGGAGTGAGAGAATTGGAGGCAAAGGCTAATCCTTGTGGTATTTCTGCTTGATTTGCCAACCTTGTCACCCGCAGCTGCAATTCTTGGTTTTGGTAACGCACAGTAAACAAATTCTCTCCCAACTGTAAAGGAAAACTGGGCGCAAAATGACCAGCTTGACTGCGCTTAATGGGTTGATCGTTAATTAACACTTGTCCGGTTGCTGGTGCGCTACCCAGTAAGAAAATTTTATCTGTCTTCGTTTGGTGATTGGTTGGCGGATACACCAGCTTGATTGTATTCTCTTGTCCCCAAGCTACCCTGGCAGTGATGAGAGAAGCAAAGGCGATTAATTTGATGAATGATTGCATGAGAGTTGTACCAATTCAAAATTCAAAATTCAAAATTAAGAATTCTATTTGCCCCATGCCCCATGCCCCCTCGCCCTGAGCGAAGCCGAAGGGATGCCCAATGCCCACTACCTAGACTTAAACCACTCAACAATCCCATTAGCTAAAGCTTTCGCCATCTTTTTCTGTTCTTGGGGGTTGACTATTTCCTCAAATTCTTCGGGATTACTCATAAAACCCAATTCCAACAACACCGCAGGCGCAGCCGTGGGGCGTGTTAGGGCGAGGTTATTCCAAAAAACACCATAGGAAGGTTTTTTCAAATTTTTTACTATGTAATTGTGCAAAAATAATGCTAGACTGTGTGATTGGGTGTTATACCAAAACGTCCCAAATCCCTTGGTTTTCTCCGCATCACCGTTATCGGGTAGGGAATTGTAGTGAATCGAAAGGGCGATCGCAGGTTCTTCTTTACTAATAATTTGTTGCCGTTCCACTAAAGACACATCGCGATCGTCTTCCCTGGTTAACACCACCGTTGCGCCTAGCTTCACCAACTCATCGCGCAACAACTTGGAGACTACCAAGTTGACATCTTTTTCTAAATAGCCAGTTGGGCCACTGGCACCTGATTCTTTGCCCCCATGACCGGGATCGAGTAAAATCTTGATACCGGATAAAGGTTTGCGTGTTTTTTCTCTAAATGCAGGTGGATGACGCAAAGTTAAAACTAAGCTCGTACCTTCATATCTCAACTTGTATCCCCACTGTTGAGAGTTTTTGAGATTAAAGGTGTATTGTACTTGTCCGGGCGCTACCTGTTGCCAATCTAGGCGAGAAATTAGGGGACTATCATCCGTGCGAACAATATCTGTTTGGGCGGTTGTATTGTAAAGAGTGAGGGTGAAATTGCGATCGCCTTGTTTTACACTCACAGGTACGGGAACTTCTAGGGGAAAGACAACCTCTGTCGCACTAGAAAGTTTTCGATAACCGACACTGCGCATGATGGTGTGTGGTGAACTTGCACCTGGTAAAACTTGGGTTTCTTTACTATTAATCCAAGCACCATAATCCAGGCGTAACCATTCGCCTTCTTTAGCAGTGACGTTGCTTCTTGTGCCTTTGGGGAGTGGTGTGAGTCTTGAATAGTCAGTACTAGGGCCAGTCCGCGCTACGCCTGAGTCGGCTGTAATTTCCACAACAGGTAATTGTGAGGGTGAGAGAATTTGAATTTTTCCAGTACCCGACTGCGTTACAGTCTGACCATTCATTGTCAGTCTAAATTCTGGTGTACCCAAATCGATATTTTTACCGGAATCTGGAATTACAGCACCGGAAATAATATTATTACCGTCAACTGTCGTGCGGCTGGAAATTGGGTAATCAAGCTGTTGGGCTACAGTGCAACCCTCATACCTTCCTGCGATAGACTGGTTAGCAGGTTGATTTTTCCCCGTTAAGGCTGCCAAATTATTTGGTAGTTGCGCCTTAGTGGGTTGGGGTGCAAGAACAACAGTTTGATTGGCTAGAGTGACAGATACGCTGGCGTTAGGCGGTGCAATAGCGCTAAAACAAATTAATTCCCCCGGTAGTCTGGCGATGTCGGCTACTGGCGTTAACGAATCTTTGGCAAAGGCTAAACCCTGTGGTAGCTGAGGCTGAGTGGTAAGTCTAGTCACCTTAATCTGAAGTTCGCGATTTTGGTGACGGACAGTAAACAAATTATCTCCCACCTGCAAGGGAAAGCTTGGAGCAAAATGACCAGCTTTGCTCCGAGTAACTGGCTTACCATTAAATAAAACTTGGCCATTTGCTGGTGCAGTACCAAGAAAAAAGATTTTTTCCGCAGTTGTTTGGTGGTTTGTTTGGGGAAAGACAACTACAAAAGATGAATCTGCCAATGCTATTGGGGAGGTGACAACAAGGCTTAATAATACTAGTCCTACAAGTTTTTTCACAGCAAGATCACAGAAGATTTCACAATAGTTACTGTGGCACAATGACCACAAAAGGATGAAGGCTGGAGACCTAAGGATGAAGGTTAAAGCATGTTGGTGGAAATTTCATACTTTACACTTCACACTTCATACTTCATACTTCATACTTCAGATGACGGATGTATTTTTAGAAGTGGCCGGAAATTCAAATTAGTATGACTAAGTTTATTTTTGTAACTGGGGGCGTAGTTTCCAGTATCGGCAAAGGAATTGTAGCAGCAAGTCTGGGGCGATTGCTCAAATCGCGCAATTATTCTGTGTCGATTCTCAAACTTGACCCTTATCTGAACGTCGATCCTGGTACCATGAGTCCCTTTCAACATGGGGAAGTTTTTGTTACCCAAGACGGCGCAGAAACAGATTTGGATTTGGGGCATTATGAACGCTTCACCGATACCTCAATGTCACGCCTCAATAGCGTTACCACTGGCTCAATTTACCAAGCTGTAATCAACAGAGAACGACGCGGTGATTATAATGGCGGGACTGTCCAGGTCATTCCCCACATTACTAATGAAATTAAAGACCGTATCTTAAAAGTAGCTAAAAACACAAACCCTGATGTGGTAATTACAGAGATTGGTGGTACGGTAGGCGATATAGAATCCCTGCCGTTTTTAGAAGCAATTCGCCAGTTTCGCAAGGAAGTAGGGCGACAGAACGTGTTGTATATGCATGTAACTTTGTTACCTTGGATTGCCTCAGCTGGGGAAATGAAAACTAAGCCCACACAGCATTCTGTCAAGGAACTCAGATCCATTGGCATTCAACCAGATATTTTAGTCTGCCGTTGCGATCGCCCTTTACCTGTCGGCTTAAAACGCAAATTATCCGAATTTTGCGATGTGGCTGAAGAATGCGTGATTACTTCCCAAGATGCCAAGAGTATCTATGAAGTCCCCTTGATGCTAGAACGGGAAGGCATGGCAGAGCAAGTCTTAGATTTGCTGCAAATGGAACAACGCCACCCAGACTTAGTACAGTGGCAAAATCTCGTCCAGCATTTACACAGCCCCAAACACGACATTGAAATTGCCATTGTCGGTAAATACGTGCGCTTGGGCGATGCTTATATTTCTGTGGTTGAAGCCTTACAACACGCCGCTATTTCCACTCATGGCAGGTTGCGCGTGCGCTGGGTAAACTCGGAAGATTTAGAAAATGCACCAGCAGAAAGCCAACTAGAAGGCGTTGATGGCATTCTAGTACCCGGTGGTTTTGGGATTCGCGGTGTAGATGGGAAAATTGCTGCCATTAAATATGCCCGCGATCGCCAAATTCCCTTCTTAGGTTTATGCTTGGGAATGCAATGTTCTGTCATTGAATGGGCGAGAAACGTTGAAGGCTTAAAAGATGCCAACAGCGCCGAATTTAACCCCTATACCAGCGCCCCAGTCATTAACTTATTACCAGATCAGCATAATGTTGTCGATTTAGGCGGCACAATGCGCTTAGGAGTATATCCTTGTCACGTACTTCCCAATACCTTGGCGTTCAAACTCTATCAAGAAGATGTGATTTATGAACGTCATCGCCATCGCTATGAATTTAACAATCATTACCGCAGCCTGTTATTAGAGTCAGGTTACGTAATTAGCGGTACTTCCCCCGACGGGCGCTTAGTGGAAATAGTCGAATTACCCAAGCACCCATTCTTTTTAGCTTGTCAATTCCACCCAGAATTTCAATCCCGCCCTAGCAATCCTCATCCATTATTCCAAGGATTTATTAAAGCTGCGATCGCTCATTCTATTCCCCCATTGGTAAAACAGCACTAATCTAGGCTGGCTGAACTAGAAATTACCAAAAACTGATCGTTTGGGGTTCTCATCTATCCTGCAAACCCATGACTGTTACTCTGACTTATAAAATTGGCTGATACTGCGCCGATAAGTATGGCATCTTTATTCCCTACGTGCTGTACTAGTGTAAGCTGACAACAATAAACTAAAATTCACAATTAGCAGTAGCTTGTTTACGATGAGAATTGTGAATTTTTTTAAGAGTGACATCACGGGTAGCTGAGGAGATTTTGTGGCGTACTGGGTGAAAATCCTTTACGAAAGGAAAAAATATGTGGTCAATTTTGACCGTATAAACGCCTTTTGTTATGAACAAAATGGCAGAGTTACCTTTTGGTTACCAGATTCTGCTATTCCGATAGTGATTAACCCACAAACTAATCCCCAAGACTATCAGAAAATTTTGAGATACATAGAACATGTGACAGATTTAGAAGTCGAACATCCCCATTGGGTAAAAATTTTTTATGAAAACAATGAATATGTAATTAACCTCAATTGCATCAGTTCTTTTTGCCAAGAGGCTAATGGCAGGATTACGTTTTGGTTACCAGATAGCACAATTCCCATCATTATCAATCCTGTGAGTAATCCTGAGTCTTATCAAAAAGTTTTGCAATTCGTTCAGAAGGCGACGGGGTATTCTTTGTCTTAAGGGAGAAGGGAAGGAAGGGGACAAGGAGGACAAGGAGGACAAGGAGGACAAAATCAATTCAAAATTCAGAAATATTTTTGACTTTTGACTTTTGACTTTTGACTTTTCATGCCCCATGCCCCATGCCCCGCATTTGGTATACATTGGAAAGGGCTGTGTCTTACGACAGGCTACTAGGCGTCCACGCTTTCATAGAGCATGACAATAACCCTTCTCAACAATCGGTATCAAGTTATTCAGGTACTCGGCGCTGGAGGTTTTGGCGAAACCTTTCTGGCAGAGGATACTCACATGCCTTCTCGCCGTCGCTGTGTGATTAAACAACTAAAACCCATCAGTAATGACCCGCAAACCTACCAATTAATTCAACAGCGCTTTGAAAGAGAAGCGGCTACTTTAGAATATTTAGGTAGAAGTAGCGACCAAGTACCAGAACTCTATGCCTATTTTTCAGAACAAGGGCAATTTTACTTGGTTCAAGAATGGATTCAAGGTCAAACTTTAAGAAATGTTATCCAGACTCAAGGAAAGTTAAACGAAACATCTGTTCGCGAAATTCTCTTAAGTCTGTTGTCTGTCTTAGAATATATTCACAGTAAAGGTATTATTCACCGAGATATCAAGCCCGATAATATTATTATTCGCTCGCCTGATGGCAAGCCAGTGTTGATTGATTTTGGCGCTGTTAAGGAAACTATTCGTTCAGTGGTGAGTTCTCCGGGATTACCTGCGCAATCGCTGGTAATTGGAACGCCGGAATATATGCCCAGCGAACAAGCTTTAGGTCGTCCAGTCTATGGTACTGATATTTATAGCTTAGGTTTAACAGCAATTTATTTGCTAACGGGTAAATCACCCCAAGAAATAGAGACTCATCAGGAACATGGCGAAATCCTCTGGCAGAATTATGCCCCAAATGTTTCTCCTGGTTTAGTCAAGGTACTGAATCAGGCGATTAAACCCCATGCTAGCGATCGCTACACCACAGCTAGTAAAATGCTTCATGATTTGGAATCTGCCAGTTATATCATCCCGCCTCAAGCTACCTCAGCGCGGACACAGAGTTTATCAACTAACAAAACTCAGCCTTTATATTCCCCCCAATATCCTCCGCAACAACGCCAAGTAATTCCGACACCAGTTTGGCAAAAGCCTGCGGTGATTTTTGGTGGTTTAGCAGTTGGTGGTTTGTTAATTGGGGTATTATTTTCTAACCTTACCCGCCAACCAGTAGCAGACACGCCAGTTGTCACTAATACTACTCCTTCCCCTGAACCTTCAGCTATTAATACTGAACCAACCGCTAGTCCTATTAATACTCAGCCTTCACCAACTGCATCACCATCACCTGTAGCAGAAATTCCCGCACCAACTTCTACCTTTGAACCTCAAGTTAACCCCAATGTAGAAACCAATCCCCCAGTTACATCTACATTGCCACAACAGCAAGCGCCTGTGATAGCTGATACTCCTGCACCAGTGGCGACAGTAGCACCACAGCCAAATATTCAAAATCCGCCGCCTGTAGTACCGACACCAGAAGTCCGCTCCACACCAGAAAATAATACTCAGCAGCCAAAATCAGTTACTACTAATGTCAGACAAAAAGTACCAGCATTTCCTACAGGGACATCCAGAAGTAGCGTAGAAGCTACCTTGGGTAAGCCAGCTAGAGATTTAAGAGGACTTTGGCGAAATACGCGGGCTGTTACCTATAAAATAGTACCTAATCAAATTGATGTTGGTTACTTATTCGATCGCAATACTGGCGCATTACGACAAACTGAGGCAGCTTTTGCCCAATCAGTAGATCCCCAAGTGATGGAAAATACTTTAGATGGGATGTTAGGCGGTCAAGCTAATGAAGAGATTAGACAGGGATTAAGACAAATACAGCAGCGTCAATCTGATAATTTCAAATTTTCTAAAGGTGGTGTCAAGGGTCAGATTGTCCGCCAAAACTGTGATTTTATTTACATCAGTATTTGGGATGCGGATTTACATGATTTTGTTAATCCGGCTGACGCTAAACAGTGCAGTTAACCTAACTTGCGGGAAGTCCCCAGGTGTAGTTTACGGAACCTGGGGATGAAAGCAAGGGCTGCGACGATTGCATCTTTGAGCGTCAACAACCGTAGGT
>NZ_CAWPNJ010000097.1:0-14009 GCF_963889195.1 Calothrix sp. FACHB-168
GGATAATCTGACTTTGGCTAGTGGTAGTGATGATAATACAGTCAAACTCTGGGATGTGCAGACAGGGGATTGTCGCCTGACTCTGGCTGGTCATGACAGTTCGGTGACCTCAGTAGCCTGGAGTGGGGATAATCTGACTTTGGCTAGTGGTAGTCATGATAATACAGTCAAACTCTGGGATGTGCAGACAGGGGATTGTATTGCTACTTTCAGCCATAAGTTATATGCAGGGTTGAAAATTAAGGGTGTCAAGGGATTAACCCAGGCGGAGATTTTAACTTTAAAGGCGTTGGGGGCAGAGGAATGCTAATTATCTTAAAAGTAACAATGAGATAGTTAGTAATACTATTTCAACAATGCTTTTGGAAGGTAAGTTTGGCTAAACAACGACTCGATACACTATTAGTAGAAAGAAATTTATGTACTTCCCGCGCCTTAGCACAGCGACTCATTCAGGCGGGGGAAGTTAGCGTGAATCAGCAGGTTGTAGATAAACCTGGTACAGAAGTTGATATTACTGCTGATATTCAGATTAAAGAGCGATCGCGCTTTGTTTCAAGAGGCGGCGAAAAACTGGCGAAAGCTTTAGAAAACTTTGCAATTCCTGTAGAAGGACGCATTTGTCTAGATGGGGGGATTTCTACAGGTGGTTTTACCGATTGTTTGCTGCAAGCTGGAGCTAAACAAGTTTACGGTATTGATGTCGGTTACGGACAAGTTGACTGGCGGTTGCGCAATGACAAGCGGGTAATTTTGCGGGAACGTACCAACTTACGCCAATTACAGCCACAGCAATTGTATGGCGAAAACGCTGCCATTCCCGATTTGGCAGTGGTTGATGTTTCGTTTATTTCCTTAACAAAAATCTTGCCTGCTTTGTGGCAACTCACCCAAGCACCACGAGAAGCAGTATTATTAATCAAACCACAATTTGAAGTTGGTAAATCCCGCGTTGGTAAAAAAGGCGTGGTGCGCGACCCAAACGACCATGCAGACGCGATTTTTCATGTTTTGCAAGCGGCGGAAGCTTTAGGTTGGAAATATCAAGGTTTAACTTGGTCGCCAATTACCGGGCCTGCGGGGAATATCGAGTATCTTTTATGGTTGAGAATGGATGGTGAAACACCAGCGCCTAATTTAGAAGCAATTCAGCATATCACTAAATCAGCGATCGCTAATTTGAGAGAAAATTAACAAAAAATTAAACATCGTATATCAAGCACTCAACTGCTTCTGGATGCTGTTCGCAGTAGCTTTCTAAATCGGTTTTGCGTTTTTTGGCTTGCTGTTGATGGGCTTTTTCAGCTTGCAATTCTTCCACAATTTCCCATGCTACAGCACAATTAGGGGAATTATCGCCATTGCGATCGCAGGTTGTCCGCGCGTCATTAATGGCTTCTTTGATGGATTGGTCGAGGGTTTTGACGCCATTTTGATGCGCATTCACAGCAGCCTGAACTACTTCTAAAGTTGTCTGCATGATACTTTTACCTTTCTGTCGTGAAATAGAGATGAGACTCCTTGCAAAACGTACTTTTGCAGGTAAATTCTATTCTGACAAATTTGCGCAGTATTGGCCTAAATATTTGACTTTTGTGCAATATTTCCTGAATTTGGACTATGTCTATTGGTATAAAATAATGATAAGAAATTACAATATTAATTATTTGTAATTCTTGTTTTATAGCTACAAACACTGATAAATATAGCTTTTAACGATTAGTTAAAAATTGGCACTGATTGATTTATTTTTACATTTAAGCAAAATAGGGGATAAATCAAGTAAATATTACTGCTTAATTTACTGATTTATTCACAAGAAAAAATTGCGAAATTACCACTTTCTCAGATTGTTGATGATAGTTAAATTCTGTAATTTTGAAGACCTTATACCAATTTTTTATGAGGCTGCATAGAATTCGATCCCCCCTAGCCCCCCTTAAAAAAGGGGGGAAAAGAATCAAAGTCCCCCTTAAAAAGGGGGATTTAGGGGGATCTAGATATATGCAACTTCATATTAAATTGGTATCAGATAGAAAACTTTTAAGCACTGTAAACGTTAATACATAATATAAATTGCAAGTTGGTGAGGTACAGATAATCGTTAATTGTAGGGGCACTGGCACTGCCATGCCCCAAAGCGCGTACTCAATATGATAAATCGCGAAACTTAGTGTCGCTTTTTTTATGTATAGCGATCGCTATTATTTTGCTGTAAGTTTAAGTAAATAATTTTTAAGGTTAACTAACTTTTTTATCTAAAAATAAATTTTATCTGACCTTTTGTATAAAAAAATAATTCACACCTTAGTATATTAACTGTCTTGACAGCAGTTAACATACTAAGGGCTGAATTGTGGAAATTCAATGGGGATTCAACTTTTTATCTCAGTTGATTCAGTTAGCATTTTGGCTATTTATGCTAGGATTAATCTCCTCAATTAGCTTTTTTATATTCAAGAATAAGATTAATTTTAAAAGCTTATTAGCTACCAGAAATAATAATCAATCTAGTCCAGAGCGATTGCAGCTATTGTTAATTACTTTAATATTCGCAGCATACTATCTGTTGAATGTGTTGCATAGCGTCAATATTTGCAAATTGAAGCATGTACCTTGTAGTATGCCACCAATCCCCTCAGAATTTTTGTTTGCATTCGGAGGTAGTAATTTTGTCTACCTTTGGGGTAAGTTATCTACAATTTTGAAACAACGGAGTTCCGGGCGTGTTTGATGTGCAAAAAGATTTTATAATTCTGGCGCTGGTTATTGGGTTTACTTTGACATTTTTTTTGGTAGTTTTAGAAGTATTTATTCTTATATTTATTTGGGAAGGTACTTGGAATTATAATGCTGAGAAAAAAAGAGGAATTAATCTGAATAATCTGATTAGTGACAGTTCAGGTGATGCTAGCCTCGCACGATTTCAGTTATTAATATTTACTTTTGTAATTTCTATGAGTTTGGTACTTATTATTACTAGTAGTCAGCCACCAGCTTTCCCCACAAATATTCCCGATCAGATTTTAGGTTTATTAGGTATTAGCAGTACTTCTTACGTTCTTGGTAAAGCCTTACAAAATCAAGTTAAAAATCAAGATGCACAATCACCCGTGACTTCAGAAAACCAAAGTTCAAATTCTGATTCTAATACCAATTAAATAAAAGAAGATGACAGATTGTAGGGTTAATGACAGTCAACCGCCTTGGAATGAATTCCAAGGCTAATAGCCCAAGTCTACTGAAGTAGACTCAAGATTTTGAGGATATTTAGGAATCTGACGATGACTTTGGCTATTAGCAAGTAACTTCAGTTCCTTGCGGTAACTGGGTTTCGCGTTAAGTTGATACAGTTTGGCTCTGCCATTCTTTCTATAATAGATTGATGTGTCTTTAGATATTTAATAAAAATAAGCGATCGCACTGTGAACACCATCATTCCCCCTCAGAATAAAAGCGATCGCACTCTGAACACCATCATGGCAAGCAGAAATGGGAACACTTAATATATACACCTGCTGATATTTTCCCAGACATGCTCTACTGTTCCAATCCTCATTGCTTCAATACCTTTAGTCCTGATAGCAATAAGTTTTGCATTCATTGTGGACAAACACTCACACCATTGTTCCGAAACCGCTTTCGTGTGATTAGGCTTTTAGGTGAGGGTGGATTTGGTAAGACTTATGAAGCCAGAGATACAGACAAAATGGATGAACCTTGCGTAATTAAGCAATTTTTCCCGCAAGTACAAGGAACAGCAGCATTAGAGAAAGCAACAGAATTGTTTAAGCAAGAGGCGAAACGTTTGTATGAATTGGGAGAACATCCCCAAATTCCCCGCCTGATTGCTTATTTTGAACAGGATAAGCGATTGTATCTCGTACAAGAATTTATTGATGGACATAATTTATTAGAAGAATTGCAGCAACAGGGAACATTTAGCGAAGAAAAAATAATACAGATTTTGAATGATTTATTACCAGTTCTGCAATTTATTCATGAACGCGGAGTAATTCATCGGGATATCAAACCAGAAAATATTATGCGTCGTCAACAAGACGGCAAATTGCTATTAATTGATTTTGGTGTTTCTAAACAAACAATTGGTTCAATTATTGGACAAGTAGGAACTACAGTTGGTACACCTGGATATGCACCATTAGAGCAAATGCGCGGTCAGGTTTTTCCTGCTAGTGACCTTTATAGTTTGGGAGTAACTTGTATTCGTCTATTAACTGGATGTTTACCAAAAGCAGATGGTTATGATGACCTTTATGATGCGTTGAAAGGTAAATGGATATGGAGAGATAATTTATCAGAAAATATAAATATTACTTACCATTTGGGTCAGGTTTTAGATAATTTGCTTAAAGACTATATAAAAGATCGCTATCAAAATGCTACTGAAGTAGTGCAAGCTATTAAAACTGATGCTATTCGTTCAGCAGTAGGTGTAAATTATACAATTTTGCAAAAGCTATTAAAAGCTAAAAAATGGCAAGAAGCAGATCAAGAAACTCTTGCAATCATGCTAAAAGTGTCTAGAAGAAAAAAAGAAGGCTGGTTAGATGCAGAAGATATAAAGAAATTTCCCATTGAAGACCTCAATACTATTAATAATCTTTGGGATATGCATAGTAACGGACAGTTCGGCTTTAAAAGGCAAACACAGATATGGTTGAGTATTGGGGGAACACTTCAGCCAAATTATAAAATATGGTGGAACTTTGGCAATCAGGTAGGATGGTGCGAAAAATATTATTGGAAGCAATATGATAATCTTACTTTCTCTTCTAAAGCTCCAGAAGGTCATCTTCCTAGTGGAATTTTTATATCATTTCAAGGTTTTGGCAATTGGCCTTCAAGATTATCTACTCTTGCAGCACGATTTATAGACAGATAAATCAATTACTAAAAGTAGTGGAATCACAAGCCTAAAATGTTGCAAAAAAATGTAGGTTGGGTTGACGTAAGGAAACCCAACACCATCATCTATGTTGAGTTTCTGAAATTCATGTTGGGTTTCGCAAAGCCTCAACCCAACCTACATCTAATGCACTGAGTAATGTGGATAGTAGAATTAGGGTGTGTTATGCCGCAGGCTAACGCACCTTGAATTGCTAACTATGCCGGACTTTGATCCATAACACAGGCTAAATTTTAATTTTATTAACGTAGTGCGATCGCTGGCTTGCATTGCCTGACAATGGGCAAAATGCGCCAGCTTTATCGTTTACACATATTTAGAACTAATTTTTATATTTTTGGTAAACGAAAAAGCATTTCGCTTTCTTGTTTATCGAAATCAAGTACTCATTTTTTTGTTTTAAGTAAGCAAAAAGCCATTTCACCTTCTCGTTAAGCCTTAATGAGTTCTCATTTTGGTGTTTTCCGCAGGTAAAATACCATTTCACCTACTCATTAAGCCTTTTCGCTTACTCATTTAGGTAAATCACGCACTCATTTTGGTGTTTTCCGCAGATAAAAAGGTATATTGCTTACTCATTTAGGTAAATCGCGCACTCATTTTAGTGTTTTCCGCAGGTAAAAAGGTAGATTAATTGCTCAAAAATGGCGATGTATGACAATAAGCGGCTGTGTAGCTAGGCTTTGTTGTTTTTGGCAATGCCTAAGGCGGGCTACGACTACGCATTTGTTTTTAGGGAACTGCAAAACATGAATTATCAACAAAGGCAGAAGGCAAAGATATAAAGTTTTTGTTCGTGATTGAGCCTTCTGTACCTTCTGCCAAATGGGTTTCAGATCCCCTTTAATTCCCTTCTGCCCTCTGCCTGTCTTGTAAGCCAGATTTGAACCGCAAACGAGTTTTATTAATCTGCTAGACTAGCCTAAATTTACAAATATAAAAACTTGTGGCGCAAGCCGATAAAAAACTATGAGTGAAGCTTTATTTTCTGTGGAAAATCTGCGCGTTGCTTATCCTCAGCCGAGTGGAGAAGAACTTAAATGGGCTGTGGATGATGTATCTTTTACACTGCAAGCTGGTGAAAGAATGGGCTTGGTAGGTGAATCTGGTTGTGGTAAATCAACCTTGGGGCGGGCTGTAATGCGGTTGCTACCTGGATCTAGTAGGATTGAAGGCACAGCAAAATTCCAGGGGAAGAACGTATTTGATTTAACACCGCCAGAAATGCGCAAGTTTCGCGGGGAAGCGGTGGCGTTAATTTTCCAAGATCCGATGACGCGCCTCGATCCCTTAATGACTATTGGAAAGCATTGTGTTGAAACACTCCAAGCGCACGCACCAGAATTATCAACAGCACAAGCCAAGGAAAAAGCGATCGCAACTTTAGAAAAGGTAAAAATTCCCGCGAGTCGGTGGAATCAGTATCCCCATGAGTTTAGCGGGGGAATGCGACAAAGGGTAGCGATCGCTTTAGCTTTACTTCTCAATCCCAAGTTAATTGTGGCTGATGAACCGACTACCAGCTTAGATGTCACCGTTTCCGCCCAAATCTTGCAGGAATTAACTAGATTGTGCGGGGAGGAAAACATGGGTTTGCTGTTGATTTCTCACGATTTAGCAATGGTTGCCGAATACTGCGATCGCATTGGCGTCATGTACCAAGGTAAAATGGTGGAAATGGGGGCAACGCAAACGGTATTTCGTCAACCTCAACATGAATATACGCGATCGCTTTTACAAGCAGCTTTACATATCCAAGCAGTTGATGATAGCGGGGAATTAATTCTCGCGAATGACGAACAGCAGCAAGTTCCCCACCCGGAAGCAGAATCGCCAATTTTGCGTGTTAGCGAACTCAAGCAGCATTACACTATTGAGCCGAATTTTATTGAGCGATTATTTAAACGCGAAAGTCAAACAATTAAAGCTGTCGATGGAATTGATTTAGAATTGTATCCAGGGGAAATCTTGGGATTAGTGGGGGAATCAGGCTGTGGTAAAAGCACCCTTTCACGGACAATTTTGCAATTAATTAAACCTACTGGTGGTAAAGTCGAATTTTTAGGACAGGAATTAACTAAATTATCTCGTCAACAAATACGTTCTTCCCGGCGACAAATGCAGATGGTGTTTCAAGATCCCCATGCTTGTCTTAATCCAGCTATGACAGTAGGGCAAAGTATAGGCGATCCTTTATTAATTCACAATCTCGCGGATGCGGCTAAAGCCAAAGAAGAAGTATTGTGGATGTTGGAAAAAGTCGGTTTAACACCCGCAGAAGTTTATTATCAGCGTTATCCTTCCGATTTATCAGGGGGACAACAACAGCGAGTTGCGATCGCTCGTGCTTTGATTACTCGTCCTAAACTATTAATCTGTGACGAACCTGTAAGTATGTTAGATGCTAGCGTTCAGTCACAAGTACTGGATTTGATGTTGCAGTTAAAGCAAGAATTTGAGCTAACCTATCTGTTTATTACTCATGACTTGTGGTTAGCGAGATTTTTATGCGATCGCATTGCCGTGATGAATGGCGGTAAAATTGTCGAAATCGGCGCAACAAAGCGAATTTTTGCAAATCCTCAGCATCCTTATACTAAAACTTTATTAGCTGCTGCGCCGTTATTAGCAAGGGCTTAGGAATAGGGGCTAGGGGCTAGGGAAGGGGGATAAGGGGGACAAGGAGGACAAGGAGGACAAATGAAAATTGTACAGACAAGGGTTCATCGCGTCTCTAACAAATGACTATTGACCATTGACCATTGACCATTGACAATTGACACAACTTCTACCCCCTGGGTAAGTAGGAGCGATTGCAATTTTTTGCTAAATCGAATAATATACACGACCGAAATAAATTATTTGTGCCTTTGTAGTCGAAAATTTTAATAGACGGCAAAGGCTTAAAGAAATGAAAAAGCCAAATTTTGCAATCAAAGCAAGCGTATGTAATGGCTAAACCAATGGTTTCCCGCAAAAGACTCAGCAAACGGTTGATGCGCTGGTTGCTGGAAGAAAACAGAAGACAGAAGCCAGGGCCCTACCGTAAGGAAGAACCACATCATCAGCATCCCTGGTGGCAAGTTATGTGCTTGACTGGTGTGGATTATTTTTCGACTCTGGGCTATCAACCAGGAATTGCCGCATTAGCAGCAGGTGCGCTTTCACCCATAGCAACCCTAATTCTGGTTTTGCTGACATTATTTGGAGCCTTACCCATCTACCGACGCATTGCAGGTAAAAGCCCTCATGGTGAAGGGTCAATTGCGATGTTAGAACACTTGCTGTCTTGGTGGCAAGGTAAAATTTTGGTGCTGTGTTTGCTTGGCTTTGTCGGCACCGACTTTATTATCACTATTACGCTGTCGGCGGCTGATGCTACAGCCCATATTATTGAAAATCCCCTAACGCCAGATTTCTTCCACAGTCAGGAGATTGCGATTACCTTATTATTAATTACCTTACTAGGGGTAGTTTTTCTGCGGGGTTTTAAAGAAGCAATCGGCATAGCAGTATTTTTAGTAGGCGCTTATCTGCTATTAAACTTGGTTGTGATTGGCGTAGGTGGATATCAAATTCTCATTAATCCTAGCGCGATCGCTAATTGGCAAGCTGCATTGTTTGCCCAAAATTCTAACCCGTTATTAATGCTGGGTGCGGCGATGTTGTTATTCCCGCGTCTAGCATTGGGTTTATCTGGCTTTGAAACTGGGGTAACAGTTATGCCCTTAGTTCAAGGTAGCAGCAGCGATAGTCCCGATTACCCTAGAGGAAGAATTCGCAACACGCGCAAGCTACTGACATCTGCGGCGTTAATTATGAGCTTCTTTTTGCTCACCAGCAGCTTGATTACTACTTTACTCATCCCCGCCGCAGAATTTGCGGCTGGTGGTAAAGCTAACGGTAGGGCTTTAGCTTACCTAGCACATCAGTATTTAGGTAACACCTTTGGCACAATTTACGATTTAAGTACGATTTCGATTCTCTGGTTTGCTGGAGCCTCAGCAATGGCAGGATTGCTGAATATTGTACCCCGTTACTTACCCCGCTATGGCATGGCTCCCGATTGGGCAAGAGTCGCCCGTCCTTTAGTCCTAGTTTATACAGCGATCGCCTTTATTGTCACAATTATCTTTCGGGCAAATGTCGAAGCTCAAGGTGGGGCTTATGCCACTGGCGTACTGGTGTTAATTACTTCCGCCGCCTTTGCTGTTACCTTATCCCTGCATCATCAAAGATTACATCGCGGGACTTTTATCTCTGCAATTATTACCTTAGTATTTATATATACTACTGTTGTTAATATTATTGAAAGACCGGAAGGGATTAGAATTGCGGCTTTCTTCATTAGCAGTATCATTATTACCTCCTTAATTTCTCGCGTCTGGCGTTCCACAGAACTGCGGGTAGAGCGAATTGAAATAGACGATCGCGCCCGCGAATTTATTGCCGAAGAAAGCCAAGGCGCAATCAGAATCATTGCCAATCGTTTGAATGCAGGCGACGTAGCAGAATATACCGCTAAAGAAAAAGAAGTAAGAGAAGATAACCATATTCCCGCCCAAGATCCGGTTTTGTTCTTAGAAATTATGGTATCTGATGCTTCGGAATTTGCGGATGTCATTAAAGTTAAAGGTATCCAAGTAGGCGACTATCGCATTCTCCGTGCGGAAAGTGCAGCCGTACCAAATGCGATCGCTGCTTTACTGCTGCATATTCGCGATCAAACAGGTAAAATTCCCCATGCTTACTTTGGCTGGGCTGAAGGTAACCCCATACAATATTTACTGCGGTTTATATTGTTTGGTGAAGGTGATATTGCTGTAGTCACCAGAGAAGTACTGCGTCGCGCTGAGAAGAATCCCCAAAGGCGTCCTGGGGTGCATGTGGGAGGATAAGGAAGCAGAGGGAGCAGAGGAAGCAGAGGGAGCAGAGGAGAAATAAGTTTTTCCGATTTATTAAATACTTCTGCAACCGCCCACTGTTAATCTAAAATCCAAAATCTAAAATCCAAAATTGCTATGACTCATCACATTTTAAAAGCCACCAAAGATACAGTTCATCTTGGTGGTTTTTCTCAGGCATTAACACCAGCATTAACTGTTGATTCCGGTGACACAATCGAGGTAGAAACTTATAGCGGTTATTATGTTTACGAGCAAGCTCCACCGGAGTTTATGACACCGGAATTTCTCGACATCTGCCAAAATTTACCCCCAAAAAGAAAAATTGGTGGCGGGCCTCATTTACTCACAGGGCCAATTTATGTGCGAGATGCAAAACCAGGGGATGTTTTAGAAGTAGAATTAAATGCGATCGCACCGAGTTTACCTATAGGTTTTAATGCTATTCGTAGCGGTTGGGGTGCTTTACCAAAAAAATTTCCTCAACCAGCTTTAAGATTTATTCCCCTAGATTTAACCAATAACATCGCGGAATTCCCAACTGCTAGCGGGATTAAAATTCCCCTCAAACCCTTTTTTGGTATCCTGGGCGTTGCTACCCCAGACGCATCGCGAAATTCTATTCCCCCTGGAGCTTATGGGGGTAATATTGATAATCGAGAACTACAACCAGGATCGCGCCTATTTTTACCGATTTTTGTCCCTGGTGCCTTATTTTCCATCGGTGATGGACATGCAGCCCAAGGAGATGGAGAAGTTAATGTCACTGCCATTGAAACTTCCATGAATGGTACAATCAAGCTCAAGCTGCGTCAAGGTTGGAATTTAACCACACCAATTGCCGAAACTCCTACTGATATCATCACAATGGGATTTGGTGAAACCTTAGACGCAGCTTTAGAATTAGCCCTGAAAAATATGATTGAATTTCTGGAACGTTTCGCTGATTTATCACCAGAAGATGCATATGTACTGTGTAGTTTAGCAGTCAATTTTCGGATTACTCAAGTGGTGAATAGTCCGCAAAAAGGAGTACATGGAATGCTACCTAAATCAATTTTTTCCCAGAAAATCAGTTTGTCATCTCACATTTCCTGACTATTAATTATGTCTAATATTCTCATTCAATTGTTGATAATTGGGTTAGTAGCTGGCGTTGCTGGTGGTATGTTTGGTATTGGTGGCGGAGCAATTATGGTACCAGCAATGGTATTAATTATGGGTATGGATCAAAAGTTTGCCACAGGTACTTCCATTGCTGCCCAAATTTTACCAATTGGCATTCTAGGAGCAGCAGTTTACTATCGCAACGGTCAATTAAATCTCAAACATGCGGCGATTATTGCGGCTGGTTTAGTAATAGGTAATTTATTTGGCGCATTGTTTGCCAATCAGCCTTTTATTAGCAGCGAAACTATGAAAAAGCTCTATGGTATTTTCTTACTACTTTTAGGCGCTCGTTATTTAATTGGTCGCTGAATCGCTGGGAACCGATATTAGTCAACAGTCAACAGTCAACAGTCAAAAGGTTAATACATCAAGGCTTGTAACTATTTGAAATAGTAGCTTGATTTACGCCTTGTTCGATCTCGTTTCCAGGGAAGCATCCCAATTTTGACGCAATACCCTAGTAGTCTGTCAATTTTGTTTTGAGGAATTTTTGGTAGTGCGGGCAGCGTTCGACTGAGCGCTCACGCCGAAGTCTTGCCCGCGTGAGCGAGACGCTCACACTACTGTCCAGCTATTGAAAATTATTATCATTAGTATTGAAGCAGTCAATACTTAACCTAACCAGCAATCTCAGGTCTTATTTAGTTGTTAATCTTGATTTAATCAAGCCTGCACAAACCGCAAATTTTTAGTAAAATGATATATATTCGCAAATACTTGCATTTATTATGGACTTCCGCTAGAGTCAAAGTAGGTATCTAAACAAGCGCCTGATGTCCATTTCAGGAGATTAAATGGATAAAAAGCTAGATTGCAGCCATAAAAACTGAGTCTTAGCGAGCAAATAGCAGTATTTTTGGATAAAAGTTACCTGCTACTCAAGCTTAAATAGTGATTAGAGCGCCTCTACTGGTGTTTTTTTAGCCTTGCTGTTTTTTTCAGTAAAGGTAGCAAAATAGCTGACCTCAATTTTACATTCAATTTTGTTTTTTTCTAAGCTAATTGAGAAATATTTTCAATATGATTTTAAAATTGCGATCGCGTCTCAACAAACACTGCAAAACTGATTACCTAAAAACAACGGTTTTGCAAACTATTAACCATCAGCATCAATTCACAAACAGCTATTACCAAGATGAGAATTATTCCGATCAATGCTGGACTATACAGCCCAGATTCTCTGCAACATGGGATAACAGCAAAAGTCTAACCCCAGATGTAGAGACAGGGCTGATAAATGGCTATATGAATAAGTTAATAAAATTTTTCAATAGTGACCATAAATTTAGTCAAAAGTTTAAATGTGATTTCAGCTACTTTGATGGCGTAAGTAGCTGGAATTGGCAGAACTTGGCTGCTGGCTGTTCAAGCCAGATTCAGCAAGGCTTTTTGCTGCAATTAATAAATGCGAACCATTTGATATATCAAAGATATAAAAATCACTTTGACAATACGGAAGTAGTTTTACAACGCTTCTTTAAATATATTGGAGAAATTTTATTAACCGGAAGAAGGTTGAGTAGAAATGAATGTTATAAAGTGGCTACTTGGTTAACTTTCATCAATGCTAATTGATAGTGATTGTAGCCAGGATTGCAAATTTACTTTTTTATAAACTTGTCCATAACATTTACCCATGAGCACAGATAGATGAATACTTTTTTTTGTGCAGATTCCTCAAGACAAATAGGAGAAAAACTGATTGGTAGTGCTACCAATTACGAAACTTATATTTTAGTGGAATGTCCTCCACCTTGGACAGCAGAAGCTTTTGACTCTAAGTGGGTACCAAGTAATTTAAAAACTTTGGTAGAAGAGGTAAAGCGAGCTAAACTCCCGATAAGATTTTTGTTAATTGCTAATGACCAATCCCATAAAGTAGAACAAACTACTTTGTTAATTTATCAAAAACAAAAGGGATTAACTCAAGGATACCAAAAATCCGAATTTCTCCTCGAAAATATTGAGCAAGTAGCTGGAACTGTCAAAAAATTCTTAAGAGGTAGAACTCTTGAGTATGAACAACCAAGAAGTAGTACAAGAGATATTGTCATCTGTACCCACGGCAGCCATGATAAATGCTGTGCTAGATATGGTAATCCTTTTTATTTCTCAGCGCAAAGTACTATAGCCAATTTAAGTTTAGAAAATGTGCGGATTTGGCGAGCCAGTCATATTGGCGGACATCGATTTGCTCCGACAATGATAGATTTACCAGAAGGGCGATATTATGGGGCGTTAGAACCAGACTCATTCAAAGCTATTGTGACTCGTACAGGCGATATTAATTGTTTAAACCAAGTCTATCGCGGCTGGAGTATCCTACCAACACCATTGCAAATTGTCGAGAAGGAATTAATTCTCCATTATGGGTGGGATTGGTTTAACTATACAGTTGCGGGAAAAATCTTAGAGCAAAGCTTAGATAATAATTCAGTACTAGCTGAACTCACTTTTGCGAAAACTACAGGTGCGCTATATACCTGTCAAGCAAAATTAGTGAAGGATGAAAGTAAGAGTATAGAACTCAAGAGTTCTTGCAATGCCAAGCAAAATTCGGTATTTATGCAATATACTGTAGCTAGCCTCTGGTTAGAAGCTGAGAAAATGGTCAGCTTGAGTGCTTGAAAATTCTAGGGGTGATATACTCCCACACTGATGCAAGCATACAGTGTGGGGTTCTCATCCAATCCAGCTATTGCTTCTCCTGACGCAGACGCTACGCGAACGGAGGCGATGAGCTTTGTTTTGAGTCCACGTAATGCCCTACCGCAGACTATAAATTAGCGAGCAATGATCAACCAGCATCTACAAGGCGCGATCGCTATTATTATGCATCTTTTCTGGTAGCTGTTGATCAATAAATTACGGTAATGATAGCTAGTACAGGTCGGCGGAAATGAGCATACCATTGTAGTGCGAGCATCTTGCTCGCTGACAAACGCGAGCAAGATGCTCGCACTACTCTAGATTATCAAAATGAATTTATAAAATGGTATGGTTAT
>NZ_CAWPNJ010000098.1:0-12334 GCF_963889195.1 Calothrix sp. FACHB-168
TGCTCGCGTTTGTCAGCGAGCAAGATGCTCGCACTACTCTAGATTATCAAAATGAATTTATAAAATGGTATGGTTATTTACGCCATGCAGCACTAGAAGGGTATTGCGTCAAAATTGGGATGCTCCCCCCAAAAAGCGATCGCAAATAGCAAATATTCATTAGTCGGCAACTAATTTGTTCAGATGAAAGTCTCATACATCAAAGTAGCCATCCTGTACACAGTACACCAAAACTCCCCCTAGGAGTTGGGGGATAGCTGCACTAAATAATCACTAAATTTTTTGCTAAAGAATAAGGAAATCACACATAGTGGTGAAATTTAACCATAAAGTATCTTGTAATCCCTTCTCAACAATTTTTCTGATTACCCTGACTACTTTCGGTACAGTAGTAATTATGCCATCTATTGTTGAATCTCAAACACCAAAAAAAACCACCAATACCGTCTCTCCCTTTTGTCTGACATTAGCGGAAAAATTTAGCCCCTTTGGGAATACTCCCGATTTATACGTAGCATTAGGAGAAGCGATCGCCAAAGGTGGTGATTTGAATCAACCCTGCGATATGTTTGGTGAGAACTGGCTACCCCTCAACTTTTTGCTATCTACCAACGAAGCATTGGCTCAACGTTTAATCCAAACTGGGGTGAACGTGAATGCAAAGGATGGTAAGGGAGATACTCCCCTGCATTATTTAGGAGCATCAACAAAAAATGCCCAATTGCTGCTAAGTAAAGGAGCAAAGGTGAATGTCCGCAATCAGAACGGAAATACCCCACTGCATAATGTTTTTGGTCAAAAAACGGCTGCTGTCATCAAACTTTTGATCGATCGAGGCGCTCAGGTGAATGCTAGAGACAAAGAACAAATGACACCGCTACATTTTGCTGCCAATTCTGGAAAAGCAGATATTACCCAGCTATTGATTCGTAATGGTGCGGATATAAATGCCCGTAGCAATCAAAACTGGACTCCACTGCACTACGCAGCCTCTCATCCAGAAGTGACCAAAAAACTCATCCAAGCAGGGGCGAATCTCACGATCCAAAATCGTCAAGGGGCTGTGATTCACTCCAATAGTTTGGAACCAGCAGTGTTAAAACTTCTGCTCTATAGGGGAGTTAATGTGAATCTACGCAATCGTCAGGGACAAACACCACTCCACGTTCATCGTTTCCAACCCGCGCTCGTGAAATTGCTGCTAGCTCGAAAAGCACAAGTTAACCTGCGGGATGCTCAAGGTAGAACCCCTTTGTATGATGTGAACCTGGAAGTGGCTCAACAACTCGTGGCAGCTAAGGCAGATTTAAATGTTCAAGATAATTTAGGCCGAACACCTCTGCACCAAGCAGTATTGGAAGAACAAAGTTTTTTTGGCCCGGAATTAGTCACACTATTTCTGAGTAAAAATGCGAGGGTTGACCTCAAAGATAAGCAAGGTAAGACCGCTCTAGACTGGGCGCGAGAACTCAATAAAACCCAAATCGTGAATTTGATAGAGCGACATATCGCCACTCAAAAATCCCCTGCTAGTGGAACAACTACAACCAAAGCAACCGCAAAACTTCAGCAATTGCTCAATGCCAAAAACTGGAAGGCTGCTGATCAAGAAACCCGTCGTCTCCTATCACCTCAAAAAGACCCCTACGGACCTAACGCTACCACCATACCCCTAAATTTAATTCAAGAGATTGATCGAGCTTGGTTAGGAGCTAGCGGTGGAAGGTTTGGATTCAGCGTCCAAGCCAAGATTTGGCAACAAGCAATAGCAGCTCATCCCAAAAATACCGAAGCAGCAGTTAATACCTTTCGCGATCGCGTCGGTTGGAAACTCCAAGCTCCTCGAACTGAAAACGATTTTATCAGCAGCGACTGGCTGAATGAATCCGAACTCAATTATTCACTGCAATCCGCTCCTGTCGGACACTTACCCTGGGCTGGTGTTTCAGACGCACTTGTACTGTCCGTGGCAGTTCCTCCCCCTGGACAACACTGTGGTAGCTGTACTGTGGATGCAATGCACCTACGGTATGGGCGATTTTATACATATCTACCCCAACTGTTTGCACGGGTGAGAATGGCATTGATTGACACTCCCCTGCCTAAAGGCGAGGGGATTCTGTAATCTACCTCGTCACTTGCTCTAATAGGCTTTCACCTAAAAGAGTAGAGGCAACAAGTCCTACAGCGTTACTTTGGACGTGCCCCGTCCTAGCTTGTTTTGCAAGATTTAAAATGTTAATTGCTGCGTTTTCATCCCTATGCAAATTACACCCACAGCTACAAACATGGGTGCGAGTTGATAGGGATTTTTTCACAATCGCACCACAATTTGAGCATTTTTGTGATGTGTAATGTGGCTGCACGCTGAACGCTAATTTACCAAATTTACCAGCAAAATACTCAAGCCATTGCCTAAACAAATACCAGCTAGCATCAGAGATTGACTTAGCCAAACAATGGTTTCTGAGTAAATTACGCACTTGTAGGTTTTCATAGGCTACTAAGTCGTTAGACTTGCACACGTTACGCGCAATTCTCTTTGCGTGTTCATTCCGTTGCCTACTTATTCTTAAGTGCTTTCTGGCAAATATGGCTTTAGCTTTTTTACGTCCTGACGAACCTTTTTTCTTTTTGTAAATGCGTCTTTGAGCGTGTTTAACGGAATTCTCAACCTTTCTCAAAAACTTTGGGTTGGATTCTTGATGTCCGTTGGAGTCAGTGTAAAAACTCTCAATACCAACGTCTAAGCCAATTTCATTACCTGTCATTGGTTGAATGTCTGAAGCCTCAACATCAATACAAAATTGACAGTAATATCCGTCAGCACGACGTACCAATCTAACACGCTTAATCGATTTAACAGGGTAGGTTTGAATATCCCACTTGCCCAGCAGTTTTAACTCACCAATACCTTTTTTGTCAGTAATAGTAATACGGCGTTTGATTGGGTTTAACTTCCAGCCTGATTTTTTGTACTCAACCGAACGATTATCATGCTGAAATCTGGGATATCCTTTTTTACCCGATACTTTCTTCTTGCAATTCTCGTAAAATCTTGATATTGCTAACCATGCTCTTTCGGCTGATGATTGTACAGCCATTGAGTTTAAGTTAGCTACAAATTCAAACTCGTTGCGTAGTTCCGTTGAATACTTGTTAAGCGCAAATCTATCAATTTTTGCATCTTTTGGTGCATCAATCCAATACCTCAAACATTTGTTTCTAATGAATTGGGTAGTTTTAATGGCTTTCTCAATAGCTAAATATTGCAGTTTTTTAGCTTTAACTTTGTACTCTAAAACTAGCAACTTGACTCACCCCCTTGTTTTTTCTATACTGTATTTAGTATAGATGACGGTACTAAATATGTCAACAGGTAAAGGTAAAAAAAGAGTAAAAAATACTCCTGTTTTATATGATGAAGTTAAAAAGAGAAGAGGTGTATGGCTAACTGACACAGCTTGGCATTCTGTGCAAGAGCTAGCTGTAAAAAACGATGTAAGCGCTAGTGAATATTTAGAAGAGATAATTAGAAAATATTGCGTCACAGAGGCGTAAACGCCTCAAGGCGGCTTTCATCTCTTGCCTGAAGTACGCTTGGACGGCGCTGTGCGCCTGTTCCTCAAGAGTTTTCAGCCCGCCATTCTTATAAGTAGTTAGGAACATCCAATTTTTTAAATACCCAATCAATTTGTAGTGCGTAAAGCCTTCTCTTCTCCCAAGGGGAGACGCTACGCGAACGAGAGGCTTGTCTGCGACACGCTTCGCGAACACCAACGGCATAGCTTCTCTACGAGAGGCTGCGCCAACGCTTAACGCGTAGCGTGTCCGTAAAGCCTGCGGCATAGCTTCTCCTATCGGAGAGGCTGCGCCAACGCTTAGAGCGCAGCCTCCCGCAGGGAAGGACAAACGTCTCGTTCGCTGGTGTTCACTCATCGTGCAAGACTTCGGCGTGAGCGCTCAGTCGAACGCTGCTCGCACTACGGAATTTGGGTAATTTATTTTTTGTCAGATCATCAAGTCCTGAGCGTCAGTTTCGGTATCACTGCTCATTTTACTCCACTACTTATTTTTCACAGTGAATAAGATCAACTAATCGCTACCAATTAAAAAGTAGTCAGGTGAGCAAATGTGCGATTACCTTCTATCGAAACCCTAATCTGAAATTCAGGAGAGACACAATGTTCAGTATCAACAAACACGGCGTAGACATTAATGGCAAAATCTCTGTAATTCTTGCAGGAGCAATGCTGGCTGTCACTAGCTTTACTTTGCCTACATCAGCTAATGTATCAAATACAATCACTCAAAAAGAAATAGGTGGACAGCTAGAAATCTTGGCAAGATCTGTAGAAAAAGAAAAGAGTTACAACTCGCCAACAGTTTCGCAAAATGGTTTGCAGTTCAAATTGGCTCAAAGTATTATTGGAGCTTGTGTAGTATCGGTACAATCCGGTTCACTGAATATTCGAGAAAACCCTAGCACTAATAGTAGAGTTATCGGTTCGTTACAAAATGGCGATCGTGTTGGTTTCGGAGTCAGTGATGGTAGCGAAGGAAATAGTTGGACAAGAATTGTTTACCCCATCGAAGGGTTTGTTCATAAGGCTTACCTCAAAAATTGCCGCACATCTTCGCGCTATCAATGATGATACCGTTGGCGAATTCCCCAAACAGCTAAACTGAACCGATTAGTTCAGAAATGAAACGATTGAGAACCTTCTGAACATACACTGTGTTGTAAAAATAGGCTCTCTTCCGGGAAAAAGTCTCGTAATATACAGCATATTTCAGGTAAATGAGGTGTACGCTTCGGGGCATGGCAGTTCCAATGCCCCTACAATCAACGATTATCTGTACCTCACCGAATTTTAGATTTTAGATTTTAAATTTTGGATTGAAGATTCAAAATTTAAAATCTAAACTGGTCTGAGAGCAAGCGAATTTATTCGTGGAATAAATCTAAAATCCAAAATCAAAAAATTTTAATTGAAGCCCCTGCATTCATAAGCCACTGCGGTGGACGGGTTTCCCGGATTAAAGGAGCCAGCGCTGTGGGCGGGTTTCCCGACTTGAGGCGACTGGCGTCAAGTGGCGTGCATGGGGTCAATCTAAAATCCAAAATCCAAAATCCAAAATTGATTCACCAACTTGCAATTCGCTGTATCTCAGTTAGTATTTGTCAAAAATTTTTCAGTAAGCCGATGGTGAATAATACGAAAAAACTTAACCAATTAGTTAATAGTAATACTTGATGTTCCCTCAGTGATAACAGTAGTGTTAAACAAAAAATGACCAAATTCACAATTAAAACAGGAGAAAAATAAATGAAAAATCAAATAGAAAATGGTATCGACAGTCGGGTGTTAAAACAGACTTGGCCATTTATGCGAGCTACGTTTTCACAAGCACCAGAAAATTTCAAACAGTTGGTAGAAAATTTGCCAGAACTGTTTGCAGAAAGTGAAACAGACATCGATTTGCAAGAAAAGCGCAAAATCTATCTGACTATTGCTAAGTTTCTCCGCGACAAATTTCAAAAACCGCTTCCTGTTTCTTTGGGAGCTACACACATTCTTTGCAATGAACCTGATCCTCGGTTGCTGTTAGATGGTGTGCTAGATGGTGAGACTCAGCAGTTAGTGGAGTCTGCAAAAGAAGTAATCCTGACTATTAAGGTGCTGTATGAGCCATTACAAAATCGCTCCTACAACCGTCAGATTGAAATCTTATGGCTCAAGAACGACAACCCAAAGGTGTTCAAAGTCGAAGAGGAACTGTCTTGGGATTACCTTCCTACAGATATAAGCGAGAAAGATCTGCATTATGGTGCAAAAGCTCTTACCTTCAAACTTTATCAACTGGAAGCTTAAATCATGGAACCAATCACAATTTATCTGCTAACTGCAATTGGTCTGGGACTAGGTGCTACAGCTACTGTAACTTTCTGGCATCAAATTCTCAATTGGGGTGAGAAAAACTTATTTCCCTGGTTTGATAAGCACCTTCCGACTATTGCTCCCTATTTAAAAAACGCTTTCCTTAAAGTTAATAACGTTGTGACCAATGTCCGTCGTGCTGTTAAGAACGCCTGGGAAAAAATTAGAGAGTATTTACTGAAGCAGGTTGTAGAACTTAATCGCAAAACGACATCAACCTGGATTCAACGAGTCACTTCTTGGGTGATAGAAGCCTCCGGTTACAACAACAAGCCTGTCGTCAAACAAATCACTACAGAAGTAGAAGTTAATTGGGATGATTTACCTCCAGATGTATATGAGGCTGTCATAAAGCGACAAAACTCATCGGTTGAAAAAAATATTACCGAGATGCGTGACAAAGAACTGGCTTTGATCAATTAGCTCAAATCTTGACTTATTGATGGGTACATCTGGCAACGCACTCATCAATAAGTAAATGAGTCATCGGGGCAATTAGAGAGTCGGTCTTTAGCAATAAAAATATAAGATAAACCGACCCTCGATCTAAAAATTATGAGGTTGAGAAAATCGAATGTGCAACTTTCTCCAACAAACTGCAATGCAGAAATTATGCCCAAAGAAATAACGGTTCTCAAATTCAATGAGGTGGTATATGCCTACAGGATGGAAGATAGAATCAGCAGAATCAGAATCAACAAAATTAAAAGATAAGAAACCTGAAAAAAATTTTAGTGTCAATGCTTCCAACCCAGAAACGCCAGAATTGGCAAGACTGGAAATGTTCTCTCCTGAAGCTCCAAAACGCAATTTTGATGACCTTATTGTGCCACAAATTGTTCGTGAGCGAATCGAGACTGCACTCAACCGCATTTTGTATCATGACGTGTTATATCACGAATGGAATCTAAAAAAGATTGACCCCCAAGGTCGCCGAGTCGCAATTAATATGTATGGTCCACCCGGAACTGGTAAAACTTTCTGTGCAGAAGCAATTGCTAACTATCTCGGCAAGAAAATTATTAAGGTGAATTACGCTGAGATTGAGTCTAAATATGTTGGTGAAACACCAAAGAATATCACCTCTGCTTTTACAAAAGCTCACGAAACTGATGCTGTTCTATTCTTTGATGAGGCGGATTCCATCTTGGGCAAACGCTTGACAAATGTAACACAAAGCGCAGACCACGGAGTTAATGTCAGCCGCTCAGTGATGCTGCTAGAGTTGGATAAGTTTGATGGTGTGGTAATTTTCGCTACTAACCTTGCAAGCAACTACGATGGAGCTTTTGTGCGGCGAATTCTAGCTCACATCGAATTTGAACTGCCAGATGAAGCTTGCTTGGTAAAACTGTGGCAATATCTATTACCAGATGAAGTTCCTCGTAGTGAGGATACTACCTCAGAATGGCTGGCGCAAGAATCTCAGGGACTGGCGGGGGGAGATATTTTGAATGTCGTGAAGTTAGCCGCTTCCCAAGCAGTTACAAGAAAAGGTAATGAGCGTTTAGTAATGCAGTCTGACATCAAAAATGCGATCGCACAAGTTAAGAACGCTAAAGAAAAAATTGGCTCCACAGGCATTCAACAGCAACCAACTACAACTATCAAAACTTGTGAATTTGACGAACTACCTTCTGATATCCAACAGCGTGTCCAACCATTTGTCGATAATCAACAAGCTAATAGTGAGGATGTCTTAGAATCTCCGGCAAATAACTTTTCTAAAAATGGTAATTCCAGCAGTAATGATACTAATTAAATCATCAGCAAACTGCTGTCTTCAGTTTGATGCTTCTAGGGGTGACGAATTATGTCAATTTTGCCCATAGGTGTCAACTTAACGCGAAAACCTTTTGGTTGACAAGGTTTTATCCTCATCCCCAACCCCTCGCTTACCCAATAAACCGCCGTCACCCTCCAAGGGTGCGGCTAATTGAACAAAGCCCACATAGGTGGGCTAAATTTTCTTAGCCCACCTATGTGGGCTTTGTAACGTTAGCCCCAGGCTTACAGCCTGTGGGCGATCTGTTGGGTAAGCATTTGAACTTAAGTTTACACCAATGCATCTTGCCTGCCCTTGTGTACTTCAGATGAAATGTGCTGTATCTCTCTACAACCAATTACCAACTAACACATAGGGTGCCCAGTACATGGGACGATTGTATGCAGAATCATTCAGCAGTTTTAATTGAGCAAGACGCAAAGCCTCTGCTGTTGTAACTTCACCTGTTTTTAATTGACGATAGAATTCACCTATAAATAAAGCAGTGGAGTTATCACCAATTTGCCATAAAGATGCTAAGGTACTCCGCGCTCCTGCTCGAATAGCAACTCCTGCTAATCCCAATACAGCACGGTTATCTCCGGCTGCGGTTTCGCAAGCACTAAGAACAAGTAATTCAATTGGCTCTGTTCGATTTTGCTCTCTAGTTTTCAGCAATTCATCTAATTCTTTAACATAAATACGTCCATTAGCTGTTAGAATAAAAGTCTCTTCGGCCTTGGAACTAAATTTTCCGTGTGTTGCTAGATGAACTACTCTAAAAGGTTGGACGTTAATTGTTTGTTCTAAGTTGTCCTTAGTAAAATCTTGCTCCAAAAGTATACTGCTTGTTACGCCCAACTTTTGCATTAAATCTAGTTCTTCCTGCACATGAGGAAGTTGCGTAAAATTTTCGTTTTTGGGTGGTTGCGATAATCCTCCTGCTAGGGCATTTATTTTTCCTTGCACTAGAGGTTTGGGAGTAAATAGTTGCAATCCAGGACTCAAAGCTACAGCATATTTCTGGACTAAATACTCTTTGCCATCATACAATGCAGCTATAGGAATATTTCTCAAAGACCCATCTGGGATAAATACTAAAGTTTTAACTCCACTGTTTTGCAAATCTGCTTCCACAGGTTTAATTAACAAATTATAAAGTTTTTGAGATTGTTGTTTAAATCTCCTCTCAGTATTAGGTTCGACTATTGCTGCTCGCATTGTTGTAATTACTTGCTCTAAATCCTCACAGGTATCTTGAGAAGCACAGTTTTTTTGAGGGGATATGTGCATTAATGGTTGTTTGGGAAGCTTCAGGATCACCTCTAATTTCTTATCTAAAATAATTGGGTAGAAAATAGCTGTGTCTGGATTATCGCGGTCTACTACTTCGTCAAGCAGCACAAATTGATTATTTAAGCAAGCTTCCCGGAAAAAATTATCTAATTCTGCTACTTGTAATGCTTCTATGCGTCGCCTAACCTTGTCTAAATCTGTTTTCCCTTGTCCTGGCTCTGCTAACAATAGTTGCACTGACTCCCGATAAATGGGTTCCACGCTGTCTCGGAAATTGAACCGTACCTGTACGTTGACATTAACTAAATCGTTGCGCAGAGACTGGAGTGTTGAGACTGCGGCATCATAAGCCGCGATCGCACCTGGGATATTTCCTTTAACTTTCAGCAAGCGTCCTAACTGCCACTGCCAAAGGTAAGCAATATCTGAAGCATTAATTCCTTGAGCAATCAATAATGCCTGTTGAGTCAAATCCTGGGCTTCTTGCCACTGATTGTTCTGCTCATACAATCTTCCTAAAATTCCCAACCCATAAGATTCTCCACGCTTATTGTCTATAGCTTTGGCTTGTTTTACACTGTGGGCGAGAATTTGAGCAACGTCTTCTTTATTACCAATATTGATGATAGTATCAGCAAAATTTATACTCGCATAAATACTAGCTTGATTATTAGGTAAAGTAGTAAGTTGCGATTGAATTGTCGGGATTAATTTAAAGATTAATTCTTGATATGCTGTGATATTTTTATTCTTAACCAACAAACTCAGCAAATTGATTTGAGCTTGAACTTTGGTGAGTGGTTGGGATGCAATTGCCGCAGCTTGCTGGTAATGGAAAATTGCACCTTCAGTATTACCTAATACTCTAACAGTATTACCAAGGCTAAATTCTGTCATGCTAATTTCTGAAGGCAGTTGCAGTTGTTTGGCAATTTCTAAGCTTAGTTGTAGTGTTGCCAAAGATTTCTCTAACTCACCCAATTGTTGCCAAGTATTGCCAAGCGAACGCAAAGCAGCGACTTTGACCGATGAATTTGGTTCGTTGATTAACTGTTGCTCCCTTAAAGTCAAAATCTTTAAAGCCCGACGGTAAAAGCCAGCAATTCGCCAAGCTTGTGCTTGGTTGATGCGACTGCGGGTTACTCCGGCATTGTTACCTAATTGCTGCCAAATTTTCTCTGCTTGTTGGGCAGTTTCTACAGATATATCTGCTTGTCCCAGTGCCAGTTGCAGTCCTGCCTGAATATCTAAAGTTTGCGCCAATACTTCCAACCATTCTGGGTTTTGATTCTTGGTTTGTAATTGTTGCTTTTTCCCATCCCAACCAAGTAAATTCAAGCTGGTGCTGATAGCTTGAGAGGCTTCTGTCCACGAGCCAAGTTGCTGATATACCAGACAGAGGTTAGTCAGGGCTGCGGCTTGTCCTAAAGGATCTCTCTGTTGCTGATAACTAAGGTTAGCTTTTTGTAAAATAGTTACTGCTTGGGTTAAGTTTCCTGCTTGATACTGGGCTTCTCCTTGTTCCAAAAGTTGCTGTGGGGTGGTGGTTGAAAATTGGCTGTTGTGGCTGCGAATTTCACCTGCTGCATATGTGTCTGGTTGTTTAGCAAAGGTGAGGGGGGTAATAGTTAAGACAAAAGTGACAGTAAATAATAGTACATATAATACTGAAAATTTCACGACTCGCTTTGCCAGCATAAGCCTTTGCACAATTGACTTGAATTGACCAAATTTAATTAACGCCATTTAACACTCTCCTGTTCTAATTTTTCACACATTTTCTAACGAACAGGACAAGAGGCAGATGTCTGCCAGGGACTGGAAGGGTTAACTGGTGGAGCTTGGGCTACTAAGTGGATGTTAGCATTAGCATCAACTACCCAACCAGAGGCTTCCACAATGGTAGGAGAAGAAACTGGGGAATTAGTCGTGGCTGTTGGTGCTTGTGGCTCAGTTTCAACTTTGACAGAATTTTGTGGAGTGGTTCTAGGTTTGACCCATTGTGCTAGGGTACTGGTATCTTGTAATGGTTCAGTGGCACTCGAGGGTAAACCACCACGGCCTGTAGCAACAAAGGAACTGTGACTTTGAGTACTTCCAGGCCTGCAAGAGTTATCAATTTGCCCTGAGGGGTCAACTAGATTGGATGGTAGTTCAACTAAGCCTTTTGCTGGGTCTACTTCTGGTGTGTTTATAGCAACATTACCGCTAATACCTAATTCAGAACTGGCGGTGATGCCGCTTTGTTGTGTTGGTCTTGCTTGGAATTCAATTCCGAATATTCCCTGAGTAAATATGTTAATATTACCACCATATCCACTAAAGGCATTAGCAGTAATATCGCTATTTTCTTTAGGAACAGCGACGATGAAGGGACTATTAATAATGATGTTACCACCATCACCACCAAATTCCTGATTCCCCGCAGTGGTAGTGATTTGGCTCCCATTACGTAGTAATAATAAGTCTTGCAAATTTAAAGTAATATTACCACCAGTATTGCTGCGTGTTTGGGCGGAGATAGTTCCATTATCCAGGGTGAGAAAGCCTGCGGCAAGTTCAATATCACCGCCAATTCCTTCTCCCTGGCTATTGGCAGAGATAGTTGCACCATCTCGGATAATAAAGGTTCTGGGATCGATGATAATACTACCACCTTGACCAGTGGAACCTTCAGTTGTGTTGGCAAATATTCCTGTGTCTGAGCCGGAGAGGGTGATGTTTTCTTTTACCTTGAGGATGATATTACCTGCTGGGAATTCACTAGAAGTACGGCTCACAAGTTTACTACCGTTGCTAGCTTTAAAGGTGTTAGCATTAATGGTGACACTGCCTGCATCCCCTTCACCAAAGGTACTTGCATCAAAAAAAGAACCACCTAACAGTTCTAAAGACTGAGTGGAAATATCCACACCCCCTGCTTTCCCTACTGCTCCTAAGCGTACTTGACTAGCAGCAAAACTATTACCATCAAACTTAACACTACCAGTAGTGGTAATCTTTACACTCCCTGCATCCCCTTCACCAAAGGTGCTTGCAGATAGAAAAGAACGACCCAACAGTTCTAAAGACTGAGTGGAAATATCCACACCCCCTGCTTTCCCTACTGCTCCTAAGCGTACTTGACTACCAGCAGAACTATTACCATCAAACTTAACACTACCAGTAGTGGTAATCTTTACACTCCCTGCATCCCCTTCACCAAAGGTACTTGCATCAAAAAAAGAACCACCCAACAGTTCTAAAGACTGAGTGGAAATATCCACACCCCCTGCTTTCCCTACTGCTCTTGATTCTACTCGACTAGCAACATAACTTCTATCATTAAACT
>NZ_CAWPNJ010000099.1:0-12233 GCF_963889195.1 Calothrix sp. FACHB-168
GCATAGCGGCGCGTCATGATAGCATTCCTCCTGATTGACTCAACTCGTGCTCGGCTATCGATTCTAAACTAGATTGATACCTATTTGATGACACGCCCTAGGTTGTTACTACCGGATTCGTTCTGACGCAGAAATTGATTGGATTAAGTATAGAAATCGTCAGTTTCTCAAAAGTTATGCCGAACAAAAATATCAAATCCGAAGCGAAATAGCCACTTTGATTAAAAGTCTAGTATCATCTCAACCCGGAATTACTTATCTCAAGCTACTCCAATACCAAAATATTAGCCCAGACGATATCAACGCCTTATTAGCTACTGAAGAATTGTACATTGACCTCAGCGCGGCTCCTCTTGCTGAACCAGAAAAAGTACATATATTTTGCAATCAAGAAATAGCTCTTGCTTATAGCCCAACGAGCGTTACTCAAAACTTATCAGTGGCTAATTCCCTACAAATTATTGATGTAGCTGTTGGAACTTCTTTTTGTTGGGATGGTCAACCGCTAACAGTGCTACACAATGGAGAGAGTAAAATTGTACTGCGCTCATCTAATTCCCTGATTCATTTAACACATCCGGAATTTGATCTATTGGTGCAGCGAGGCGAAATTATTGGTCTAAAAGTTCCTGAACAAATAGGAATTCACCCAGAAGCAATAGAGCGTTTTCTCAAAGCTAGTCCAGAAGCTTTAGCAGCAGCGAATAACCGCTATCAAATCATTGAACCTTATCTGCATGGACAGAAGCGAGAAAATGAAACCGTCCCCTTGCGGACTATTAGGAATTGGAAAGCCAAATTTCAAGCTGCTGAACAAAAATATTCTTGGGGCTACATTGGGTTAATAGATAATCACGCCGCTAAAGGTAATCGTCTACCGAAAATCTCACCCGAGACGTGGGAATTTATTGATGAAATTATCGAATCTCATTATGAGACTCTTAAACAGCGTGGGAAACTAGCAGTCTATGGAGTATTAAGTCAAGAATGGGAGAAAGCTGGTCGAATTGAACATCTACCCAGTTATGTTGCTTTTTCTTCTAGAATTAAACAGCGTTCTGGCTACCAACAGACCAAAAAACGGCTCGGTTCTCGTGCTGCTTATCAAAAATCAAACTTTTACTGGGAATTAGAATTTACCACACCTCGTCATGGTGACCGTCCTTTTGAAATTTGTCATATTGACCATACACAACTAGATATTGAATTAGTTTGTTCCCGAACAGGTCGGACTTTGGGCAGACCTTGGGCTACATTGTTAATTGATGCCACCAGCAGGCGTATCCTTGCTATCTACCTGACATTTGATGAACCATCATACCGCTCGTGCATGATGGTATTGCGAATTTGTGTTCAACGCTTTTCTCGCTTCCCAGAAACGATTGTGGTAGATGGCGGAGCGGAATTTGGTAGCACTTATTTTGAAACACTTCTGGCTGCATTTGGATGTACTAAAAAGCAGCGACCTGCTGCCAAAGCCAGGTTTGGTTCAGTCATTGAACGTATTTTCGGAACTACTAATACTGAGTTTTTTTATAACTTAAAAGGCAACACCCAAATTACTAAAAATGTTCGGGTCGTTACGAAGTCAAATAATCCAAAAGGTCAAGCAGTTTGGACATTAGATGAACTCTATGAATATTTTTGTGCTTATAGTTATGAATTCTATGATTCTAAGGAACATCCGGCACTCTTACAAAGCCCACGCCAAGCCTTTTTAGCTGGACTAGCTTTGAGTGGCTCTCGGATTCATAAAAAGATTTTGTACGACCATAACTTTAAAATATTTACTCTGCCTTCAACACCCAAAGGAACAGCAAAAGTTCAGCCAAGTCGAGGAGTAAAAATTAACTATCTTTATTATTGGGCAGTAGATGATTTGTTTATCAATCCAGAAGTTGAAGGCACAAATGTACCAGTGCGTTACGACCCTTTTGATATGGGAACTGCTTATGCATATGTCCAAGGACAATGGGTGCGCTGCATTTCTGATTATTACAAATCATTTCACAATTGCTCAGAGCGAGAAGTCAAGCTAGCGAGCCAAGAATTGCACCGTTCCAGACAAAAAATATCTCAAGTAATTACGATTTCAGCTAAAGAAAAAGCAGCTTATTTAGAATCAGCTTCAGCCAAAGAAGTGTTGTTAGTGCAACGACTGCATGACCTAGCGCGTTTAGATGTTCATTCCCTGATTGAAGGCGAACGAGTTGGTCAAGACTATCCCCCGGATATCAAATTAAATCAAGAAAATTCGCCGCCACCTGATGCGAAATTAAATGCTTCCAAAGATGAATCAGTTATTTTAGAGCATTTAGAAAATATTGAACCTTATAAAAACGAGGAGTTGTGGAGATGAATCAGGAGCGACCATTTCCCGAAGAACTCCTTTTACAATCAAGCCAGATAAAGACGAGTTATTTTAAGAGTATTACTGTTCCTCATAAAAAGCTAAAGACAGCTCTGGATACTTTATTAATAAATGTTTTGGAGCCAGCAGATACATTAGTCTTCCTAGTTTTTGGTGTAACTGGTGTAGGTAAAACAACATTACGGCTGCGTTTGGAAAAGCTGCTGTTAGAAGAATTTCTACCTGATTTACAAAATAATCTCGGTCAAATTGCTGTTGCTGGTCTAGAAGCTATTCCCGCAGAACGAGGAAATTTCAGCTACAAAGATTATTACACTCGCGCCTTAGAAGCTCTGAAAGAAGTATTGGTTGAATACAAAGTTAATTATGGTTTGACTGAATCAGATTTTCAAGTATTAAAACATGCTCATCATATTGGTGGGAAAGATTCACCCGCGTTGCGTAGAGCAATGGAGAAAGTGTTCCGTTACCGTCAGCTAAAAGCCTTCACAGTAGATGAAGCTCAACATTTGTTGATGATATCTGGTGGACACCAAATGCTGCAACAAATGAACTGGATTAAATCAATTGCTAATCTAACTGGTACAGTACATATTTTATTTGGTACTTATGAATTACTCAACTGTTCAACTCTCAACGGACAAGTAGGACGACGCAGTGAGGATATTCATCTTTCACCATATCATTCTGATGAACCGGAAGATGTTGCCGAGTTTATGAGAGTAATTAACACCTTTCAACGTCATCTTCCCTTAGAGAAAGAGCCAAATTTAGAAAAACACTATGACTATCTTTTAGAAGGTTCTGTTGGTTGTGTGGGTATTCTGAAAAACTGGCTAACTCGCTCACTGCGAGTGGCGTTAGCTTCCGAGGCTAAGACTCTCACAATTTCTCATCTTCAACAGAGTGCAATAGGAGCTTCTCGTATTCATAAAATTCGCTCAGAAGCACAGCAGGGTGAACGTCGTTTACTTGAGTCAGGTGGTCTATCTGTTGGCTTAAAATCCTCGGATGTTAGCAACAATCAAGTTATTAACAAATCATCCACAAGAATTGGTCGTGTTGGTCAACGTAATCCCAAACGGGATGCAGTAGGGATGAACCAATATGACAGTTAACCTTAGTACTACTGATGAATTATGGGACTTGGAGCCACCGAAGTTTTTACTACGCAGCCGTTTGTTCCATCAGCTACCAATTGGTGTAGGTACGCCTTATGTAGAAAGTCTCACTAGCTATGTTTCTCGTTTAGCTGTTGCTCATAGCGTATCAACAGGAACTTTATTGGCAATTGAAGTAGGTCCATTAATTAAAACAAATTATTCGCCTAATAGAAAGAGCATCACTGCAATTTATGGTCAAGAGTCTGTGAGAGCTTTAAATGGTATTCGCTTGGGAGCTTTGCAGCTAGTTCAGGCTTTAGAAACACTTACTTTACGCACTGATTTGCGGTTTTTAACGATGCTGACTTGGGCTGAAGTTTTTCCAGTTCTGGGATTGCTTAAACATAAACAAGCTTGGTGTCCTCTTTGCTTACAGGAGTGGTTAGAGAACCGAAAGGAGATTTACTTACCCCTGCTATGGGCGTTCAATGTTGTCAAAGTTTGTCCATATCATTCTCAACCTTTACAATCACAATGTCCCCACTGTCAGGTTCAATTTCTACCTCTTTGGCGTACTTCTCGACCTGGATATTGTTTGAAATGTTCTGGCTGGTTGGGCAGCAGTAAAGATGCTAGGGATGGAGAATTCAATTTTCTAGAAACAAATGATGAATTTCAGTGGAATACTTGGGTAGCAAATACTGTAGCCGATTTAATCGCTCAAGCTCCTTACCTACATTCTCCATTACCTAGAGAAACAATTAAAAAATCTTTAGTCTTTTTTGTGAATAAATTTAGTAATGGTGATGTTTGGGCTTTCGAGCAGTTAATAAAACTATCCCAATCAGAAATAACTCAATGGTATTCAGGTACAACAATTCCTACACTAGATAAACTTTTAAAAATCTGTTATCAACTAAAAATCTCTCTTATCGATTTCCTTCAAACTGAGACTCTACCGCAAGCTAGTAGTAACCAAGTTGCTTTATGTCCCAGTTCTCGACAAAGACAACCAACTGTTACCTCACAAAGAAACAAGGCGCGAATCCGTTCCTTACTTACAAGTGTATTGAATCAAAATGAATATCCTTCACCTTCTGTCAGGGAAGTAGCCCGACGCTATCATGTTGGTGGTGCTACTCTCTACTACTATGCTCCAGATTTATGTCGGGCTATTTCTGCTCGTTACTGGGATTACAAAAAGCTTCTTCAACAACAGACTATTCAGCGGGGTATTAGTGAAGTCGAACGACTAGCTCCAGAACTGGTTGCACAGGGAATCACTCCTAGTGTTAAAAATCTCAAGAGTGTTATGACTAATCCAGAAGCTTTATGGCATGAGGAAGTTCTGGAAACTTTAACTGAGGTGCGGCGTTCTCTTGGCAAACTGCCTTCTAGATGACAACAGCTGTGATGCCTTTGAGTATATTGAAGCCAGAGTCCATTTAAAGTATAAGCTTGCCATTGTGGCAAACTTTTGCTTTAAGTCACAACAGCCAAGATCACCAAAAGTTGCCAAGAACCAAGTTATGGTTCAAGTCATACTTGCCATGATAAGAGGTAAAGGCCTCACTGGATTTAATCCAGATAGCCACATAACGAATTTCATTACCGACTCCGTAAGAATCTACGTGTGACAACGAAAAACCCTGATCGCGATACTTGTCGGAATTTTGCTGATAGGTAGTAGCGGTCATGTTGTGATGACTTACCCAAGCGATCGCTGGGTCGTTGGTGCGGAAGATCACATTGAAGTGGACTTTTCCGTCATCGGTATAACTATCAATCCATTCGAGGCGATAGCCTGATTTAGTGGCTTCGTTAAAAACCTGCTGATACTGGTTTGCGGCTACCCCAAGTCGAACGTATTCGCAGGAACAGTTGGAATTGGGCTGTTTCCACAAATCGAAGGTTGCAGGTACATCAGAAACAGGTACTGCGAGGACGATTTTGTCTGCCAGGTCGCTTAAATCACCAGTGCTGGTGCGGATATTGGTAACAACGGCAACGTGAACTTCGCTCAGATCCACATTGGTACTAGATATATAGCCCTTGGGGAACATCGCCACAAACGCTGTGCCACCGCCAATCAACCCGTTATGTTGTAGTTTGCCCTTTGATGTCTTACCCCAACCCATGTTATCAAGCTCTGCTGTAGTGTATTTTTTATCGAGTAAGGCTGTCAAGCGAAGGAGATTCTGAGCCGAGGCTCTAAATCCCCCAGCAGCCAAGCCCAGACCATGTTCCTCAAAAGGAAATACTTCCAGCTTTTGGTTAGCATCGTATTGATGATTCCAAGCATCACAGGAATCTGGATTTGCTCTTTCAGGCTGCACAGAATTGTGTAGTTTCATCGGCTGGAGAAAGTCTTCTCGAACATAGTCCAAATAGGATTTCCCCGATATCTTCTCTATGAGCAAAGTCCACAAGCCAAAGCCATGATTAGAGTATGGATCTAGACCATCAGGAGGAGTTGTCCCAGGCGCATAAAGCAGTTCACGGGTACGCAGAAAGTGACGATGTAATTGTTCATAGGTCAGCTGATCTTCTGGCACATCAAACATCTTAGCTGCACCTTCCACATCCCCGCTTCTGCTAAAACCAGCTCTATGATCCTCTTGATATTTGTACAGATGCGATTAATCGCCTCTGTGGCAACTCTTATGCTAGAGGAATACTGTGCTAGTTGCGTAAGTCCTGAAGTTTTATTATTTAGCGATCGCTATAATTACTTATGTAAAATTATGTATCTATATTTAACTTTTCTCAGTGTAATTTGGAAGGCAATGTTAACCTAACATTGATTCAAAACTCAAGTAAGTTTTAGAACATTAAAACAGGGGCATTTCCAGCTAATGTTAACAGAAAATAAATTTCTGCTGCAAAAAAATGGGTAGTTTTTAGATGCCATCCCCAAGAATTCGGCTAATTACGCTTGCTACTTTCTTAACCACCTTTACAATTGGTAATGGATTGGTAAGCTTTTGTGTTGCTCAAGAACAAGTTTTAAAAGACCAATTAGCAGTAAATGGCCAAGTATTAGCTCAAATCCCAAATCCCTCCAAAGCTAAAGCAGAGAAATTTTTTGATCAAGGGAATAAACAGCTGGAGACTAGCCAATTCTCAGATGCATTACAGTCTTTTCAACAAGCATTAAATATTTATCGGGCAATTGGAGATAATACTCGTGTAGCCGAAACCCTCAACAAGCTAGGAGAAGTTTACACCTGGCTGAGTCAATATCAAAAAGCTCAAGACAGTTTGCAGTCAGCTTTAACTATTTTCCGTACACAAAAACATCGTTTAGGGGAAGCTTTAGCGCTCAATCATCTGGGGGAAGTTTATCGCCATCAGGGTGAGACTGAAACTGCGCTGAAGTATCACGAACAAGCCTTGGCGATTGTACAAGAATTGGGTAACCGTGCTGAGGAAGCTGCATCGTTGCATGATATCGCCGCAGTTTACGAAACCCAAGGAAAGTATGAAAATGCCCTGAAATTTTATGAGCAAGCTTTATTGATGCGGCGTGAGGTGAAAGATAGAGCCGGGGAAGCCTTCACCTTGATTGGATTGGGAAATACTTACTTGAGTTATATCCAATTAAAGCTGTACTACCAGGCTATTAAGAAGCCGGAAGAAATCAAATCGTATAAAGATGTTCTGAAGTATTACCAACAAGCATTAGCTATTATGGGCTCTGTGGGCAACCGTGCGGGCGTTGGCTGGAGTCTTAACGGTATTGGCATGAGTTACGGAGCTTTAAATAAGGAGGAAGAAGCCTTAAAATTTTACGAGCAAGCCTTAGCAAAGATGCGTGAAGTAAGCGATCGCTCTGGGGAAGCAGCTGTTATCTTAAATCTGGGCAAAGACTACATCTGGGGATTCGATCCGCAAAGGGAATTTAGACCGATTTCACTGGATTTGTATGAGCAAGCTTTAGCTATTACCCGTGAGATTGGCGATCGCCCTTTGCAAGCTAAAATCCTCTATAGAATGGGGTTTGTTTACAACAATAAAGGGCGTAAACGTCCGGAAACTGCTCTGGAGTATTATAAACAAGCTTTACCGATAGCGCGACAGATAGGCGATCGCTTTCTCGAAGAAAAAATCCTCGATAGTATGGGCTATATCTACAGTAACCTGGGCTACCCTCAAACAGCGCAGGAGTACCAAGAGCAAGCTTTGGCAATTAGGCAAGAAATCGGTATGGGTGTGAATTTTCCTACAGAGATTGTCAAAGTAGGCACGCTTATTACTTACAGCACGCCAAAAAAAAGACCGACTTTAATCACTCTGTTGGATGGAGAAGCACTCATCCATTACAGAAATGGCGCAGCTCATGCAGACAACCGACGATACCAAGCCGCCTTAGAATCTTATCAGCAAGCCTTGGCAATTGTTCGCCAACAACAGAATCGCCCTTGGGAATGGGTAATTCTCAATCAAATGGGGACAATTTACGAAACCGTGGGACAATTACCCGCAGCATTAGATAGTTACCAGCAAAGCTTGGCAATTAGACGAGAAGTAGATGAACGTGCAGCAAAACAGCCGATACCCCATACTATTCGAGTAGCTTATGGTACTGATGTTAATTTTTCCAGCCAAGAAGGAATGCAATTGAATGAGGGGATTACCAAAGGTGTAATTAGGATAGCAGAAGGAGAGCCGATTACTACTCCTATTACTACTGTTGTGAATAATAGCTCAGGGATAACGATACAGGAGAATAAGGTAACAGGTTTGATCTCTAGTAAATTTACCGCTTTTGGACAAAAAAAAGTAGAGGTAATTGCAGGGTTGGCTGGATGGGCGGGCTTTACAGAAAATGAAGAAGAAGACACCCTCGCAAATATGGGGGATATTTACAAAACGCAAGGACAATACCAAGCTGCATTAAATTTCTACAGTGAAGCCTTAAAAATTATCCGCGCAGAGATGGAAAGCCAGGAAAGTAAAGAATCGCGCTGGCGGAGATTAACAATAGAGGGAACTTACTATCAGCAGGGACAGAGAATTAAAAGAAGTATGGGGGAAGTTTACGCAGCACTAGGACAACACCAAGCTGCTTTACAAGCTTATCAGGAATCTTTGGCAATTGCTAATAAGGAAAATAGCGGCGATCGCATTGTTACTCAAATACCTATTCTTCTAACCCAGATTGGCAAGGCTTACGAAAATTTAGGACAGTATCCAGCTGCCCTACAAGCTTATCAACAAGCATTGGCGATCGCTCGTGATCCTAAAAATCAAGGATACTATTTTTCGGAAGAATATCTGATTCGTCAGTATGGGCAAGAAGAATATTTTCGTCGGTTTAGAATAGCTTATGCAAGGCCAGATCTAGAAGCAATTCTCAACAGTATTGGCACAATTTACGAAAAGCTAGGACAATCTCAAGCGGCGCAGGAACATCGCCAGCAAGCAGTTGCATTTAAACAAGAAATTAGCAACCGTAGTGAGGAAGAAATCACTGGTAAGAAGGCAATTTTGATTACCGAAATTGGCAAAGATGAAACAAAAAAACCCATTGTGCAAATAAATAGGCTGGAGGGTGAAGCAGTCGTTCTGTTTGCGGCGGGAAATAGTTACACTTCCCAAGGAGAATATCTCAAACAACAATATCAATTTGCCTTGCAATCTTATCAGCAAGCTTTGGCAATTGTTCGTCAACAAAAAAACCGTCCTTGGGAAGCAGTAATTCTCACTCAAATGGGATTAGTTTATGAAAAGTTAGGACAAAATCAAGCAGCTTTAGAGTCCTATCAGCAAGGGTTGGCAATTCAACAAGAAATTGAGAAACTGACTGATAACAAAGCAACTCTCCTGAGTAAACCTCCCCTCAGTGGTTCTGTTAATTATGAAAGTGTAAAAATTCGTTTTGATTCTGGTCAAATTACTACTTTTAAACCGGAAGGAGGGGTGATTTTCTTTGGTCAAACAAGAGAAAAACTCAAAGCCGATCAAATATTTAAAGAAGGTAGAAGGCAGTCTAGAGACGAGAAGTATGCTAGAGCTATTAAAACATTAGAGACAGCTTTATCGATTTATCAACAGCTAGAAGATAAAGCAGGTATTGCGAAGACTTTCTATGAAATGGGGGAAATTTACAATGCTCAACAAGATGAACTGCTAGCATTGAAATACTACCAGCAAGCTTTGTCAATTTACCAGGAAATAGGGGATAAATATGGAGAAAAATCTAGCCTCAAATTGATGGAGAGAATTTACTATCAGCAAGGTAGTCAACTTTCCCAGCAAGGTCAATATCGTGAAGCTTTAGAAAATTTACGCCAAGTCTTAGAGATTGCCAAAAAACTTGGTCATCAAGAAACAGTATGGAGAACTCTCAACCAAATGGCTATAATTTACAGCAGTTTGGGAGAATATAAATTAGCTTTAGATTACTATCAACAAGCCTTACCAATTCGCTACGAAGTTTTAGGACATTGGGTAGGAGTTGAGTTCAATATGGCGCGAATTTATGAAGTACTAGGGCAATACGAACTAGCTTTAAAATCCTATCAAGAAGCCTTAAAAACTGCCAGAAGACCTGCAGAATTAGATATCGATGTTGGTATGATTGGGGATATTGCGGGGGAAGCTAGAGCGTTAAATGCTATAGGGAATATTCACTCTAGGCAAGGAAAGTATGAATTAGCATTGGATTTACATCGCCAAGCCTTAAAAGTTATTAAAAAGGTTAATGATAAAAAAGAACAAAAATTATTAGAAGGAACGACATTTTATAGTATTGGGATTGTTTACTTGCAACAAGAAAAATATCAATTAGCGTTAGATTTTTTGCAGTCAGCCTTAGCTATTTACCAACAACTAGGCTCCAGGCGTTCCGAAGGCATAACTCTCCACGCTATCGGCAAGGTTTACTTTGAGCAATGGCAATATGAATTAGCTCAAAATTTCTTGCAGCAAAGTTTAGTGATTGCTCAAGAAATTGGCAATAAAGAAGGTGAAGGACATACTTTAACTACTATCGGTTACTTACTAGAAAAACAGAATAAACCAGAATTAGCAATTATTTTCCTAAAACAATCCGTGAATGTTAGAGAAGCGATTCGCAAAAATATCAGGGAACTTCCCAAACAACAACAGCAGTCTTACACCCAAACCATTGCTCAAGATTATCGCCACCTAGCCGATATCTTGCTGCAACAAAACCGAGTTTTGGAAGCGCAACGGGTGCTAGATTTACTCAAAGTCCAGGAAATTGAAGACTATCTCCGCAATGTTCGGGGGAGTGATAAGACTGCGACTGGTATTGCTGAACGTTCCCAAGAACAGCAAATACGCGAAGGGATGACGACGGAAACTGATAAAGCGATCGCACTAGGTAAAGAACTCGCCCAACTCGAAAGCCTTCCAGTTACTAAGCGCACACCAGCCCAAACTCAGCGTATCATCGCCTTGAGAAAAACTCAGCAGGAGATTGCCAAACAGTTTAACGCTTTCCTCGAAAGCCCCAAAGTGCGAGAATGGATCGGGCAACTTCAGCAAACCACCCAAGGACAGAGTTTTAATTTAGAGTCCTCCGCCAGCGCCTTACAGGATAACTTGAAAAAACTTCAGCAAGATGCTGTAATTATCTATCCTTTGGTGTTGAGCGATCGCTTAGAACTGATTTTAGTCACCCCCTATGCACCACCACTGCGCCGCACCGTTGCTGTTAAACAAGCAGAACTCAACCGCGCGATCATTGAATTTCGTTCGGCGTTACCAAAACGTACCCCAGGGGTGAAAGTTCCGGCTAAACAGCTTTATGATTGGCTAATCAAACCCCTAGAAAATGATTTAGCTCAAGCTAAAACTAAAACCATCATCTATGCCCCAGACGGACAACTACGTTATATTCCCTTAGCTGCCCTGTATGATGGACAACAATGGTTAGTCGAGCGTTTCAGCATTAATAATATCACTGCTGTGAGCTTAACTGACCTCAACACCAAACCGCAGAATCAGTTAAATGTCTTAGCAGCCGCCTTTACCAAAGGAAACTATAACTTTGAGGTAGGAACTCGGCGGTTTGAATTCTCCGGCTTACCCTTTGCAGGTGTGGAAGTAGAAAATCTAGCGCAAACTGTTCCTCAGACAAAAAAACTCTTAGATGAGCAATTTAATCAAGATATTGTGTTGCAGATGAATGATTACTCCGTCGTCCATCTGGCTACTCACGCCGCATTTACCAATGGACAACCAGAAGAATCATTTATTTTATTTGGTAATGGCGATCGCGCTACACTACGAGATATTCAAAATTGGCGATTGCCGAATGTTGATTTAGTAGTACTTTCAGCTTGCGAAACTGGATTAGGAGAGCAGTTAGGCGACGGTAGGGAAATTCTCGGTTTTGGCTACCAGATGCAACAAACCGGTGCTAGAGCTGCGATCGCTTCTTTATGGGCGGTGGATGATGGCGGTACGCAAGCATTAATGAATGCTTTTTATACTAAAATAACACAAGGGAAAACCACAAAAGTAGAGGCTCTGCGTCAAGCGCAAATTGCTCTAATTACTGGGAACTATGCAACCATAGGTCAGCAAAGAGGCATCAACGATAATTTATCACCACAAGTAAGGCATCACCTCAGTCACCCTTTTTACTGGGCACCGTTTATTCTCATTGGCAATGGCTTGTAAATCACCTTGGTATGCGGTTAAGGATCATTGTAGTGACTGTCTTGATTGTCAAGGGGCAGTAATAAATCTGACTATTGAGGCTGGGAAATTTCGTAATTGTAAAT
>NZ_CAWPNJ010000100.1:0-11388 GCF_963889195.1 Calothrix sp. FACHB-168
TTTTTTGGGGCGCTTCCCCTACCCGTTTATGGTGTATTTTTTTAGTTCAGTAAATCTGTTGCTGTTATTTTCTGTTTGCTTCCATTTAGTCTAAACTCCAGGCAAAAGTACCTACATGCAAAATGAAAAACTCTACCCCCTTGTGGGTGGAGTTTTTCATATCTCTAGCCAAAGTCAAATATTAAGAATACTGAGTAATAATTGGTAACTCTTGATTTAGTACCCAATTACCGATGTGATTGAGTTTGTAATCGACTGGATCGTGGAGGGTAAAGGTACGCAAGTCACGCCAGTAGCGATCAAAGCCGTATTTAGTAGCCGTGGATCTAGTACCGGTGACTTCAAAGATACCGTTGGTGATATCCAATCCCACACGGGTAACTAGGGCTTTGGCTGAGAAAACTGCGATCGCAATTTCTCCTCTCTCCTCAAAAGTCAAATCAGATCCTTTATCCCAAGCTTGCTGTACTTGCGCTGAGGTGCGATCGCTCAAAGCAATGGCGGCTTGTAATTGAGTCCAAAATTCGCCATAATGCCGCAAAATATACGGGTCTTTGCTAGCGCTGTCTACTCCAGAGGTAATCCAAGCTCTAGTTTGAGTTTTCGTGTATTCTTTAGCCGCAGCTAGGGCACCTTCGGCAATCCCTAAATAAATGTAGGTTTTGGTTAATTGTGCGATGATTCCCAAAAATGTAGCAAAAGCACTATCAGTAGGATGAGGATATCCCAGGATTTCATCTTTTTTTACCAATACATCATGAAAGGTGAATGTGTCGCTATCTGTGCGCCGTTGTCCGATGTTATCCCAATCTTGGTTAGAAACTACCCCTGGTCTATCTTTAGGTATGATAAACACCCAGGGCAATTCTACACCATCTTGCAGGGCGGAGAAGACACGCAAATCTGCGATCGCCACGCCAGTACCAAAGCTTTTTACCCCATCAACCCGGAAATTTTCGCCTTCGGGGGTAATTTTCAGCCTAGTATCCCTTGTATTAATCGCATTTGCCCAAAAGAGATTTTTTGCGGCTGTTTCGCGGTAATATCTTGCTTTTTGCTCTGCTGTGCCAGAAACATGAGCTAAAGCTGTTAAATTTAGATGATTTCCGTACAATTGCCCAACAGAACCATCTGCGGTTGACAGTTGTTGAATCACCTTAAAAGCTTGTACCCAAGTTGCACCGATACCACCATATTCTTGAGGTACGACTAAAGGTAACAAACCACTTTCCCGCAGTCGTTGAATTTCTATATCGGGAATTCCGGCTTTTTGGTCTCTTTCTACTGCGGTAGCTGTCAGTTCCGCAGCTACAGAAGATGCTATTCCAATCCAATCTTGAGATTCTTCTTTAACTAATAGTTGCACCATTGCGCCTCTTAATTACGAATTGTTCTAAGCTGCTTCCGAATCTAGGGCATAATCAGACGAGCGATCGCTATCTTGTTTCGTCATCACTCGTTGTAAAATCTTCTCCACCGTCTTCGCAAATTCTGCATCTCCCCTAGAGCGAGGACGGGGAAAATCAATCTTGACATCTAGACCAATTTGACCATCTTCAATCAACACCACTCGGTCTGCTAACACTACCGCTTCTTCTACATCATGGGTAATTAGCAATGCCGTAAATTGCTGTTCTTGCCATAAATTCTCTAATAATTGCTGCATTTCAATGCGGGTTAAGGCATCTAGCGCCCCTAGAGGTTCATCTAGCAGCAATAGCGAAGGATGACTAGTTAAAGCTCTAGCTAACGCCACCCGTTGCCGTTGTCCACCAGAAAGGACAGAAGGCCATTCATTAGCCCTGTCTTCTAATCCCACCGCCCGCAACACTTGTAAGGCTGTCTGTCTTGCTGTCACCTTAGAACTAGAACCCAGTAAACCTAGTTCCACATTAGCAATGACTCGCTGCCAAGGTAGAAGTCGCGAATCTTGAAACATCATCCTGATAGTGGGATTTATCTGCTGGTGGGATTGTTCATCATTCAAAAACACACCCCCTGCACTCGGTGCATCTAAGCCTGCAATTAGGCGTAGCATGGTACTCTTCCCGCAACCACTACGACCAACAATAGCGACAAATTCCCCTGGCTGAATGTCTAAATCAATATCTTGTAGAACTTGTTTTGCGCCAAAAGATTTACCCAGTCCTGATAATTTCAAGTGCATTCCGTGTGTTTTCAATCCCATGTGAAAAACCTCCTAATTTGCGAGTGATTGTCTGTGAATAAAAATCGATAGATTTTACTTACGGGCTGGAAATATCTAGTGATTGGGCATCATTGTGATGTTTTTACTTTCCCAAACAAATATTGAAGATAAATAAACTAATTTAATAGTGCAACCCTAATTAATAAATACTCTTATGACTAAGCATCCTTAGCTTACAAAGATTTTTTGGCATTGCTGCCTGAAGATTTTATATGAATTTAGGTAATTTAATCTAAGTACTGTATTTTGGTCGGTTTTTAGTATTTTACTATTTTAAAGCAAGTTTCACATATTTAAAGATAAAAATCAAGAATTTTATGAAAATAGTCGTTTGTAGGGGCAAGGCGCTGCCTTGATCCTACTATTTTGGCTCAGACAAGAGGAATATCCCATAGATAAGTGCATAATAATTATCGAAAAATTTAACAATAAAATTGTATTTGTCAATTAATTTTGTTAATAACTAAATTTAGTTATTCTCTGCCTCTATCGCTTCAGGGATATGCAAAAGCTACCTTCCCACTCTCTGCCTTTCTTTATTGATTATTCCCCCTTGTCCTCCTTGTCCTCCTTCCTCCCATTTCGCGAAGAATTACAAACTTTCTTCACCTTACCCATTGCTTTTATCAGCCATTTGTGAAATTATTATATACCAATACTCCGGTAATTTGGTCAATAAACCGGACTTTGGTTTCCCAAACCAGCCCAGCCTAAATTACAGCAGAATTAGCCTCTAGATAAGAGGGTATAGAAATATGCCTCAGCCACGATACGGGATTTGGATTCCCGTTTACGGCAATTGTGGCGCGATGAACCACCCGTATGAACCCCGTGATGCTAGCTACAACAGAGCTAAACAACTCATCCAACTAGCAGAAGCCTATGGGTTTACCACCACTCTCATCGCCGAACACATTATCAATCCGAGAAATCAAGAATTAGACCAGCTAGAGACTTGGACAACCGCAGCCGCCCTAGCAGAAGCCACTAAATCTATAGAAATTATTGCTGCTATTAAACCTTTGCTATTTCATCCAGTAGTTTTGGCAAAAATGGCATTAAATATTGATGCGATTAGTGGCGGTAGATTTTCTATTAATTTAATTAGCGCCTGGTTTATGCCGGAATTGCAAAAATCTGGTAGAGAATTGATTTTACAGGTATTCTAGATATATCCACTATCTAAATTTGATAGAATTACTAGAGGATTACTAGATGTACTCTAAACAACCTAACAGCAAGGCTTCCCAGCGATTACCCGATGTCAATCCAAGGGAGGACAAGGGAACACTCCGGTTACAGTTCTCAAGCAGAATAAGCCAACAGTTCTATAACAAGAAGCAATTCTATAAAGGACTAGGGAGAAACGATACACCAGATAATCGGCAATGGGCTGAGGGAATAGCTAGGAGAATACAAGAGGATATTGATTATCAGAACGGCGCGAACTTTGACCCAACACTAGCCAAGTACCTGGATATCAAACCAGTGTTAGCTACGGTTACTCAGTTACCAACTGCAAAACCATTACCTAAGCTTGGGGAATTGTGGGAAGAGTTTATAGAGTGGAAATTAAGCATAGGGAAACTTGAGAAAACAACCTATGAAACCACTTATCAACGAAAATACACTAATTATTTAACTCCCTACCTAGATAAAACATTGGATACGGAAACCGCAAACGAGATAATCGCGGATTGTCAAGCTAGACAGCAAAATAGAGCCACAATTAGATCATTGCTAGGCAGACTTAGTGAAATGTGTCAACGCGCAGTTGAGCAAGAATTATTACCAAAAGATTATTTTTCTGAGGTTAAAAAGCATTACACAATTCCTAAAAAATCAAAACAATTAGCTGAGGCTGAGGATTATCGTTCATACACAATTGAAGAGAGAGATTTGATTATTGATTACATGAGAAATCACAATCGAACGGGAATAAGTCAACTAGCTGATGTAATTGAATTCCTATTTCTTACAGGCTGTAGACATGGTGAGGTTTATGCTTTGAAGTGGAAACATATTAGGTTTGATACTGGTTGGATAATTTTCAAAGAGTCTTATGATTCAGCTACAGGAATTACCAAGGGAACAAAAACTGATGTAGATAGATTATTTAAGATGAAGGGAATGACTAGGTTAATAAACTTGCTTAAGAGACTGTATAGTGATGGTAAAAATCCTGACGATTTAGTATTCAAAACTGAAAAAGGAAATCAGTTAGACAGAAGCAGTATAAAGAGTGGTTGGCAATGTAACTCAAATTGCAAGAACGGGAAAAAATACACATATCCCGGTGCGGTTAAAGAACTAGCTGAACAAGGTAAAATTCAATATCTCAAACCATACTCAACAAGACATACATTTATCAGCATTCAAGCTAATAATGGCGCTGATTTAAAACTATTAGCTGATAGTTGTGGTAATTCAGTTGATGTCATTATTGAGCATTACCTAGATGTTAACCGCAGTGTCACGCTAAAAGACATTTAAATTCACTGAATTAATAAAAACTTAAAGGGAGTATTTCTACTCCCTTTTTTTATGTCTCTAGAACTGTTTTCTAGATTTGTGTCACAAAATTGTGTCACAAATTTTTAGATCATCTCTCCCTACTCACTCAGAAGCTCATAAGCCTTCTCCAGTAAAATATGCGCTGTACCTAGTCTGATTAATTTCTCTTGGTCTACTCCATCCTGTCCTTCTAATCTGCGGTCATCATCAAGTGAGAAATTAACTAGTCCCTTCTGTTCATCAGTAGGTGTATTCATCTGCTCAATTATCTTGGCTAAGGCTTCAATGCTAGCTAATCCAGGTGATTTTAAACCTTTACCTTGTCTGAACTGAGTGATAGCTGTCTGACAGAATGTCATCAAATAGATGATTTTATTTTTACTAAGTGTTGAGTTTACATTCTGCATCTGGTAGCGTCGGCACAAGTTACTCAACTTCCTGACGCTCAAGCCTTCTAATTCTTCCCTTGTAAACATAAAATGGTACTGTCCATTTTCTATTGGTGGATTTGGTAGGTAAGAAGTTTTCCAGACACATTACCTACCAATTTAAAAGCGTATTCCCTTGTACACATTAGAATCAAGCTGTATTTACTTTTCTTAACAATGCCTAACCCCAAAGGGAACCCTCAGAATTTTGAACCAGCACAACCAAAGGGTGAGGAGCCTATGACAACATCCATCAGCTTTCGATGCACTGAGTCAATGAAGGAAGCAGTTAAAGCACAAGATGACCCTGCTCAGTTCTGTAGGGATGCAATACAAGAGAAACTAGACAGAAACAAGCCATCAGAAGGCTAGCTAGACCGTTGTAGACGTTTCCAGCGTAAAGGTTTAGTCATTCCGGGCTTAGACGACAACAGTTAAACTTTTAGCAACTGGAGAGTCACTAAATAATAATGGTAGTTTTTACCATAAACTCACCCACAAACTGTATTAACTGTGTGTAGTACAGTACAGTACAGTTTCTCAAGTAGAAATATTCATAAAAATGCCAATTAAGAGCAAATAAGGCTTAATAAAGCAATAAAAAATTATTTAACACAGATTAAATCAAAATTAAGCAATATTACTCAGAATAACGCTGGTTTATAGTGGTAGTTCCAGTATCATAGATATGGAATGTACCTTACAGAATTGCTCAAGGGGAGCCTGAATAAAGGCTCTCTGTTTATTTATGGATTATCGAACGTACCTTCGATAGAAGTAATGAACTTAGTAGTTAATAGGCTACAAGTCTTATTTAGCAAGGCTAATTGTTGATTTTGGCTTAGACATAACATCGTAGACATCGAAGGTACATTCGATTAAAATTTTGTCGAAGGTACATTCGTGAAAGTCATGAAAAGCATAGAACAATCAATACAACTAACAGGAATTTACCGTGATCTAAACAACAGCCTTTTTGATGGTCAGTTATCTAATCAAATTTATGTAGGTGTTGGATATACAAAAGGTAACGGCATTTATCTTCATAGTAAATGGGATGAAAAAAACAACATAAATCATGACGACCAAATATTAGTTAATGAAAATCTTTTGAATGAGTCGAAAGAAATATGGTTGTCAGTGCTTGTTCATCAAATGATTCATAAATGGCAACATGATTTTGGAAGCCAGAAAACGCTAAGACATTATCACAATAAAGAGTATGTAGAAAAAGCAGCAAGTATAGGCTTTATTATTAAATCTGGTGAATCTAGCGAACAATCAACTGAGCTTAACGGTAAGTTTATGCAAGTAATTCAAACTATAGATGTTGAGGATTTAGCAAAGCCTAGAAATGTTAGCTCTCAGTTAGGTCAGGAGTCTAAAAGTGGAGTGAAAGCAAAATATACCTGTCCTGAATGTGGTTTTAACTCTTGGGCAAAACCTGGGGTAACTAATATTTGTTGTAACTGCAATGGTTCGGTTAAAAAGATGATAGAACAAATTAAATAAATCAAGCTTGTATTGCTAATTATCAGATAATTTATCTGATAAGAATGAGTATAGAATTAATCCAACTGTAAGCATTAAATAACCCCATCTAGCAACATAAGATGAGGTTATTATTTGTTGGTTTAAATGTCTTCAATATAACTATTTAGCTATATAAAAATCGTTAGCCTTTAGCTGTATCTCTGTTATAGATATTTGTGTCACAAATTTGTGTCACAAATCCAGATAACACTAAAATCACGACTTACACTAGTTTCTCACTAGTTACTTTCATGGCTTGTCGCAAGTCATCTATCAGTTGACCAACGTGTTTATAACGCTCCGAAGGCTGACCACTAGCTGACTTAGCTTTTGACTCATCTACTTTTGATTGATAGCTATCAAGGATAGATTTAATCATCTCCAGTTCACTGACTATATCTTCAGCTTGTTCGCCAATAGTAGGCGGTAATCTGTAAACCTGAGTCTTTACTCCGTCACCCCACTTATTAGTTCTACCAGCGCCAGTGCGTTTCCCGCCATGAGTATGCTTAACCTTGACTAGTTCATAATCTGGATTAGCTTTCAATGCATTGTCGCCAGCGTTCTCTAGTGAGTCAGCTTCCAACTGGACAAGCAGCATCTCACCACTGGTAGAGTGCTTTAACTCCACTAGGTATTTATTCATTGATTCAACGTTGTAATGTACCTTCTAAATACATTAACTTGATTATGTAACAAAATCAAGATATTTGATTTAACTGTCCATAGTGGCGATGTTTAGCTTATATAGAAATTTGTTACACAAATTTGTTTAACAAATCCAGACATAAGCTTTATATGGCTATACAGCAGGTAATTAGAATATACCCGCCATAGCTATTAACAGATAACTAATTGCTAGGGGCATCATTACTAAAATGCTCACAATGCTTATCTGTTAATGGCTATGAAACTGTGAAACAAGTTTGTGCAACAATTTTAGCTACAACCTCATTGATTGCTAGTAAGCAGTTATTGAGTCATACGGTTTGTAATGTCAGTCAAATTAGAAAATTACTAGACATAAAAACCAACTAGAAAACCAGTACATCAGTACCAAAACAGGTTAATTACTAGAAAGTTAGTAGAAATATCGATATAATAGGCTGAAAGCGTTGTTATTACGTAGTTAAGCTAGACTTGCAAAAATCCGGCATACCTTTCCTACCCCATGATGAACGCTATCGCTATTCACAACAGTGGATGGAAGTAGTAAAAGCTTTATGGAGTGGGGAAAAAGTTAATTATCACAGTGAATATTTTCAAATTAGCGATTTATGCTTGCGTCCTCGTCCTATCGCCCAACCTCATCCTCTCGTATATCTGGGTGGAGAATCGGATGCGGCGAAGAATCTCGCAATGGAAACAGCAGATGTATTCTTTCTGAATGGGCGTCCCTTAGATGTCATCAGAGAAACCATTGCTGATGTGAGAAAGCGGGAACGAAAAAAACCCAATCCCCTGGGGTTTGCGATGTCAGCTTTTGTCATTGCGCGAGCGACTGATGCAGAAGCTCAAGCGGAATATGAATACCTGCGAGAACTCGCCCAACAAGACGACAGAACCGAACTGATGAAGGGTGTAGAACCAGATGTAGTCATGTTCAAGAATATGGCGAAATATCCAGGAGTGGGAAGTAATGGCGGGACTGCGGCGGGGTTAGTTGGTAGTTATGACACCGTAGCCGCGAGAATTACAGATTTTGTGGAAGTTGGGGTAGATACTTTCATGCTGCAATTCCAACCTTTTCCCCCAGAAATGCAACGTTTTGCTGAAGAAGTAATGCCACGAGTGCGATCGCGAGAACTCGTAGCATAATCTGCAATAATCAAGGAAGGCTTTATGAGTGCAACTTTAACTCGCCCAGCTTGGACAACTGAGTTTGAAATTGAAACCATCGATAAAATCATTGCTAAACACGCCCCAAATTTTCCTACTACTCGCATTCAAGAACCGCGACAACTGACAACAAAAGAAGAGTTCGAGAAATTCTATCGCTTCCGTATAGGTGGCGCAGCCCACGATTTATATATTGTCCAAGTTTGTAGCAAAATTATTGACCAAATACCCGACCCAGAACTGCACCTATTTTTAAGCCGTCAAATTGGTGATGATGGCGCACACGCCCAATTTACTCGTCAGCGAGTTTGGGAATTATCAGGACAAGACCCTACAGAAAAGATTGTAGAAGAAGTAAAAAATCACTGGGAATTTATGGGCGATTTACCCATTCGTAATTGGTTGGGTTTCATAGCCTTTGAATTACACTATGAACTGCATATAGTTGCCCAGTTAATTTTAAACAGCCGTACTACAAAAATTGTCGATCCAGAAACTTCTAAATTTGCCAGTCAGACAATTTTACCTGATGAAGCCGTTCACCGTTTTGGAGTTTTAGCTTGGTGGCAAAGTAAATATGACAAAGCCTCACCAACAGAAAAAGCAGAAATAGCCGCCCAGTTATTAGAACTAGACGAAGAAGGACAACGGCGACGCAATCCTTATTTACAAAAACATTGGCAAATTGTTCACGATGCAACTGGCGCAGAAATTGAAGGAATTGGAGTCATATATGATGCTTGGCGACGGGAAGTATTGTCTTATTTTCTAGATATTCCTATTGCCAAACTTCCTCAACTTGTGAGTGTGAGCGAGTGATGAAATAGAGTTAGTGTTTCCAAACGTGTTCTCTTTGTGGTCGCCCCCGATTTTATGGGGGCTTTCTGAAAATATTTAATTAATAAAAAACCATTTTGTAGGGTGTTTTGTAGCGCAACGCACCGCCCGCGATTATCAAAATTATACGTATATTTTTATAAAAGTTGTATTTGATATTCAACTTTTTACCAAAATATTTTAATTAAAACAATCATAATGCTAAGGAGTATCTATGTTCAGCGAACTTACAAATAAATTATTTTCTTGGATAAACGAGAGAATATTACAGACAGTTTATAAACCAAATATCAAGAATTTTATTATCTTTTTTATTATTGGTTTTGGATTGAGTCTAACTCTCGCCTCTTGTACCCCAAATAAATCTACAGATTCTGCTAATGCAGCAAAACAAGAGCCACAGAAAAGCCAATTAACAGTGCTAAAAATGGGTCATCAAAAAGGGATGGCACTTTTAAATATTGTGAAAGCACAGGGAAGTTTAGAAAAGCGCTTACAACCTCAAGGTATATCTGTGACATGGAACGAATTTTCTTCTACTGCACCACTTTTAGAAGGTATGGGTGTCGGTAGTATTGTGTTTGGTGGTGGTGGTGGAACAGGAAGCGTGTTTGCACAAGCTAGCGATAAACAATTTGTGAGAGTAGCTGCTGGAATTGGTAGTACCAGAGGTTCAGCTATTTTGGTGAAAGAAGATTCACCTATTAAAACACTGTCGGATTTGAAGGGTAAAAAAGTTGCTTTTGCTAAAGGTTCGGGACAGCACTATATTATAGTTCGTGCCCTAGAGAAGGTAGGATTAAAATTTACTGATATTCAACCTTTGTATTTAACTCCAGCAGAAGCTTTACCCGCTTTTGAGCGTGGTGATATTGATGCATGGTTAATTTGGGACCCTTACACAGCGCAAGCCGAACAAAAACTGCGCACTCGTTTGTTAGCAGATAATTCTGCTGTATTTGGCGATAAGGCTCCTTTAGAAAGCCCTTCATTTTATTATGCTGCTCCCGATTTTGTGCGCGACCATCCTGATATTGTCAAGATAATTTTACAAGAATTAGAAAAAGCAGGTTCTTGGTCAAAAAATAATTACAAAGATTCTGCAAAATTACTTTCTAAACTCTACAAAATTGACGAACCAACAATGGAAATTGTGGAAAAGCGAGGAGGCGAGCGCAGTGTATTACCTGTAACCGATGAAGTGCTTTCAGGGTTACAAAGAATGGCGGATACCTTCTATGAGCTAAAGATTATTCCCAAAAAGATAGATGTGAAGGACAAAAATTATAACTGGGTTCCCGTTCAGAAATGGTGAGTTTGTCAATTGTCATTTGTGTTGGGATTTACATATCCATTAAAGTGAGATTTTGTCAAGGTTAAAAAAAGGCGATCGCATGAATATTAAACGTCGGTTTTTTGTAATAGCAACTGCATCTTTTCTAGCTACAGTCACTAGTTGTAGTTCACCGCAAAATAATGCTAGTAATAAGTAGGTCAACCTAATTAAACATAAAACGTTTAACTTGGTACTGACCTTGCATAGCTCTATTTTCTATACCCTCAATAATAGCGATAAGCCTTCGGCATAGCTTCGCTTACCGCTAATTCATATTCATCCTCAAAAACTCGGCCGGCAAGCTCATCACGTTTGAGATGCAACCATTCGTCACGGCACTTGCTTCAAGTCGGCAAAGCCGCCCAACGCAGTGCCTCTTCAATGCGATTCATTTGTGGGCTATAGGGAGGTAGAAAAAAGATGTACAACCCTTGCTGTTGCCAACGTTGATGCTGCTGACGAGCCAAAAGACTTTTGTGAACAGAGGCATTATCATGAATGATTACAGTAATTTGTCCAGTTTCCAGTAAGCGGTGTGCAGCAATTTGAGCTTGCCAATCCATGAGTTGAACATAGGTTGGTGCTTTCAATGTTCCAAGCATCAAAGCGTAATTAAAACTAGATTTCGGCTCCCAAATACCGAAGATGTTGATCCGCCTACCGCGTCGTCTATTTTGTCGAATACGTTTTTG
>NZ_CAWPNJ010000101.1:0-9926 GCF_963889195.1 Calothrix sp. FACHB-168
GTTGATAAACCTACATTATCCCTACTGCAACAAATCGCCAAACAACAAAAGACAATACTGGTTGAATATTCAATTATTTATAATGACTTCAAAATCCAGGGAAAAGGAGAAACCAAAGAATCAGAACTCTACATTTGGGTAATCAAACCCACTGGTGAAGTTACCTTCCGCAAAGCTGACCTCAAACCTTTATGGCAGAAAGAGAATACAACTTTAGATGAATTAGTCACCCAAAGCCGCGAGTCAATCGGTGTCAGAGGTCGGGGTATTTTTGTAACTCACAACCCCAATCCCGCCAAAGTAAAACAACGCTTTCAACGACTTCACCAACTACTAATTAATCCCATCGCCGACCTTCTTCCCAAAAACCCTGATGAGCGAGTCACATTTATCCCGCAATCATCTTTATTCCTCGTTCCCTTCGCCGCGTTACAAGATGAACAAGGTAAATATTTAATTGAAAAACACACTATCCTCACTGCCCCAGCAATTCAAGTATTAGATTTAACTCGCCAACAACGGCAGAAAGTTTCCGGTAATCAAGCCCTAGTTTTGGGTAATCCTATCATGCCCAGCGTTCCCCCTAAAATTGGTGAAACACCACAACAATTAACTCCGTTACCAGGTGCGGAGAAAGAAGCAAAAGAAATAGCACAACTGCTAAATACCAAAGCCATCACAGGAAAAGAAGCAACCAAAGCCGCTTTCATTCAAAAATTACCCCAAGCGAGATTTATTCATTTAGCAACCCACGGCTTACTTGATGATTTTAAAGGTTTGGGTGTCCCTGGTGCAGTGGCTCTCGCCCCTGATGGTAAGGATGATGGCTTGCTAACTGCGAATGAAATTTTAGATTTAAAAATCAACGCTGAATTAGTTGTTTTAAGTGCTTGCGATACCGCCCAAGGTAAACTCACAGGCGATGGTGTAATTGGGTTATCTCGCGCCTTAATTTCTGCGGGTGCGCCGAGTGTAATTGTTACATTATGGTCAATCCCCGATAGTCCTTCGGCGTTATTGATGGGGGAATTTTATCGTCAGTTGCAGAAGAATCCAGATAAAGCACAGGCATTGCGTCAAGCGATGTTAGTCACCATGAAACAGCATCAAAACCCAAGCAACTGGGCGGCATTTACTTTGATTGGGGAGGCGAAGTAATCAGGACTACTCTTCATAAAAAAGTGGACTGCAAAAAAGCATTAAGTTTCCCAAGGTTGGGAATGGTGTGGTTGCTCCCCACCCAGATATATAATGCAAAAAAATACTGCATTTTTGCAGTAACCATCACCCCAGGAGTGGGATGGGAGTTCTGCCACCATTCCTACCATTCCCAAGCTTGGGAATGGCGCGGTTAATTCCCACCGGAGATATGGGTCATCGTTCCAAACTGATGGACAAGGAACTAACTAAGAAAACAAAGTAAGAAACGGTAGCCTTAGTAAACGCTAACATTGGCTTAAAGTAAAGGTTTGGGGCTGTCAGTGTTGAGCAACTTCCTTGCGAGGTCGTGGCTTCCCAAATTTTTTGGTATAAAGTTTTTATAAAATGATAAGTTGCTCCCTCTTTAATTGTATTGATTAATACAGGAGTTGATTTATGGATAAAGAAGAACTCCTCAGACTTTATAGGGCTGGAAAACGAAACTTTTCAGAAGTCAGACTCAGAGGTATTTTTTTGGATAATGCTAATTTGATAGAAATTGACCTGAATGGATCTGACTTGAGTGGTGCTGATTTGTGTGGAGCCAAGCTCAATAGAGCTAATTTGAGTAATACAAAACTTTGTGGTGCTACCTTGTGTGAGGCAAAATTGACTGGAGCTAACTTAAGTAGAGCAGACTTGCGAGGAGTCAATCTCAAAGGTGCTGGAATTATCGATACTGATTTGACTGAAGCTATTTTGGATGGGGCTGTTCTTGGTGGAGAAGAAAGTGTCATTAAAGGAGCTAATTTTGACAGAGCTTCTCTGCGAGGTGCTAGCTTCATAATGGCTGGTTTGATTCAGACTAATTTCAGAGGTGCAATTTTTGATGGAGCCAGTTTTGATAGTGACTCTGGTTTCAGTAATTGTGATCTCACAGGAGCCAGTTTTCAAGTTGTTAATTTTCAATTTCCGACATCTATCCCTCCAGGCGGCGGACACATCATTCTGCCAGATGGTCAGCGGCTCGGTGGGTAAATTAGCCTCAGATAAGGCGTTGGGCAAGATAACCCTTAGCGGGGATTGAAATGTTCCACAGGTTTAACTGGGCTAAGGCGCAGCCGATAAATCATTCCCAAGGTTGGGAATGGCGCTCTTATCCACCAGAGTAATACTGCAAAAAATTACTGCATTTTCCTACTGCATTGCTTTTGGGAGTATAGTTAATGCAGTAAATTTTTGCAGTAAAATATGACGGTTATTAGTTTTACGAACCTAAAGGGAGGCGTTGGAAAATCCAGCACCGCCGCCCATTTTATCTACTGGCTCTCTGCGGTAAAGAAGAAAAAAGTTTCAGTAGTGGACGCGGACGGGCAGGGAAGCACCTCTACATGGTTGGATTCTTTGGAACTAAAAATTCCCATCCACCGCATCACCGACCCCGACACTTTAGCAGAAGAAATTCCCCAGCTAGAGGAAGATGTAGATTACGTGGTTGTGGACAATGCTGGGAATCTAGGTGAGGCAACCAGATGCACATTACTTACTGCAAAAATTGCAGTAATTCCGGTAACTCCATCAGGACTCGATTTAGTGTCCGCGGCCGCCGCCGTGAAAATGGTGCGGCAGATTCAAAAAGCGAGGAACGGTTTACCCAAAGCAGGGATATTCATCAATCGCGGCATTAGAAATACTAAGTTACTCAAAGAAGCTCAGGAATTGCTAGGTCAGCTTGAGGGGGTAACTGCATTCAAGCAGATAATTTATCAGCGCCAAGCGATCGCCGATGCTTTTCTCCAAAGAACAACTTTGTGGGGAATGAGAGGGACACAGGATGGTGCTGCTGATTATCAAAAGTTATTCAACGAGATTTTGAGGTTGGCGAAATGACTAAGAAACCTCGAAATGCTTTGACGGAATTGGTGTCACAATTCTCGTTTGATGACCTAACACCAGAACCAGAAAAAACAAAATCTAAATCTAAATCTAATTCTAATTCCAAGGAACAATCTTCTTCAAAGCCATCCAAAAAACGAACGCAGAAAATAGATGATAAGCAGAATTTACTGGATAAATTAAAGCACCAATCCAAGACAGAAACCACCCGAATTACCTTGGACTTAGAACCCGAAACTTACGAGCAGTTGAACCAACTTGCTGATTATACTGGGATGACCAAAGCCAAGCTGCTCCGGGCTTTGATTCAAGAGACAGCCAATTTACTGCAAAAAATGCCGTAAAAAATGCAGTAAGAGTTGCAGTAAAAAAAATCCTAAATCTATTAACTTGATGGCGGGGTGGGAAGGTTATACGCCAAGATTATCCTCCCACCGACACAGACCCTGATAATTTTTGGGTATAGTGACAGGTATCTTCGCTATATTTACCCCCAACTCCAAATTAAGAAACTCTAGTAATTAATTTCTTACTTTTGTTTGTCAAAGCCTCATAGATTAAGCTATTTGAGAGCTTCGGTGGCATAGCTTTATTGCGATGTATTGGCTAAGAATGATTTTTTTATTCTTTCTATTGAAGGTATTTGAAAAAATTATAAATAATATGTTGTAGAAATATTTAGAACATCATAAAGTCTTTTAGTAACTTTTTACAACAACTTTAGGTAGAAGTATGAGGGAGTTATTAAATCAAATTGAGGAATCACTAAATCACAAATTTTATTATTTATCACTAATAACTGCACTAACAGTTCCAGATATTGCAGCTAAACTAGAATCTACTGTTAAAGAAGAAGTTGGAGTCAGATATACAAGATGGTTTAACACCTATGTACGCCATCAAACATCAAAACGTATTAATAAAAAATTTAATTTAAGCTTACCTCTTAAGCTTTCTCAATTAACAGGAGAAGATTGCTATTATTTCCGTTGCTCTTTACTTCATGAAGGTAGTAGTGAAAGCCAACGTTCTTCATATAAAAAAATATTGTTTGTTGAACCAGATACTTGCAACTTCAAAGGACATGATTGTACACAAACATCAGAATCTGGAACTTATTTATTAATTGATGTTAAGGAATTTTGTATAGATATCATTGAAGGAACTAAAGAATGGCTCGATAAAGTTGAAGAAACTGAACCATATAAAACTAATTACGAAAAATTTATTAGAAGATATCCAAATGGTTATCCCCCTATTGTCATAGGCTGTCCAGTAATAGGGTAGCTTTACAGCATAATCGTATTTACTCCAACTGTGCCAGACTTTACGAACATTGGCATATATTTTTAGCTGCCAGATGTCTATTTTTGTGTTAGCTCACAATCGAATTATTAAGGCTTGCAGATGTAGGAGTCATAACACAACTGGTACAGTGCTTTAAATTGCTGAATGTGGCGCAAGGAAACTTTTGATTGAAAGTTATTTATTTAAGAACAAGACTTAACAATAAAAGCAATCACTACTACTATGGCAATTAGTAAAATTACTAATCCTTGCTTTTCCAAGGTTTTCTCATGCTCATCAGTAGGTATAGTATCTATATTCTCAACTATAAGACTAGTTTTTGATATTGAATTAGTAAAAATTCTTCCTAGTTGTTGATCAGCAAAGTACAGCCTTAAATTAAACTCTTGTGAGAAAAATATAATCCCATTTTTAGAGGCTATTACCTGATTTATACTGCTTAAATCTAAGTGAAGTTTTTTTTCAGATATAAAGCAAATAATACGCTTATTAGAAAGCACAAGAAAGCTATTTTCTCCTTTATATCTAACACCAGTTGCGTCTATAAGATATTCACCATTTATTAAGAAATTTACTAAACATTTGGAGAGCTGTTCAGGAGAAAAAATCTCTTTTTGTATACCTCCAGGAAGATGGCATTTTTTGCTTATAAAAACTTGAAACTCTTTAGATGTTAGAGAGGACATATCACCTTCTAAGGAAATAGCCTCTTTTTTATAAGTTAGTGAAACTAGTTCACGATAGGTTTTAGTATCGGTTAGACATAAAAATTTTCTCCCATCTTTAAATTCAACGGCTAAACAAAGCTTTCGCTGATTACCACCAGCTAAAGCACCACCAATCAACCCAGCTAAAGCACCTAGTCCCCCTGTAAGTAAACCCCCAGCAATTCCTGCAATAAACGCCCATCCAGCAGTACCAGCAAGTTTTTTGACTTTCTCATCATCTAAAACATCGACATTGGCAACATTATTGTTTAGATTTATATTTTGTGAATTTAAATTTAATTGATAATTATTCAAAATATTAGTTAATTGCCAATCTCCTTCAGAGATGTCACCACCAATTACCCGTACTACTGACATAATTTCTCTTTCCTTAACTAAGAAATTTGTCCATAATATTACCAGTTTTATTAGTTATACACCTAGTTTCTAGCTATATAAGGGGTCACCGTGCCAAAACGGGAAAATTGTACGCTAAGGCTGAAACCCCTATCCATCAAGCATTTGAGCGATACTTATTTACCTTCACTCGCAAAGGGCGCAACTGGTCAAAACTGGTCGCCTGCTTCAAATTCCAGACATAATCACCCGTCAGATTGATATGCTCCCAACCCAAAGGTGATAAATGTTGCAAATGTTCTTCAGGGATATTGACACCCTGTTGTTTCAAATAATCAACAGCTTTTTCTATGTACACCGTATTCCATAAAACTATTGCCGCAACCACCAAATTCAAACCACTAGCCCGATAAAATTGGTCTTCATAAGAGCGATCGCGCACCTCACCCAGACGATTAAAAAACACCGCCCTTTTCAACGTATGTTTCGCCTCACCCTTATTTGTAGCGACCTGCAATACTAATCGCTCAAACCTGCAATCAAGACATTTACAAACCAGGATTATCTGCAACTATAATTGTGCTTCAGCCAGAATTAAATGCAACTGAGCCAGGATTATTTGCAACCAACCTGCAATCATCGGTTTGAGCCAGGATTATCTGCAACTATAAAAGTAAAAAAAACCTCCGTTTTTTTTACTGCTTTACTGATAAGGCTTAGAGAACATTAACCCGTTGGTTTTTCAGTAAAAAAACTCGGTAAATAATTCAAAGTCAATCTATCAAATTCTGACCTGAGTTTTTTGACAAACCCCTATCAATCCTGAAAACCAAGTCCTAGTAAATTGTTGAGCTTATTTGCAAATAATCCTGGTCGAAACGGATGATTGCAGGCTGGTTGCATTTAATCCTGGCTCAGTTCGCACCAGTTGCGGATCATGGATTTCTAGAAATCCAAAGTTTGGCGATACTAACATTTTGTCAGTTGTTCTCCTGGGAGCTTGGGGGTGTAGATTGCTACTAGCCTAATATCTTTTTAGCAGATTATTACTGAATCTACAATCAAACTATGCTGGGAGGATTGGCTGCGTAGTATGGGGGGCGATCGCAACTCCGGGCGCTCTTACATAGATTCCCATTCCCAAGGTTGGGAATCGATAATCTCAACGACAACTGCGATGGACACATTTGCAATGGGAGCATCATTATCCGAAATTACTCAAGATGACTATACAGAGAAAGATTTGATATCGAACATATGCTGCGTTAAATACATTGTTTTTATGAGACTTACGAGCTACTTCAAATAATCTTGAAATTCTAGAACAAGCATGATTAATACTTGTTAATTTTGTGTTAGGTAATACAGAAGTGCTGTATTGTTTGTAGATTACTTATTAAGCTTATTTTAATTTTTTAGAAATCTTCAAAAGTCTAGTTAAAAATCTTCAAGACGCTTCGTTAGGAAAACAGAACATAAACGTTCATAATTAATCAAAAATGCCCAAAGATAAAAAAAAATGGAGAATTTATTCTTTGGAAGTCCCTATGAACTATTATAGCGTTAAGAACATAGCTGTTTTGAGAGAGTAAAATGCCCTTGAAGCAGTAACATAAATGGTATTTTGCCACCACCATTATGAGTTGATTAACGAAGATTTTGGTTGTCAATTCTCCCTTTCACTTGCCTCTTTACGCTGGAAGTCCTCAGCGATATCTAAGATTATCTGGCGTTGCTGATTGCAGCTATGAATTATGTCAGGGCAGATGACGATTCACGCTTACTGTGTGAATTGTGATTGCAAAATCATGTTCAATTCAGCAACGCCAGATAATCTGTGGGCTGAGCTCGTTCACCCAAACACAAGTAACGGGTTTTGATTTCTAAGGGACATATTAGAATCACGCTTCTGGTTTTAGAGGGAAGAGTGAAGTGTGGCTGCATTAAAAACGAGTAAGCTTTTTACAATTTGACCAAGGAGTTTGAGAATTATGACACTACCAATTACAAACCTAAAAGTAATTACGGGCCATAGTGATTCTATTTTGCCCCCACCTGGATATATAAAAGTGCCAGTAGATTTGAACAGAGGCGCTGGAGGTTTATTTATATATTTATGTTATCAAAGATCGAATGGCATTCCAATTACAGGATTAAAATTTCTTGAAGGTGAGGATGCCGAACCTTCAAGTGGAAGTGATTATAACAAAATAGATGTAGACCTGAATAAACGCGCAGGTGGTAAGTTTATATATCTGGCTTACAAGAAAGGTAACGGAAATCCAATTACAGATATTATCTTTCAAGCTACCAAAAAAAACAATCAACAAATACCACGCGATCATAATCAGGTTCCTTACAAGAAGATTGATGTGGATTTGAATAAAGGAGCTGAAGGTGCTTTTATATATACATACTATCTACAAAAGATGTCTGATAAACCAGACCTTGAATTGGATGTCAGTCAAGGAATACAAACAACAATGCTTGAACATCCTAATAGAGAATATGAAGTATCGAGGGCACAGATTGGTCTAGATAGAATGCTAATCAGGTCGCAGAAATTAGAAATGAAGACTACACAAATGAATCCAGGTTTTGAGAATTCTTTTAAGATAACAAGGAAGGAAGGAAGCAAAAAAATCGAAACAGAAAGCTTTGCTGTAGAGATAGGCATTAAGAAATCGAGTGAATCGGGAAAATTTTCCTCTGAAATTAATGCCAAGCTAGGGTACTCTAAGACAACTTCTTTTGAAACATCCCAAGAAACGGAGGTGGAAGAAAGCATAAAAATATCTCCGGTTAATTATTCCAGAACATTTGCCTTTTGTACGGTTATGGATATACTTCGAGTTGTTGCAATTCCCAGTGGAGAGGTACTGGGAAAATTAGAATCTTATAGTTCTCAAAACGGGCGCTTTATCACTAATAAAGAAGGAAAGTGGGAAGTGAATTCAAAAACTCCAAAATAAGAGGATGAAAAGAGAGGGACGATGTAATAAGAGTTATTGTCTTAGCAGAAATTCCCCTGCTTGGGTGCGATCACAAACTTTGAAGAGATAAGACTGCCGTAAATTTATCCAATTAATCGGCATAAACAGCTATATCCCTCAAACGTTCAAATAAGGTGCGAGGGATTTTTACAGTATCAGTGGCTTCAGGTGAAATTATTGTTAGCGAGTAGAGACGTTAGTTATTAATGTCATCAAACTTCTGCACCTCATCTCCCCACACATCCCAAGCGGGGCGGGATTGGCGTGAAAACATTTCCAGCTTCGTCATCCCCGCACAAAGCTTCTCCACCAATTCATAAAATTCAGCAGGCTTGCGACTGTGTTCCCTTCTGGCGGCGTGGAGAATGGTTGGTTCATTGGTTAAAGTTTTCATGGTTGCGAACGCCTTGACCTGTCCTTTTGTAGCCAGTAAACAGTGTTCGGTGCAATTTCGTAACCAATGTCCAGTACCGATGTGCGGCTTTCCCGCTTTGGTGATTTTCTCCCAGGTTAGGATAGTCTTAATCTCAAAGCCCCAGTGTTGAACGCATTGCACTGCCTCCCCCACATGGTTGTTGGTGAACCAAAGCCATAAAACACAACCACTTCGAGAACTTAATTCTGGCAGTGGGAGAGCTAAAATTTCCTCAAGCTTCATGGGTTTGTAAGTTATCCGATTTCTGTGAGTTTCATCCTGACTCCGCAAGCTATAAAACCAAGGGGGGTCGCAAACTATGCACTGATAACTCTTTTCCGGCAATGGAATCTCAAGAGCGTCTAATCTGCCTTCCAGTTTGGCGAGACGCAACAGTAGCCGTTGTTTCTCACTCTCACAAAAGCCCCGCAGGGATTGGAGTTTTGTCAGCGCAGCTTGGTAGTTGCCAAGGTAGTGTAAGGTTTCATGCCTGGGCTTTCCCCCTACGCGGATGCTCTTGACGATTTCGTAATAGTTATGTCCGTCAATTCTGCGTTTGGCTAAGAATGGCATCGTAGTTTAAGTTTTAGACGAATTTCTTTAACTACAGTGATAGCATGGGTTACCAGAATTGTCAGAAGCGACCTGCTGGCATTTTCGATGGCTCAGTACCGCCAGATAGTCATTAATGCAAATAAACCCAATCTTGATTCCCAAGGTTGGGAATGGGAATCGCCGCAGGAACTCCGTCGCTCAAATTCATCTCATATCTTTTGTACATTTCTACTTTTGTTTAAGCGAAATTAACTATAGAATCGTTAAAAAGAGACAAAAACAGCCCTCAAATGCACATTAGTATCGCGGATGACCTCAAGAAAAAATTCTATGCAGCTTGCGCCCGAAGGGGGGTGAAGATGAGCCAAGTTGTGGCAGAACTCCGAAGAGCAGTGTTTACAAGCTAATAATGCTTCTATATCTGCCGACTTGAAAAGATGATAGGTATCTACGGCCAATTCCAATGGCGCAGCTTTGTTATAGGTAATGCAATTTCATGAAAAACTCTATTGTTATAAGTGTCTAATATGTTATCTGATGAGCAACGACGTAGGT
>NZ_CAWPNJ010000102.1:0-9634 GCF_963889195.1 Calothrix sp. FACHB-168
GCGCAAAATTGTAAAACCAACGTACACATCCAAACGACTTTGCAAGCAATACTACCTGCTCACCAGTCGGATAGATTCTGTATTTGTAGGCTTTCAACATTTTGCTTACCAAACTATAGCTTCTATGGTAAAACGAATCCCTACTCATGTAAAGTCCCCCTGGAAGGGGGAGGTTTTAAACCCAAATTTTCGATAAAACCTATAATTTTATCTTTAGCTTAACTATGCATCAAAGTTCTGGTCGCTGGCAGTTAGGGCTAGCTTTATCACTGTTAACAGTGTTTTTGTGGGGAATTCTACCGATCGCACTTACTGTCGCACTCCAAGCACTTGATGTCTATACAGTAATTTGGTTTCGGTTTTTGGTGGCGTTCAGTTTGCTGGCTATGTATTTAGGGTTCCAGGGAAAGTTACCAACTTTAGCACAACTGCGTTCTGCTTCTGGGCTATTATTAGCGATCGCAACAATTTTTTTAGCGCTGAATTATTTTTTGTTTTTGCAAGGTTTAGCACTCACCTCACCTGCAAATGCGCAAGTAATTATTCAATTCTCTTCAATTTTTTTGAGTTTAGGCGGATTAGTAATTTTTAAAGAACGTTATCAGATTTATCAATGGCTGGGAGTAAGTATATTCACGATTGGTTATGTTTTGTTTTTCCACGAGCAACTTACCAATTTAATTACATCTCACAACAAATATCTTTACGGTAGTGGCTTAATTGTCTTAGGTGCTGCTGCATGGGCGGTTTATGCTTTGGCACAGAAACAGTTATTACAATCGCTATCTTCTGCACAAATTATGCTCATTGTCTACGGTGGATGTGCTTTTTTATTCACACCTTTTTGTAAAGCGCAAGCCGTTTTAACATTGAGTAATTTGCATTTCTATACATTACTTTTTTGTGGTTTAAATACTCTCATTGCCTATGGTGCTTTTGCGGAATCCTTGGCACATTGGGAAGCATCAAGGGTGAGTGCCGTATTAACAATAACGCCGATTGTGACTTTAATTGCAGTCTGGGCTGTCTCAGCTTTTGCGCCTGGGCTAATGCTACCAGAAAAGTTTACATTATTAGGAATTACAGGCGCGGTTTTAGTTGTTACTGGTGCGGCAACAATTGCTTTAGGAAAAACTGATTAATCGCGATTTTTTCAGAGTTTTTACTAGCTATTAATTGTAATAGATGAATCATTAATTCAAAGCTACATTAGAAATACTGAGGCAAGGTATTTTTTTCTTTGTTATGATTTCACAGTAAGCGTCAGCCACTTGAGTGAATCTCTTGCTAAATTGATATTTTGTGTATCAGTAAGGCCTTGTTACATTTAATTGTTGGCATTGTAACAAAGAGATTCAAACTCATAAAAAATACATAATCTTGAGGCGATTAATATTAAATAACCTTACCAGGGTGTCTAAATAACTACCAAAGCCAACGCCTCGTGCAACAACATCACCGAAACAGTTGAGCGATGATTAGTTTGTTTGGTAATTGGGCCAGCACCCTGGTAAAAATTTTGCTATTGCTGGTTCTATCAATAGTGCTGTCAATATTTGGAATGAGTCATTCTGTATTGGCAGCAGAACAAGTTTATGGCTCTTTTTCAGCCATAAAATTAGCGATTCCCATCGCGTCTTTGGAAAACTATGCCCAAACTGGTGTAATCGATGACAAGTTAACTATCTATCAACAGTATCTACCTGCAAAACAATTCCAAGAATTACGGCGAATTTTATTAACGCCGGTGAAGGTGAATCCGGTTGTGGTGTCTCAATTTCTCTATACGCCACAAGGAGAATTTCTTCTCCAACGGTTAGCAACCGCGATTAAATCGCGATCGCCTCAACCGCAACTGGAATATCAAACTTTGCGATCGGCGTTTATTTCTGCTGTTGGGGAACCGGGAGGACTCACACTCCTAAATTTGTTACGAAAGTATCCCACCAGCAGCATTAATATCGATTTAGTCCACAGCATGGGGATAGCTGGAGAATTAGAGCAACTCATTGGTGAAACCAGTCGCGCGATCGCGGAAGTTAGCAGAAAGTCCTATCTTGAAGCGACTACCCAAGAACCAGTAAATTTCTCACAATTACCAGATTTACGACAACAAGGACAATTTAGCGTGCAGCAATACACCCTAAATTACTCCGACTTGTCACGGCGGAGGGAATTGTTAACTGATTTATATGTTCCCCATGTCGAAAGTGCTGCACCTGTAATTGTGATTTCTCACGGTTTGGGTACGGATAGCAGCAATTTTCGCTATCTCGCCAATCATTTAGCTTCCTATGGATTTGCTGTAGTTGTCCCCAATCATTCCGGCAATGATACGGCTAATAGCAGCACAGTAGCAGCTGAATTTATCGACAGGCCATTAGATGTAAAATACATCCTCAATGAACTGGAGAAGGCGAATAGATCAGATTCCCGATTTGGGGGTTTGTTAAATCTGCAACAAGTGGGAGTATTAGGTCAATCTTTAGGTGGTTACACGGCTTTAGCTTTAGCTGGTGCAGAGATTAACTTTGCCCAACTACGCAAAGATTGTCAGCCAGAGATCCTGCAAGATACTTGGAATATCTCGTTACTGCTCCAATGTCGTGCATTGTCCCTAAATCAACAGTCAGTCTCGGAAATTAATTTACGAGATGAGAGAGTCAAAGCGGCGATCGCAATTAACCCGATCACTAGTTCGATTTTTGGTAAAGTAGGTTTGAGCCAAATTCAAACTCCTGTAATGCTGGTTGGTAGCAGTGATGATACCGTTGCACCAGCCTTATTTGAGCAAATTTTACCTTTCTCCTGGTTTGCTAATTCATCTAAATATCTAGTGATGCTTGTCGGTGGAACCCACTTTTCCACCATTGGGAATGGGAACAGGGGAAACGAATTATTTGGCGATATTTCTCCGGTAATTGGCGATAATCCGGCGGTTGCGCGTCGCTACATTAATGCTTTGAGTTTACCTTTCTTTCAAACCTACGTTGCTGGTACATCACAATACTCTCCCTACCTCAACGCCGCCTACGCTCAAGCTATCTCCAGTCAACCTCTTAGTGTCAGTTTTGTGCAGTCTCTCACTACAACAGAATTAGCACAAGCTGTAGACACCGAAACCAGAGTTGCAAAGTTAGCTTTCAAAAAATCCCCCAACTCCATAGTTAAATTTGGGTTTTGGATGTTGGATGTGGGGGTTACACTACTGCATGTGGTGATTTTCTAGCGAATCTCGGCAAAATCTGTTTATAGAGAAGATTTTGTTCGTAAATCTCATCTTTATTCCAATTTCTTCCATGATTACTGATTACAGATTGTCGTCAAGGGTGGTAAATTCACCCTGACAGACGTATCTGTTATTGGTCATTTGTCATTTGTCATTTGTCATTTGTCATTTGTCATTTGTCATTGGTAATAATTTAAAACATATTTACGTGTTGTAATATACTTATTTTGATTATTATAAATAGTCTCTAAATTACAGCATATTTCAGGTAAATTAGGTACGCGCTTCGGGGCATGGCAGTGCCAGTGCCCCTACAATCAACGATTATCTGTACCTCACAAACTGGAAATCTGCTGTCAGGTTTTTAGTAATTTTTGCTTAATAAAAAATGAAGATGCTTATAATCTAGCCTGCTTAGGCAGGCTTTGTTTATATAGCCCCAGGTTTCCAGCCTTGCAGCTTTAAGGCGCAGCTTCACAGAGAATTGGTATAAATAAGTTGGTATAAATCTCCCTTACCAATGACCAATGACAAATGACCAATGACAAATGACAAATCACAGCCCTTGCCAGTTATATTTAATTACGCCGACCTACTTATCCTCAAATTTTTAATTTATTGTGCAAGGTTTTTTAAACTTAAACAAACCATTTGATTGGACTTCTCATGATTGTGTGGCGCGGGTGCGAAAACTCCTGCGCCTCAAACGTGTGGGACATGCGGGAACTTTAGATCCAGCTGCTACGGGAGTATTACCCATCGCTTTTGGTACAGCCACGAGATTATTGCAATATTTGCCAGGTAATAAAGCTTATCAAGCTACAATTAGGTTTGGCGTGCAGACGACAACTGACGATTTACAAGGCGAAATAATTACCTCTACACCTTGTCCGGGCTTAGATTTAGCAGAGATAAAAGCTTTATTACCGCAATTTATCGGGGAAATTCAACAGATTCCGCCAAGTTACAGCGCTATTCAAGTTGATGGTCAACGCCTCTATGATTTAGCACGGCGCGGCTTACAGGTAGAAGTTCCCGTGAGGACTGTAGAAGTGTTTGGGATAGAAATATTGGCTTGGCGAGAAGGGGAATTTCCGGAATTAGATATTGCGATCGCCTGTGGTAGTGGTACATATATTAGAGCGATCGCTCGTGATTTAGGCGCAGCTTTACAAACTGGTGGTACTCTCGCCGTCTTAATACGCACTGCTAGCAGTGGTTTTGAGTTAGCCAATAGTTTAACTTTGAGCGATTTAGAAACTCAACTGCAAACAGGAACCTTTCAAGCGATCGCCCCTGATACTGCTTTACTACATCTACCTACAGTAATTTTACCCGCATTATCTGCAAAAAAGTGGTGTCAAGGTCAGCGAATTCCCGTAAACCTAGATATAACTGGTATAGTTCGAGTTTATGAGCCAGAAAATCACTTTTTGGGAATTGGACAAATCAAGGATCAATTGTTAATTCCCTCTACAGTTTTAACTAGTTAAAAATCCTCACGCGACTTGCGAGTGAGGATGTTTTAAGAAGTAAAAAGTAAAAGTAGAAATAAAAAAGATAATCCCCATAAATAAAGTACAGATGATCGTTTATTGTAGGGGCACTGGCACTGCCATGCCCCGAAGCGCGTACCTCATTTACCTGAAATATGCTGTAAATACAGGAGTGAGTATTTCTGAAGATATTTATCCTCATTTGTTTAGGGACTTCCAAATAAAAAAATATACAACTATTTATTGTGGGGTGGGCGTCTCGCCCGCCCATAGTCAAAGGCGGGTAAGACTTCGGCGTGAGCGCTCAGTCGAACGCTGCCCACCCCACAAAATTGGATAATTTATTTCTTGGAAGTCCCTTAACCTTTTTTATTACTAAACCTGTAGGTCAAGGTACAGATTTAGTAATACTAATTATTAAAAAACAAACCGATCATTCCCATGTGGCGACATCTCGGAGTAGAGGCGGAATTTGCTCTTGAGATTGAGGAAATTCTAATAGAGTTTCTCGATAACCTAAATACCCAGACTCTGCAAAAGATAACAGCATTCGCCCTAAAGCTAGCCAGACTTCGGGTTCGTATTCCCAATCACGATAACGCCCATATTTCCCAGCGATTGAGCGTAAAGCCCAGAAATAGGAATTTCTCACCACGGAACCGCCCTTTTTAAACTCAGGTAAGTCTTCGTGGTTGATGATTAGTACTTCATTTTCGATTTTGGCTCTCATTTGTCATTGGTCATTTGTTAGAGACGCGATGAATCGCGTCTGTACAATTGTCATTAGTCATTGGTCATTTGTCATTATTTTAATTGATGGATTGGTAGATACAATGCGTAGACGCCGAGCAGCGTAGATATCGCACATCTCTACCCTATAGAGTATTAGTAACTACTAGTCTGTCAATTTTGTTTTGAGGGGTTTTTGGTAGTGCGGGCAGCGTTCGACTGAGCGCTCACGCCGAAGTCTTGCCCGCGTGAGCGAGACGCTCACACTACTGTCCCTCATTTCAACCCTGACAGTCTACTACTCCCCATGCCCAATGCCCAATGCCCAATGCCCAATGCCCAATGCCCAATGCCCAATGCCCAATGCCCAATGCCCAATGCCCCTATAAATCCGAACTTAAGCCTACGCGGAAGGTAAAGCCAGGACTGTAAATTCGGTTTACTCGTTCGTATTGTTCGCCTAGTAAATTTTCTAAGTAAACTCTCAATCCCAAAGTTCTGGTGATGGGAATGCGACCGCTAAAGTCTAAATTGAGGAATGATGGTGCAAAATCTGTAGGACTGTCACCAGCTCGGTTAAATAGTGCCCGTCGCGCCCCACTATTGTAGGTAACATACAAATTAGCTTGCCAGCCTGAGTTTTGATAGCCAATTCCTGTTTGCAATACAGAATAAGGAATTAAGCCTAATTGCAAGCCTTGCTCGCTTCCGGTTTTGATTTTGGCATCTGTATAGGTGTAATTGACAAAGGATGACCAATTATTAGTAAATTTTAACTGTAAGGCTGCCTCTAAACCATTGGTATCGACTAAGCCAATGTTTTGCCATTTACCGGCGACTACTCCCAGGCGATTATCTAAACTACTTCCGAAGTAGGTAAACTGTCCGGTGAGATTTTGAGAAAAATTGATATCTATTCCCGCAGTCCAAGAGGAGCCGGTTTCTGGTTTTAAATCGGCATTGGGTTCCCAACCATGAACTGTATCATATACATATAACTGGTCTAAACCAGGGTTACGTTGTCCGCCAGCCCAACTACCACGGACGGCAATTGTCGGTGCGATCGCATAACGTAAACCAACGCTAGGATTGAGATAATTGCCAAATTGTCCGTCAAAATTTTGTCTTAGCCCTAAATCAATCTGAAAATCTTCGTTAAATTTAAAGGTGTTAACGGCAAATAATGCTGTAGTAAAAATGCTGCGATTTTCTGTTTCGTTATTGGCAATTCTATTTGGGCTAGTACTTAACGTATCACCATATAAATCAGTGTTTTTTAAATCTAAACCCCAACGTAATTGATTATTCTGGCTAAATTTCCATTCATGATCTACTCTGGCTGATAATTGTTGAGTATCTAACACACCAGTCCGATAAAATTCCCTACCTTGAAAAACTGTCGGGCCATAGGTGCTAAAGTAATCTTGGTTATAACCAAATGTAGTTGTTAAGGTAGAATTATCGCCACTACCTAAGCGAGTTTTCCAAGATAAACCAGCATTTAATCCATCATGGTCTAATCTATCTCGTTGTAGAGGAAAACCAAAATAAATTAAACCACGACGGCTACTTAATTTCGTAATATCAAAAGTCAACGAATTCTTAGGATCTAAATCGACAGCAATATTGCCAAAATAAGTACTAGTTGCTGTATCTGCATTAAAGAAAAATCCTTGCGCATCGCGGTTAGCTGCACCAACAGGAACGCGATAACGGTTATCTGTAAAGTATCTTTCAAAGCTAAAGTTATACTTTAAAGCACCCGCAGCCCCACCATAACTAAATTGTTGATTATTTTGGCTTAAGGAACCAAATTCGATACTACTGGATAATTTTGGCTGACTATAACCTTCTTTGGTGATGATATTTACAACTCCGCCAAAGGCTGAGGAACCATATAAAGCAGAAGCTGCACCGCTATATAGTTCTACTCGGTCAATCGCCTCTACAGGAATACTATTTAAATCTGTTCCCCCATGATAGGTGTTGATATTAGTATTAATTGGTCTGCCATTAATCAAAAATACAGATTGATTAATAGAAGCACCTCGGTAATATGTACCTGTATGAATATCTGCACCATGACCAGCATCATTAATGGCAAACCCTGGCATTCTTTTTAATACATCAGCCAGACTATTTGCACCTTGTTTTTTAATTTCTTCTTGGTCAACTACATAAGTTGGTGTGGATTGCGGTAGAGTATCTTGTTCTCCAATTGCTTCAATGGTGATATCTGCATCATCGGCTGGAGCATCAGGAGAACTTGGTTCTGTTGTTGGTTCTTGTGGGGTTTGTGTATCTTGACTAATTTGATTATTCAGCGATTTCGGTGTTAATAATTCGGCATTTGTAGAGGGTAGCTTAATATCATTTAAATCGGGAATATTAGAAATTATTTGCAGTGATTTATCGGTAGATTCTTGCTTGATATCAACATCAGCACCCCAGCCAGGAGCCGCTATCAGTAAAGTTTGCACAACAACTGATAGCAGAAAAATATTCTTGTTCACTTCACTCACACCCGGTAAAAATAGTCACTAAATTTTATTTTTCGGGTTATTTATATTAGATGTCAAAAGACAAGCTGTCATAGTTGTATTGATGATTTTATGCTGTTAATTTTAATTTTTTAGTGAATTGTAGCAATGCTTACAAAAAATTGGCAGGTATTATCTACCCTAGGTATAGCAATCCTATCTAAGTTATGAAAATATTTTTTAATGAACCGCCAAGTACGCCAAGTACGCCAAGGATAAGAGAAAAAAGTGAGAGTTTGTAACAAATAATTTAGGGTTGCTATGTTGATGCTATATATACTAATACCAATTAAAAAAACCGAAATATTGTAGGGGCAAGGCAATGCCTTGCCCCTACAATATATTGATGAATCGCAGTCTAAAATATTGGACTGACACAGCTAAAATGTTGCAATATAATTTTCTTGTGGGGTGGACATCTTGTCATTGGTGTCAAGTTAAGAAAAATAGAGTCTTGTCAAGTGGGTAAAACTCAATGGTTAAACTCAACACAAGGGAGTTGAGAATAGCTATGAGCAAGCCAAGGAAGAAGCAAGGAAATCCAGACTTTCGACATCGGGTAACTTCTCCTGCTCCAACAAGTGAGGAGATAGAATCACGGTTGATTGAGCTATTAACTCCAGGGACATTTGCCAATCTCAAAGATGTTAAAGATAAAGAACGTAGCTTGCGCGTAGGCGTAGCCCGCCGAAGGCATCGCGTACTGACTCTACCCGTGATGGCAGCAATAGTATTGAGTCTAGTGTATAGACAAGTACAGCATTTAACAGATGTGCTACGCTGCCTGGAAGTGGAAGGGTTGATGTGGGTTGAGGCAATGCAGGTGAGTCGGCAAGCACTATCTCAACGCCTAGAGAGTTTACCAGCTCAGTTGTTTATCAAGCTGTTTGAACAAGTAATAGAGCGTCTGGCAGCCAAGAATAAGCAGGTCGGTTTGTCAGTTGTATCGCCGTCGTTGGAAAATCGAAGATGCATTTTTACTGACAAAACGGTTGTTAGGTTTATCTTATCTCTGGGTTGGCGGCACTAATGGTGTGCAGATGCAAGTTTATGCTACTTGGATTTTCTATGCTGTTCTCAATGATTTGTGCGCTGATGTTGCGTAGACGCGAAGCGGCTTGCCTTTGGCATCGCTCTACAGCAGCCAATAGATCGAATTTCTGTGGAAATGGTGTTCCGCAGTTTGTATTTTTTCCATCGTGCGCGATGCCTGCGGCGGGCTTCGCCTACGCACAATTCACAACTACAACTGATTCCTTGGCTAGTTGAGCATCAACGTTCTATGGGTCTTGTCAAAGCTGTTCGTCAGCGACACCGACGCAACGCCGCCAGGTCGCTGGACATCTGGGCTGAAGCTTTAACTTGACACCAATGGCAAGATGCCCACCCCACAAGATTGGATAATTTATTTCTTGGAAGTCCCTAATCACATATAAGGACAACAATTGCTGAGTCATTTCTTACAAGTTGTAAATGACATGGAATAAATTCTATTAACAAAAATTAGTATAAAAAATACTTATCACTAATAAATAATAATAGGACTTACGCATTGACAGAATGATAAAATAATGCGTTAAGAAACAAGTATTGTCTACAAAGAGGTATCGGACAATTAGAGAAATCAGTAAACCCTCAAC
>NZ_CAWPNJ010000103.1:0-7694 GCF_963889195.1 Calothrix sp. FACHB-168
CAACTACTAGTGATGTTAATTACTTGCTGAAGAGCGAATTTTTCCAACTACAGCAACATATCTTGCTGCCTACCTCCGCCCTAAGCTATTTTTCAAGCTAGTCAATCACGAAAAAACTTTACAACCAAATTCTTTTTCCCATGCCCAATGCCCAATGCCCAATGCCCCATACCCATTTTCCCACTAGTACTTACCAGTCATAGATAAGATTAAAGAAGTAAGGCCGTTTTTCACCTCACCACTCACTACTACCAATGACCTCAACCCTGATAAAATTTCCTCGTCTCAATGCTCCAAAACTGCACCAGTTACCGAACGGCTTAACCATAGTCGCGGAGCAAATGCCGATTGATGCTGTAAACCTCAGCTTGTGGATTAACGTAGGCTCGGCGGTAGAATCGGATACTATTAACGGCATGGCTCATTTTTTAGAGCATATGATTTTTAAGGGCACAAAACGCCTAGCTAGTGGCGAATTTGAACGTCGCATTGAAGAAAGAGGTGCGGTAACTAATGCCGCTACTAGCCAAGATTATACTCATTACTATATAACTACTGCTCCTAAAGATTTTGCCGAACTTGCGCCGCTACAAATGGATGTGGTGTTTAATCCCAGCATTGAGGATGATGCTTTTGAGCGGGAACGCTTGGTAGTATTGGAAGAAATTCGCCGTTCCGAAGACAGTCCCCAACGGCGGACTTTTCGGCGGGCGATGGAAATGGCTTTTGAACGCTTACCTTATCGTCGTCCGGTATTGGGGCCAGAATCGGTGATTTCTCAACTTAAACCCCAGCAAATGCGCGATTTTCACGGGAGTTTGTATCAACCCCCATCAATTGCGGCTGTGGCTGTGGGGAATTTACCGACGGAAGAATTAATTGATATTGTGGCTCAAGGTATTAATGAAACGATTCCCAGCAAAAATCAGGAATTGTGGGTAGAATCGGTAATCCATCCCGAACCAGCGTTTACAGAAGTTGTGCGCCAAGAATTTGTGGATGAAAGTCTTCAACAAGCGCGACTGGTGATAGTGTGGCGAGTTCCGGGGTTGAAATATATTGAAGAAACTTACGCCCTGGATGTTTTAGCAGGAATTTTAGGACATGGGCGTACATCCAGACTGGTACATGATTTGCGGGAAGAAAGAAATTTAGTTTCTTCGATTGCTGTGAGCAATATGAGCAATCAGCTACAAGGAACATTTTATATTTCTGCTAAATGCCCAGTGGAAAATGTTGCCGCAGTAGAAGAAGCGATCGCGCAACACGTCCGCATGTTACAAACAGAATTGGTAAAATCCTCAGAAATAGCGCGAGTACGCCGCAGAGTCGCCAACAGATTTATTTTTGGTAATGAAACCCCAAGCGATCGCGCTGGGTTGTATGGTTATTATCAGTCCATGCTGGGAGATTTAGAACCAGCCTTCAACTACCCTGCCAATATCCAAGCCCAAGAAGCCAGCGACTTAATGCAAGCCGCTCAAAAATATCTTTCTCCCGATGCTTATGGTGTAGTTGTGATTAAACCAGAATAGGGCATTGGGCATTGGGCATTGGGCATTGGGCATGGAAGGGGGATAATTGTACAGACGCGATTCATCGCGTCTCTGGCAAATGACTCTTGTACAGACGCGATTTATCGCGTCTCTAGCAAAGCAAATGATAAACACAATGTGGACAGAAATTGATGCCCATATTAGCCGGGTGACGGGAGAAAAGTTTCAGAGTCAGCAAAGGCGCTCGGTGAGTGGTGGGTGCATTAACCAAGGCTATGCTGTCTCTGATAATGAACGTACCTATTTTGTCAAACTCAATCAAGCTTCCCAGGTGGCGATGTTTGAAGCTGAGGCGCTGGGTTTAGAGGAAATGCTGAATACCGCTAGTATTCGCGTTCCTCAACCTTTGTGCTGGGGTACATCTGGAAATTCTGGCTACATTGTGTTGGAATGGCTAGAGATGGGGGGTACCTCGACTCCGCTCGGTAACCGTAACAGTAATCCTTGGGAAGAAATGGGGCGAAAGCTAGCAAAAATGCATAAAGCGACTAGCAGTCAAGGTTTTGGTTGGAAAATTAACAATACTATTGGTTCCACGCCCCAAATTAATAATTGGACGGCAGATTGGGTAGAATTTTATGCAAAACATCGCTTAGGTTATCAATTTCAGTTAGCTAGGCGACGCGGGGGGAGTTTTCCTAAGGAAGAGAAGTTATTAGCAGCTATCCCGGAATTATTAGGGAATCGTCAGGTAGAACCTTCTTTAGTACATGGCGATTTATGGGGTGGGAATGCGGGGTGTACGGTGTCTGGGGAACCGGTGATATTTGATCCGGCGACTTATTTTGGCGATCGCGAAGTGGATATCGCTATGACAGAATTATTTGGTGGTTTCCCCGCCGCATTTTATCAAGGTTATCACGAAGTTTTTCCTTTAGATGCCGGTTACGAGCAAAGAAAGGCGCTTTATAACCTGTATCACATCCTGAATCACTTCAATTTATTTGGTGGTGGTTACGCTTCTCAAGCAAATCGGATGATTGAGCAGATTTTGCGTTAAACGCCACACCTTAAAATTGAGTATTAGGAAACTCCAAAAAATAAATTATGCCAAATTGTAGGGGCGGGGTAACCCCGCCCCTACGAGTTGCGGGTTTGGTAAGTTAATGATTGGAATATTTTTTTATTTGGAAGTCCCTTAAACCACATTTATTTTGAGAACCATAGTTTTAAAAGTAGTGGGAGCATCTTGCTCCCTGCGCTTCTTAGCGGGCAAGACTTCGGCGTGAGCGCTCAGTCGAACGCTGCCCGCACTACTCCAGTTTTCAAAATGGACGATGTTTAAAGCTAATGAACGATAACAGCAATCTGAGAGCGTATCCAAGATTAAACAAAATAAATATAGCTATTTTTGTGGTTATTTTCTTTTTTTAGTCCTTATATAATCCGTGAAGTTGAAATACGATTCAGAAAGTTAGTTTGCGAGTCAGAAACTTAGTTTGCGAGTCAGAAACTTAGTTTGCGAATCGTAAGTGTTAGTTTGCGAGTCAGAAACTTAGTTTGTGAATCGTAATTGTTAGTTTCTGAGTCAGAAAGTTAGTTTGCGAATCGCAAAAGCTAAAATAATAGTCGCAAAAGTTAAAATACAATTCACAAACTTAATTTACAATTCAAAAATTTAAATTGAGGGGAGCCATTGCATTGCGCAGGTAGGTTCTGTTTGTCTAGCCCCACCCTTGAGGATTCTGCTGTTGAATCAGGGGTAAGATCCCTCCCTTATCCCGAAATCCCGCCGTCACCCTAGAAGGGTGCGGCTAATCGTACAAAGCCCACCTTTGTGGGCTAAAGATTCAGCCCACAAAGGTGGGCTTTGTGATGATAGCCCCAGGCTTCCAGCCTGTGGGCGTTATTTCGGGTATGCGAGAGAAATTATGAATTTAGGCGATGTAGTAACGCATTCCCCACGCATAAATGCGGGGGCTTTTAGTAGCCCTGAGATATAGCGGTTTGGTTCCTGTACAGGTTCCGAAACACTATTGCCCGAACCTCTAGGCGCGGTTACGATTAAACAGAGGATGTACTCATCCCCACGCCCCAAAAACACATTGTTTTGCCATTCAGCAAGCAGTGTGTTTCTACCCTAACAAGCCTACGCGACAGCCTTTACGTCTACTGGCGAAGCCGTTTCTGTGGGGTTACACAGTGCCTTTGCCCATTTCGACATATATGTATCATCTCATAAAACACAAGGTTTTTGACAGCGATTAAAATCGCCTGCGCCTTACCCCCATGTCTAAAGCCCGGTAGCTCTCCACGGCGCGAGGTGTTTGGTGAAGAATAAAGTCCTGACTACGAATGCTTTCCCTGCATACACAGCAATGGCATAATTGATTTCTTGGTCATTGTTCTTCCCGATTCAACAGAGTTATTCGCGTCACAGTGAAACACTATCAACTACAACTCAATGCTTTCCCCAACAATTACCTTAACGACTTATGGGGAGAAATCCACGCTTGTCCTTATTTTGCGGTTAACAATCTCAACCGCGATTTTGTGGGGACGAAGGGATTTTCTGTAGTGTTTCAAAAATCACATATAGCCAAGGTAGAACAAAAATTTCCCTACTTTAAGCCTTATATGGATTTGGCGCTGAAGGAGAACTGTAACGCTTTTTACCTCAATCCTTTGTTGCTGAAGGAAGGTTCTCGTGTCGATCCGCATATCGATCGCTCTTTGCGTTCCTATTGTAAAACCATTGAGCCGCCATTATTTGTCAGCGTGCTTTACGTGCGCGTACCAGAGAATATGCAAGGGGGAGAATTGGTATTGCGATCGCAAAAACGTCAGCTTGGGCAGATTAAGCCACAGATAAATACTTTACTCTATTTTCAAGGCGATTTAACCCATTCTGTTAACGCTGTGCAAACCCCCGGTTATCGCTTGAGTCTGGTATGCGAGCAGTATAGTTTAAGTGATGTAGAATTGGCAGAAATCCCAGAATTTACCATTGAGTCCAGAGTTGCTAATTCTGCGGGAAAAAAACGTAAATAAGTCAATGCTAATATTTCAAACTATGGTAAAAATGTAAATATAGGGTGTGTTGTCGTTTAGCGCAACACACCGATGCACCATTAACAATTTAATATGATTTCGCCTCCAGCATAATGATTTAAAATATTATGTTTTTTGAAAAATAAATTACATACTCAGGAGAATTTTTATATGATTAATAGTTTTGTTATTCCTAATGAATATCACTCTAAAATCAGAGTTTTTAGTAAATATTCTAATGTTGAAGGTTGGATATTACATAGTAAAAGCGTAAGAAAGTTAGATAATTGTGTTCACATTGATATCTATTGTGGTTATCCTACTGGCTTTAAAGAATATAAATTTTTAATTGAATTAGATCCTGTAGAGAGTTTTAATCAATCGCACTCTTTAAATTCTCAAGGATTGGATTTTATTATAGATTTATTTAAAAACAATTCTGTTTTGGGAACTAAAAAAGGCGGCTATTCTGTTGAAACTGGTTACTTAACATTTTGTGCTAAAAATTTTCAAGATGCTTTAAACTTCGCTATTGAATTAACTAAAATGCCTCAAGATTTATTTACTACTTCTATACAAGATTCTTCAGAAATTCCAGAAAAGCGAAAGGAATTATTAGCTTTATTTAAAGAAAAAGAAGCATCCTTGAGAAAGCGCAAAATTGGAGCAGCCTGATAAACGGTGCGTTGCGCTTTACGACAACGCACCATACTGGCTTAAGCTAGAAATAGCCTCACTGTAAGCTTATCAGCTAATAACCCAAGTAGGGGCGGGTTAAGCGAGATAGTCGTGAATTATTGGAGCATATCTGTGAACCCGCCCCTACTGAAGTAGACTTAAGATTTTGAGGATATTTAGTCATCTTGAGATGACTTTGACTATTAGCAAGGAACTTCAGTTCCTTGCGGTATAGGGGTTTCGCGTTAAGTTGATACGTATGCCGCCCCTACAATTTGGCATAATTTATTTTGAATTTTAAATTGATTGATGTATTTTTAGAAAAATTAACACCAAGCTCTACCCAATACTAGCAATATGACGCAAGTTTCCTTCGCAGAACTAATAGATGGCGCACGCGCTGGGTTATTGGTGAGTTTTCCTACGGATACTGTACCAGCACTGGCATCTTTACCAGAAAAAGCAGAATTAATTTTTGCGGCTAAACAACGCAGTCAGGATAAACCGTTGATTTTAATGGGTGCGAAAGCTGAAGATTTATGGCCTTATGTACAAGGTCAAACAGATGAGTATAAAATCTGGCAGGAAATTACAAATAAATATTGGCCGGGTGGATTAACTTTAGTTTTACCCGCTTCCGATTTAGTGCCAAAGGTGATGAATCCTACCGATCCAACGACAATTGGCATTAGAGTACCAGATAGCGCGATCGCTCAACGCATTCTATCTCAAACAGGCCCTTTAGCTACCACTAGCGCCAATCTTTCTGGTCAGCCACCTTTACAAACTATGGCAGAAATTGAGGCTCAATTCTCCCAAGCTTTGACTTTGAACGTTGCAGAAGTTTCTCAAGATACATCTACAGGGGGTGTACCTTCAACTGTGGCTAAATGGACAGGAAATAATTGGCAAATTTTACGCCAAGGCAATATCAAGTTAAATAAGTAGTGGTGCAAAATAAATTATACATTTAGGCAAGGGGTGCGATTCGTTGTGTGATGAATCGCGGTAGGTTGGGTTGAGGAACGTAGACACGAAGGGGCTTCCCGCAGGGTAACCCAACATTTGGGTAGCTCTGTTGGGTTTCGCAGAGCCTCAACCCAACCTACAATTTTCCTTAACCGAGCAGTATTGCCCTTGCTCCCGTTCGGCTGACGCTCACGGCGGAAGCCTGCTCCCCTGCTTTTTTCAGTCGGAATCTGCTATCGCGTTGAGAAACTGGAGTTTAGATAACGCATTAGGGAATAATAAAATTGCTGTATTGTCAATATCTAGGTCTGAGGCTAAGAATTAGGAACTTAATTTTGAAGATTTTTGGTCAAAGAATCTAATTATATAATTGCCGAATACTATGAATTGGAGTAACTGGGTATATTTAGGATTAGGACTAGCTTTAGGGGTGAGTTTTCGTTGGTTCTGGGGACGTTCTAGCAAGGGTATAACTAGCTCATCTTTAGTAGCAACTACAGAATCAAAGTCTGTGGATGATAGTGTAATTGAGACTACCCAGAAACCAGAAATAGCGCCGGAATCTTTAACACAATTGCGCCAAAGCTTACAAGAAACTCAGCTAGCATATGCAATGGCTAAGGAGATGAGCCAATTTAAAGCGGGTTTTTTAGCGCGAACTACCCATGAACTGCGATCGCCTTTAAATGGTTTAATTGGTTTACATCAGTTAATTTTGACGGATTTGTGTGAAAATCCCGAAGAAGAACGGGAATTTGTGGCGCAAGCTCACGAACGAGCCTTAAAATTACTCAAGCTGATTGATGAAATTCTCAATGTTGCCAGGGTAGAGCATGGCACTAATAAGTTAGATATTCAACCTCTGTCATTAGCTGAAGTTTTGCAAGAGGTTGATAAATTAACTCACATGCTGGCGGCGAATCGCAATTATCCCTTGCAAATTTCCCCACCCGATTCAGAAACTTATGTTTTAGCCGATCCGCGTTGGTTGCGGCAAATATTGGTAACTTTAATAGATACAGCGATCGCGCAGATGGAAGAAGGAAGTATTTCTCTGACTACTGCAACTGCGGGTAATATTGCATACATTTGGTTAGATGTCCCAGTTCACGCGCTACCGGGAAGTGAATCTATAGATTTTATTAAATCGATAGAGTTTATTGATACAGAAGACAAATCTGTGTTGATGCAAAAAAATCAGCCGAATTTGTCACCAGGGATGAAGCTGTTACTCAATCAAACACTATTAGAAGCGATGGGAGGAAAATTAGAAATTGTTCCTCCTAGCACTGAGTTAGAAACCACAGAATTTACCAGATTACAACTATCTATACCCCTCGCGATCGCTGAAGTTGAATTTCTCCCGTCGTTAGAGAATTAAACTCAGATTGGTTGTGTAATAGTTACTAAAAATATAATCAAATATTTCTAGCTTGATAAGGTTTGCACCTTACAGGGCTAACTACAAGCCGCAAAGAGTGAGTTTCTATCAAAGATAGA
>NZ_CAWPNJ010000104.1:0-6305 GCF_963889195.1 Calothrix sp. FACHB-168
CTGGTCATCTCGTAGCGCATAACGTCGAGTCATTGTTTCTCTATTTGGCTTATCCCAAGCATTACCTACTCAAGTTTACCTAATTGATGACACGCCCTAGAATGACGCGCCGTTATGCGTTGCCAGATGAAGCGCTTAAGGAAAATTTTCCACAAGCGTTAGCTGATAAGAACACTTGGAAATCAAATAATTCTTAAAGTTTTTTTAATTGCTCGACTGGTGGAGTTGGACAGTGCGATCGCCTCTATCATTAAAAAAGCGATCGCATCGACAGATAAGTTTAGAAAGTAAAGGTAGTACGCACTACTCCCACATATATATTTGGGTTACTGCTGTTACCTTCAGGATTAAAGATGGATATCAATCCTGGGGTAATAGCAATGTTGTCATTCACCTTATATCTATAGAAAGCCTCTAAATGATAGGTGACATCATCGTCTCGACGGCGATTAGCACCACTGACAAATTGATTGCTAGCTACGTAAGGTGGCGCACCAAATACGATTCCAGCAAAGTTTCCTTTCTTACCTAAATCAGGAAAGCCTAACTGAACAGCCCAGTTCCAAATCTCTGCATCACTTCTAGCGACGGCTGTATTTTCGGCCTTGGCATTGGTATAGCCGCCCCAAGCGGTAAGTGTAAACTTAGGACTGAATTTGTAATTGGCAGTCACACTATAGTTATTCACAGAAGTTCGCGCACCGTTGAATGGGTTATTGGCAAAACCAGTCCCAGTACTACCGGAGACTCCACTACCATCGGTGTAATAAGCATTGACATAAGTAAAAGCCAAACTCAATGGCGAGATGGGCTGAAAAGTAACTTGACCTAATGCAGAGTAAGCACCATTAAAAAGGCCTCTACCGTTATTAGGATCGTTACCAACACCAGATGGTACAACATAGCCAGCAGTGAGAGTTAAAATATTATTGAATTTGTGACTAACAATAATACCTGGCCCTTCTGCCGCCCGATAAATTGGGTTATAACGTCCAAAGCGAGATAAAGCACCAGAACCACTAGAATCAAAATTGCGGCTGAGAGGAGGTACTTCATCAATATATTCCAACCCTTCGGTGGCGATGTTGGCTATTGTAGAGTTGCCTATGGGGAAACGGTAATACAGCGCTGATACGCTGACATTGTTGGATTCATTACCATCAAACCCTAAACGAGTTTGGTTAGTACCAGTCACACCTGTATTAAATGAAGTGATGTTTCTCCCTTGTAACCTCACTCTCAGGCGGTCTTTACCAGTAAAACTAGCATCAAAGTTTAACCGGACGCGATCGGCAAAAATTGCATTTTCGTTAAGTCCTTGTCTGGTAGTACCAGCATTTTGAGCATCGGTATTGATGGCGCGATCGGAGCCAAACACACTAGCTAAGGCAAAAATTGCTTCTCCTCGCAGTGTCGTAGTTGTGGAGAATTGCTGTGATTCTAAAGTTGCGGTACGAACTTCTAGAGCATCAACTCGACCGCGCACAGTTTGGAGTTCAGCCGCATATTCTTCTTGCAGCTTTTGTAATGTTGCGAGGTCTTCTTTGTTGACCAAATCGGCTGTACTTGTAGCTATCAGTTGATTGATCTGATTCAAACAAGCATTTAAACCAGCTGCAAACTCATAACGAGTCAACGCACGATTACCCCGATAGGTTTGGTTAGGATAGCCTGCAATACAGCCGTATCGTTCAACCAGAGATTGCAATGCACCAAAAGCCCAATCTGTAGGCTGAACATCAGAAAGTTGGGAAACTGAAGTAACTTGCCCTATATTCTCAACACTATTTAACTTGGATGCTTGATTTATAGGTACTTCAGACCCTATTGCTGGTACTGCAAGCATCAATAAGCCCAAAATAGTTGGGCTAAATAACAAAGAATTCAGCCAAATTGTTTGCACGAATATAACCTCACACCTGGTAGTAATTAGTGAAAAATCAAAAATTTTCTAATATGCAATTGTCTGCTAATTAGAAAATCGCAAATATTCGTAAGTGAATCTTCCTAACTAGTGTGATTTTTGCATTGAACCTTTATTCAAAAGTTAAATGTTAGGCGATAAAAAAGTCAATCTTTGCTCGACAGGTCTGCAAAAACCAACTTTAACAGTATCAAAGCATAATTATGCCCCACAATCTAGATACTGTTTCCAAATCAAAACATTTCCATTTTATTTACCTATTCTTAATTAAACAGATATTCTTTGTTAATATTCATTTGTGTTTGACTCAAAAATAAACCATGAGTGAGCGATAATTTATAAATAAAATATTAAATAGAAATGCGTTATTCCTTTGCCTAATTTTCAATTCTCCTTATCTAAAATAAATTTAATTTAAAATCATCTTTTTATTAATTAATACTTAACCCAAAAAGGTATAGCGAGTAAATGCCAGAAAGTAATTATTATATTGATAGATATCCGCGATTAACTCATTCATTAGATTGATAATTAAGCAAGTAAATCAGAAATTATCCTTAGCTTAATTATTGCTTAACCTAAGAATATTATTAAGTTCTAAAGTAAGAGCATTTAACTGTCAAAACATGACAAGTACAGTAGCAATCGAAGTTAGTAAACTCACGAAGAGTTTCAAGGGTAAAATTGCCCTGAAAAACGTATTTTGCACAATTGATGAGGGAGAAATGGTGGCCCTTATAGGTGCATCTGGCTCAGGCAAATCGACGCTCTTACGCCACATCAATGGTTTGCATGTTGGAGATTTGGGAACAATTTATATTTTTGGTACTGTAATACAAAGTCAGGGTAAATTACACTCAAAAATTAGGTTGCTACGCAGCCATATTGGTTGTATATTCCAACAGTTTAATTTGGTAAATAGGCTAACAGTTATCGAAAATGTTCTCGTTGGTAACTTAGCCAAACTATCTATTTTAAGGTCAGCAATACATTTATTTACTAAAGAAGAAAAATATCAAGCTCTGACAGCACTAGAGCGGGTAGGTATTCTAGAACAAGCTTACAAACGCGCCTCGATGCTTTCGGGAGGACAACAGCAACGAGTGGCGATCGCACGTTGTTTGGTACAAGGCGCGAAAATCCTACTCGCAGATGAACCAATCGCCTCTCTCGATCCCGAATCGGCGCGGAAAGTCATGGAATTACTGGTGCAATTGAATCGCCAAAGCGGAATCACCGTAGTTGTTTCCCTACACCAGATTCAGATGGTGCGACGCTACTTTAAACGTGCGATCGCGCTGAGAGATGGCGAAGTCATGTTTGATGGTGCAACTGTAGAACTAGACGACAAAAAACTCAACGAGATTTACGGCGCAGCAGCAGAAGAACTAGTCATGCGAGGACATGGTGAACTACTAGTATAATTCTTACCTGTTTTCCCATAACTAAATACTTGAAAATCATGACCCCGGAATAAAAATTTTGGATGTTTACAGCTTTTAGTATCAAAAATCCCATTGGCTGAGGAGTTAATGATGAAAAGAAGATTATTTATTCAGCAGGCTTCTTTGTTTACTATAACTTTGGCAAGTGCCAAAATGCTTTCTGCTTGTAGTTCTAATGCAGAAAATAGTAATTCGGCATTTAAAGAAATTAACTTTGGTGTATTGTCTACAGAATCCCAAGCTAATCAAAAACCAATTTGGGAGCCTTTTGCTGCTGCTATGTCAAAGGAAGTTGGTATTCCTATTAAACCCTTCTATGTCACACAATATGCAGCAGTGATAGAAGCCATGCGCTTTGGTAAAGTGCAAGCAGCTTGGTTAGGTGGTAAATCTTATATTGAAGCCGCAAAAGTTGCTGAAGCAGAAGCTTTTGCTCAAGTTGTGAGTAAAGATGGTACTAGAGGTTACTATTCTCATTTAATTGCTAATAAGAATAATCCTATTACTGCTGCGGCTAAAGCAGCAGGTGGCGATCAATATGTGATTAAAAATGCTGCCAATCTTACCTTTGCTTTTAATGAGCCTAATTCTACCTCTGGGTTCTTAGTTCCCAGCTACTATATTTTTACCAAAAATAATATTGACCCCAAAAAAGCTTTTAAACGCTTGGTATTTGCAGGTAATCATGAAGCTTGTGCTATGGCTGTAGCTAATAAGCAAGTAGATGTAGCTACTGTGAGTAATGAAGCATTAAATCGTTTGGAAAAAACTAACCCTAAGGCTAGAGAAAAAATTGAAATTATTTGGCAATCACCTTTAATTCCCAGCGATCCAATTGTCTATCGTCAAGATTTACCAGCAGATATTAAGCAGAAATTTCACAACTTCTTCTATAACTATAAAGACGCTAAAATTTTAGAACCATTTGGAATTTCTGGCTTTGTTAAGGCAGAAGATAAAACTTGGCATACAATTCGAGAACTAGAAATTGCGAAGAAAATTCAAGAGACTAAAGCCAAAGAGGATATCAGCGAGCAGGAAAAACAGCAAAAAATAGCAGAACTTAATCAGCAACTTAAAGAGATTCAACTGAATTAGGGGGTTGTTGACGGTTGACGATTGACGGTTGACGGTTGACTGTTGACTGTTGACTGTCACAAGAGATATTTTGTAAAGTTTTTAGGGTGTGTTAGAGACAGTGTGATGCACCAAATACATACTACAAATATCTTTTTTCAAAAACCAGATTTTTGTAAGCATATTTAGGTAAAATAAAGTGCGATCGCCACATCAAAGAACTACTAATATATCTCCGGCAGTAGTAGAGATGCTAGAGAAAGAAGCAAAGTTTGTAAGTACTCAAAGAGTTTTGTTTTTTATCTTAATTGCTGCTGTATTAATTTTTGCTTATCATCAAAGCGAATTGAATTTTCCTGTACTTCTACAACGGGGGGATAATATGGCGGAATATATACGTTCCTATTTACCCCCAGACTTTAGTGATTGGAAGTATTATTTTTCTGAAACATTAATTACAATATCGATGGGAATTTGGGGAACTTTAATGGCCGCGATCGCAGCTGTTCCTCTTTCAATTTTAGCATCTAATAATATGTGTCCTGTGTGGATTGTCCAACCCACACGCCGTATTTTAGATGCTATGCGTGCTATTAACGAAATTGTTTTTGCACTAATATTTGTAGTTGCTGTAGGCTTAGGCCCATTTGCTGGAGTTTTGGCTTTATTTGTTCATACTACAGGTACTTTAGGCAAGCTATTTTCGGAAGCAGTAGAATCAATAGAACCTGGCCCAGTTGAAGGGATTAGAGCCACAGGTGCAAGTCAAATTCAAGAAGTAATTTATGGCGTAATTCCCCAAGTTATGCCTTTGTGGACTTCTTTCACTCTCTACAGATTTGAATCAAATGTGCGTTCTGCTTCTGTGTTAGGAATTGTTGGTGCTGGTGGTATTGGCGTTTCACTATATCAAAGTTTTGGCGCATTTGAATATCAAAAAGTTTGTGCAATTTTGATTATTTTAATTGTTGCTACTGGTACGATTGATGTAGTCTCTGCAAAAGTTAGGGAATGGTTAATTTAGTTGACGGTTGACGGTTGACGGTTGACGGTTGACAGTTGACGGTTGACCGTTAACTGCTAAACTAACTCAATAAGTCTTTATCGTCACCAGTTATCAGCCATCAGTCATCAGTCATCAGTCATCAGTCATCAGCCATCAGTCATCAGTCATCAGTCACCAGTCATCAGTCACCAGTCATCAGTCATCAGTCAACAAATAATTCATTTTCAAAAAACAATTCCATGCGATCGCCTCGCAATCGCGTTACGCCATATTCAATTACATTACCTGTTTGATCAACGTTTACTGATTCAGCTAAAAGAATGGGTTGATTGAGGGGTAGATGCAGCCATTTTGCATCTTGTGGCTGAACTAGACGAGCAGAAACGCAGGTACTTCTACGAATATGATCGCATCCATATATCTGTTGTAAAAGCTGAGAAATTGATTGTTTCTCTTGCAAAATTTTGATATTTTTTGGATCTAAAAAATCAGGAAATCGCTTCAGTGGAAAATACCCCGTTCCTACACTAATGGGTTCTTCATCTGCAAAACCTAAACGTTCAATTAACGCTACAGGTTCACCATGAGTAATCTCTAATCCTTTGGCGATCGCATTATCCGCAGGTAATTCTAATACACGCAATAATTGAAACCTCGCTTGCCAACCTTGCGCTTTCAAGGTTTGGTTATAACGCACACGCTTTCCAATGGCATAGCGGATAGTTTTAGCTGCAACAAAAGTCCCTCTTCCTCTATCAACTCGTAATAATCCCTCATTTTTTAAGAGTGCGATCGCTTGTCTAATAGTATGGCGATTGACTGCAAACTGTTCCGCTAACTTGGTTTCCGTTGG
>NZ_CAWPNJ010000105.1:0-6129 GCF_963889195.1 Calothrix sp. FACHB-168
ACCTACGTCGTTGCTCATCAGATAACATATTAGACACTTATAACAATAGAGTTTTTCATGAAATTGCATTACCTATAACAAAGCTGCGCCATTGGAATTGGACGTAGATACCTATCATCTTTTCAAGTCGGCAGATGTAGAAGCATTATTAGCTTGTAAACACTGCTCTTCGGAGTTCTGCCACAACCTGACTCATCTTCACCCCCCATAGGGCGCAAGCTGCATGAAATCGTTTGTTGAGGTCATCCACGATACTAATGTGCATAACTAGGACGAATTTGTCTTTTTTTTGACTATTTTATTAGGAATTTACTGAAATACGCAAGTTTTTCAGGAGGAGAACCTTTAACAAGTACATTCAGCGCCAGGGTAATTTCTTGCGAATGATTATTGGTTCAGAGGTAATGAGTGGCAGAGACCATTATGCAGCACTTGGTATAAAATAAGCCAATGGGGTTAGCCCCCCATTGAAAGTTACGATAATCGCAAGCCCGCAATTTTATGAATTGGTGGAGAAGCTTAGTCCTGGTTTGACGAAGGTGCAGAAGTTTGATGAAATTAATAACTAACGTCTCTACTCGCTACAGCATCAGGTGTCCATTACTTTCCCAACCTTGGGAATCGCTATTTATTAAGAGCGCCGGAATTTGCGATCGCCCCCTTGCTACGCAGCCCAATCTCTACACAATAACTCCGCCTGTTGCAGCACCGTCACCGTCGCCTTCTCCTGCTTCTCTGGTGGATAACCATATTTCCGCAGTAGGCGTTTAACCAACCTCCGCAGATTAGCCTTAACACTTTCTTTCACAGTCCAGTCAATCGTGACATTGTTGCGGATGGTTTGGACTAAGTCGCGGGCGATCGCCTAAAGCGGAACTTAATCAAACCTCACGCAGCACATTGGAATTAGAGAAACTAATGTTAAAACTTGATTAGCAGTATATATTTTTGCTTGCGCTTCTCTGTATCAGAGGAGAGAATTAGTTTGGGCATAAAATTACACCGCAATGAAACCAGAAGAACGGGCAAGAAAAATTATTGACAAGTTACTGACCAATGCAGTTTGAACCGTAACGTTATATGACTGAAGAGAAAGAATATACGAAATTACGTGAATTACTTGCAGCGAAGGAATGGCTAAAAGCTGATGATGAAACCGCAAGGTTAATTGTCAAAGCTTCGGGCAAAGCAGAGTATGAAATTTTGGTATGTAAAAGCCTTAGCAAAGAGAATATAAGTAAAATTCCTTGTGAATTTTTCCAAATTATTGATGAACTCTGGATGCGTTACAGTAACAATAAATTTGGTTTTACTATCCAAGTTGAAAAATACTTAGAAGAGATTTCTAAAGATACTACTTTCGCAAAAAATGAATACAACATCTTCATAGCCTTATCAAAACTTTTTGGTTGGCGTGGCAAAGATTATGATGACTGGGTAGATTGCACTAAAAATTTATATTATGAAGAATTACCAAGCGGTTTTTTTCCTCGTTGGGGAATTACTATTCAAGCAAAAAGAGCAACTTTGAAGTTTAATTTACTTTTTGGAAACACTGGGGTTTTAAATTATAAAGACAAAAGATTATTTGACAAATCTATAATAAGGGATATATATCTTTATCATTTCCATAATTATTTATGCCATAATCAGGATGGTATTCATATTATTAATTCATTTTTCAATTATTTACAAACTTGTTTTTTAAATAAAAAAAATACTTGTAATTATACTTTTGGTCAAACTCAGAGTAGTATAGAGAGCTTAATAACAGAATATAGCAAAATATTTATTAAAACCTCCGAAGAACTTTATAATGAAATTTATTTATTAAATAATGAAAATTACTACACTCCTGAAAATAAAGAAATAGCTCAAAAGCAAATTTTAAAGTCAATTGCTCAAAGGAGAGGACAACCTAAATTTCGGGAAGGGCTACAGATAGCTTATGATAATTGTTGCGCTATTACAGGTTGTGATGCTGAACAAGCTTTAGAGGCCGCCCATATCATACCTTATTGTAAAACTGAAGATAATGATATTTCCAATGGATTGCTTCTTAGGGCAGACATACATACACTCTTTGACCTAAATTTGATAGCAATTGAGCCAGAAACTTATAAAATATATCTTGCTCGTCGTTTGGGCGACAGCAGTTATTGCGATGAGATAAAAGATAAATATCTTAAATTACCAAAAAATGAAAAATACCGACCTAATAAAAATGCACTCGAATGGAGATGGAAAGTATTTAATTCCAACAATGAATCTCGTTGATAAATGTAGCGAACTGCAAACATAAACGCTTCAAACCGCAAACAGGCAGTTGTCGTTGGAAGGATAATATTGCCGTTTTGGCACGCTTATGCTTCCAATTAACTTCAGCAACCTTATGCTTCCAATGTCTCAAATCCTTACAGGCTCTATATTCGAGGTTAATGCATTGAAATGCATTAACCTAAAAATGAAGTTTTGAAGTACCCTGTTTTGGCAAGTTTGTGACTTAAAGGAATTCTTTGCCGCAACGGCAAGCTTTTACTTTAATTTCACTCCGGTAATCTCATACTTTAGACAGTAGCCTGTTGGTTTATAGGGTAAAAATGGCTGGAATTATTATCAAACTTCCTTAAACCAAGCATATTTACTGAAAAAGTGTTCAGAACAAACGGCAAGCTTTTACCTAAGTTTTGAACTCATGGCAACATTTTAGTTAAAACTGAACTATTTCGGTTGCGATCGCCATCCAGGGAGACAGTGAGTTTTCTCCACTCTTTAAAGTAAAATTCTGCCGCTTGTTCAGAATTGAACTAAAAGTAAGCCGCTTGTTCATTGACCATATTGTAAATAATTATACTAAATGATTGAGAATTTTATCAGATTTACAGCAATTTTTGTTTCATAGACTACTAGATACTGTTTAAAGTATCAAGAAGCCGCAATCAAATTAAAGTAAAAGCTTGCCATTGCGGCAAACATTTCCTTTAAGTCACAAAGTTTATCGTTCCATTTTTAGTTTCCGGCAATGTTATGATTCCGATTGTTTAATTAGGGTTGCGATCACCTAACGGAAGAATGAGCATTACAGCCCTTAAGGTGTCACTTAAAGGATAATGTGGTTCTTGTCAGATTTTGGTGATGATGAAAGGTTACGCACTTTAAGGCAGCTATGCTGGAGGCAGAAGGCAGAAGGTTTTAAAACGTTTTCTTATCCGGGCGTGGGATTTGTGACTTCAAGGGACGATCGCTTACGGCTTTCTTGTGATGCAGATGTTCTATAATTCTTGCACTGCTTCAATTGTGGGAATTTTTTCTTCCTCCTTCCTTCTGCCCTCTGCCGTCTGCCTTCTGCCTTGTCCCAACCAAGATCACCAAAAGTTGCCAAGAACCAAAATCCTGGCTCAGTTGCAGATAATCCTGGCTGAAGCACAATTATAGTTGCAGATAATCCTGGTTTGTAAATGTCTTGATTGCAGGTTTGAGCGATTAGTATTGCAGGTCGCTACAGGTATCGGAATTACTGAAATGGTTATGTTTTCGTAGAAAGTGCTTAAGGTAAAAAATTTTTCTAAAGGCTGAACTCATGATATGTTACAGTCATAACATCTCTTTTTTAATTACTTTTATTACACACTATTCTCCCTTTATTTTCTCCATTAACAAAAACAACCTAATTCCCCTTATCCCGTCCACCCAACTCTTACTCCATACCCTAACATACAACTTCATCCCCAAACCTAACACACCTTTCCATTGTTTTTCATCTCTATATTCATCTATCTCCTTAAATATTTGATTTATTTTTCTACTGCCACACTCACCCGATTCATGGGAAATTAAAGAAGATTTTTTACCCTGAACAAAGAACTTAAAGAACTCAATATAAAATTCCGTATACTCTCTAGATGCAACCTCTAACACAATTTTTGTTCCACGAGAAACTAAGTATAATAGACACGTTTCCTCCCACCATGAATTTAAAATATTTTCCCAAAATAAGCTAAAATTACTAGTTTTTATTAGACTTTGAGCTGCTAAAAATTGTTGGAAAATTAAGTGACAAAATTGGTATTGTTGTTTATCTTCTACTATCAACCCAATATTACAGAAATACTGAATTAAAAGTGTGACATCATTGCTTTCAATGCTTACTAACTGCTCTATAATCCACTCGATTCCTTCAGACATATCAAAGGAAGTAGACTTCTTCTGCATTAGTTTTAGTGCTAGTATTTGCAGTACAGATTGCTTGTCGTCGAGGCTTAAATGAACTCCCAATTTTTGAGGCTTTTCTAGTAAAACCTCTAATATCACCTTATAAAGGTCAACTGGTTTTTCAGGCAATGTCCTATTCTTATGGTGAACCGTACAAATCATTGTCAAGAACAATGGATTCACTGCCATTGCTTTTAATGAAGAGCTATCTTCTATCTGTCTTATCAAATTTTCAGCCTTTTCTTGTGCTTGTGTCTCATTGATACTAGTTTTACGCCCCATTTCAGAATACCAATTCCGAATAAAGTGGGGAACTTGCTTATCATTAAATGGTTTTACTTCTAGGAATATATCTACTTCTTTAGAATACGCATCTGGTAAAGCTACTGGTCGAGAAGTTAAGATGAAACTATTTTGATCATATTCTTCTGTTTGTTCCTTTATCCAATTGACAACTTTTTCACGCTCTTGATCATCTGCTACTTCATCCAAGCCATCCAGCATTATTAAACATCTACCTTTCTTTAATTCTTGCTGAAACCATTGCGATAGCGATTGAAGCTGATTTTCTTCTTCAATGTACTTTTCTGCTTGCTCAGAAATTAAGTCTAACAGTGGTTTATTATTGACTATTTTTTGGGACACTTCTCTTATTAACAACAGGACTGGAATTAGCTCTGGGGCTTGTTCACAGTACTTTTTCTGTTCCTTACTTGCGTATACGAACGTTAAATACTTTAAGAGGGTTGTTTTTCCTGAACCTGATGTCCCTAGCAGTACTATATTTCTATTCTGTTTCAGGAAATTCCAAATTGTTAGTACTTCTTCTTCTGAATTTGTATTATCACCCGACAAAGGAATTATTTCTTTTTTTGCTTTATCTGGATACTCAGCAGAAATCTTTAGTGGTACAAATACATTTGACAATGTTAGCCTAGCAATTGGGCTAAATCCTTCTGTTTGATATCTGTTGCATTCATTAATTAACCAAGAGTAATACTCATTCAGTTCTGGGTTTCCAGGGGTTAAATCATCTTTTTTTTTAAAACTGGTATACCCTGTTGCGAAATATTTTCCATTTGAATGGCAACCATAGCTTCATCAAAGGCTCTTTGAAAAACATCTTGATTGCCTGATTTTTTGTAACCCAGCCCATCATAAAAGCCTTGAGCAAATGCAATCGCTGCTTTGTCCTCAATGGGTTGATTCATGCCGATTGCATAGTTGATGTATTGGCTAATTGCTATAGCAGTTTTTTCTGAATGACAAGCATTGAGCAGCACACAGTTGACATAATCAGCGTGTAACTTAAATAGTGATGCCAACCCCTCTGGAGAGACAGGTTTGTTATTTCCCCCATCATCCTCTAATAGCAAGCTGCCATCTTGTAAACCATGTCCACAAAAATGAACAATTTGAGGCTGTTCTTCCGCGATAGCTCTGCGAATATCTTGAGGACGTACAGCAGTTCTCACTTTAATTTCAAATAAATCTCGATTTGTAGCTCTTCGTATAGCTTCTTCAATTTCTCGAATCTCTTTATCTAAACGCAGCCCGTGGGGAATTGCTGTTAGAATCAAAATTTTCTGCTGCTGATTAGTTTGTTGTTGGGGAATGTTATGTAAAGAAACAGGAGAGGCTTCTGGTTTATGGTTTAGCAAGATGTCTCCAGCGATAGCCCTCAGTTTTGGGTTTCCAGGGTTTGATTCACGCGCACCACGAACTAAATCTTCAACCCATCCCTGAGCTTCTGCTGTTTGTATTAATTTATAAACAATATCTTGTAAACTTCCTTCACCAGCAATTGCTCTTAGACTTTTATCTAATTCAAATGCCAACATTTGCTCTAAGGATGCCATATTAGGAAAAGCATCAATCAAAGCCAATTGTAGTTCTTTACGTTTTTGACCTGATAAA
>NZ_CAWPNJ010000106.1:0-5023 GCF_963889195.1 Calothrix sp. FACHB-168
AATATCCTTAAACGAGCGCCCATATATTAAGTCACCTCGGTAGATGCATTCTCCGTATTTACTTATCTTTACATAGTTTGGTTTTTTCGTGCCTACCTACTTACGCTATCTTCTAAAACAGTCCCCCAACCAGAGATTACTGCTTTTTTGGGATGGTGCGACCTATCACCGTTCCAAAGAAGTTAGAGGTTTTTTGGATGAGATTAATCAAGGACTACCGACCGACCAATGGCAAATATACTGCGTTCGCTTTGCTCCCAATTGTCCAGAACAAAATCCAATAGAGGATATTTGGTTGCAAGCTAAAACATGGGTTCGACGTTTCTGCACCTTGATTCCAAAATTCTCGCACTTGAAGTGGATGTTTGAATGGTTTATTCGACACACTACCTTTGATTTCCCCACTCTTCAGATGTACGGAGTTTTTTCAAAAATCAAATAGGATTCCTATAGATAATTTTGAACCCACAAATATTGAAGTTCAAAGATATAGAGCATTTATAAATCAACATCCTAATCAACAAACATATTATCAACCTATTCTAGATGTACTTGAATACCGTCCCAGTAATTTAGAAGCTGTAATAGATGTTATTATGCTCGAAGGCAAGAATGATTTTTATACACTTAGTTATTTCCAAGAAATTATTATAAAGCCTGAGCAAAAACTTGTTTTTTTACCAGGAACAGGCTCAGGTTCTCTTGACACCGTTATTCGTCTGTATTACGCCTGGGGCAGAAATTTTATTGTTTTGTTAGACAGCGATGCAGAGGGTAGGAAACAGAAGATGCGTTATCAAGAAGTGTTCAAGGGAATTATTCAAGATAGATTATTTCTGCTGGAAGATGTTGAAAACTCATGGTCTAACTGTGCGATGGAGAAACTTTTTGACTCTAAAGATCTACTTAATATCCAGAAATCAGTAATTACTGAAACGCAGCATTTTGACAAAAAACAATTCAATATAGCTATTCAAGAAAATCTTGCTAAAAGAGTTGCTATACGTTTATCTAATACAACAATAGGAAATTTTAAGAAGTTACTAAACTTTTTGAATCAATCGCTAGCAAAATCTATGTGAAGATTATAGCTTTTTTGTAGTGTGTGTTTATTACAAAAATACCCTGCGTGCCCAAACTCGTGGAGCCTACATACTGGTGCTTTGTCTCATTAATTCTGTGGGGTAAGTTTCTTCTTCTTTTCTCTTCCTTCGCGGACTTCGTGTCTTTGTGGTTCGTTTTTTACTCCTCAAAATTAATGGGACAGACCACTAGTCATCTTCCAACGATAGAAGTGTCTCATCCAAATCTTTGATGTAGGGCTGCACTAAATCTTCTGGCACAATTCGTTTGCGGAGTGCATCGCTAACTGCAACCTTTTCTGCTAGCAACAGTCGCCGGCGAATTCTATCTAACCCAGTGCGATCGCCCGATCGCTGCCCTGCCCGATATTTATTATAGAGATCGCGCAGCACTCGTTCAGACTTTGCCACTCGCACCTGATAAGATGACCATAGCTCCTCATATACTGCTTTCGGCAATACGCCCGATTTCAGCAGACTATCTAACTCATCTTGAGCAGCTTTAGCCGCAATCAATTGAATCTGCAACTCTCCAGTTTCTTGCATAACCTCAGAAGCACGGCTGATATTTAGCCGTTTAATCGCCCAAGGTAAGGCTAATCCTTGTATCACTAGGGAAAATAAAACCGAACCAAACACCAGTTCAATCAGGAGATTCCGTTCTGGTAGGGACAAGGGAATAGCAACTGCTAACGCCATTGAGAGCGAACCTTTAATATTCCCTAAAACCAAAACATGCTGCCATAATAGCGGGATCGGACGATCAAACCAACGCAACCCTGCTAATAACAAATAAACTGAGAGAATCCGTCCTAGTTGATATGCCAAAATCACGAACAAAATCGACGGTACAATTCTCCACAGCGATGCAGGATTAATTTCAATCCCAATCAGCAGAAAAATAAACGTATTAACGCTAAAACCAGCATATTCCCAGAAACTTAACAAGGTAATTCGATCCGAAGCCGACGAAGTGCGAGGAAGCCCAAGATTGCCAAAAATCAGTCCGGCGATCACTACAGCCACAGCACCGGATACGCCCAAAAATTGCCCTATTTGGAAGGTTCCTAATGCTAAAGCGACGGTTAACAATAAGCTACTTAACGGATCGTTTAAGCGATTGAATATTGGTAAGCTTAAATAACCTAAGACTGCTCCCACCAACCCCCCGCCTAAAGAAACTAGCAGCAGTTCCTTCACGCCTTGTACAGCAGTGAGAGAGCCTGTTGCATAAATTACTAAAAGCAAATTGAATGAAATCAGCGCTGCCGCGTCATTAAATAGGGTTTCTCCCTCAACAATAGTGCTTAATCGAGAAGGCACACGTATATCCTTGAAAACTGCAATTATCGAGACTGTATCCGTGTTAGCCAGGATGACTCCAATCAGCAAAGCGGGAATCCAGTCTAACCCCAGCCCAAATTTAACCAGCGCTGCAATAATTGCTGAGGAAAAAATTGCACCAGGCCCAGCTAAAAGTGCGATCGCCTTAAAAGTGCTGCGCAGACGGCTAATATCTGTATTGATCGATGCTTCAAAAATCAGAATCGGCAAGAAAAGGTTTAATACTAAGGATGGATCTAACCCAATCCGACGCGACCAAAGTTCCGTAATTGGTAACCCTGCTAGCACCAATCCTGTTACATAAGGAATTCGTAGTCGCTGAGTTATCAATGCAACAGCAGTGGCAATCAGTAACAAAATAATCAAGATGATGACCAGTTCAGGAATGGTTCCTGCTGTTTGGCTATCTACAGGAGAATTGCTGTTTAAAGGGTTTTGTTGGGCTAAAATCCACTCCATTACCAATCCTCCTATACAGCGCTTTCATCAAAAGTTGTGAGTCAACTATTGTTTGAGTGTACAGGAAGGCAGAGGGGCAGGGAGCAGAGAGCAGGGGGAGTAATAAAAATATCTTCTCTCGGAAATTGGATAATTTATTTTCTGGAAGTCCCTAAAAAGTAACAGGATTTTTTTGTAGTATAGTGTATTATATAAATATCCTGCGTGCCCCAACTCTTGTGAGCTTACATACTAGTACGAGAGGAAAAGTAACACTGTCAAATTCAGTGGGCGTGTGTGAACGGGGAGTGCAAAGAACCTGGAAAGTCGGCTTAGAAGTAGCCACCTTTTAAAGAGTGTGTAAAAACTCACCAGTGGAGTCCCTCTAGTAATTGAGAACGCGCAATGCTCCATCAACTTGCACGCAGGACTACACTACAATTTTCAATCAATTGTTAGTAGTAACATCGCCAAATTCTTGTGAAAAGTTAGCGATATTAACCGTAATTTTTAACAAAATTAAACTTTATCTGAAGTCTTGGACTTTAGTACTTCTATTGCTTTAAATCCTTGTATTGTTTGACTTAAAAATATCATGGGAAGAATCAAGCCAAACGGTTTACCAGTTTGAATCATATTAAAAATGCCAGTTAACACATTTAGTGACATCAATCCTACTGCAATACCTAACGCAATTTTTGATTTACGTTGAACAAAAAAACCTAAACAGAGATACAGTAATCCAAAAAATAAAAAACAAATTACTAATATTAAATAATCTGGCAATTGATTACCAACAAGAAAGAAGAGAATGCTAAAAAAAATGCACAGGACTCCAACTGCGTAAACTGCACGATAAGCAGATGCTAACTTTTTTCTCGACTCGGATATTTGTTGTATCTCAGTAGTCATAATTTTTGTAGTTTTTCAGTTTTTGAAGGTAAATGATGTACAAAAGCAAAGTAGTTAGAAATCTGTAACAGCTTTTTTCTGTGTTTTATCTGTTGGCAATAATTGTCTAAATAGCTGTCGAAAATGTAACTATGTTTTTTTATATACCCAAAATTCCTAAAATGCTTATGTAATTATGCGTAAAAAAACTAAACTATGCCTGATATTCGTAAGTTAATCAATCAAATTGCTGATGCAGAAGCGCAGTTATCCGCTACTCAATTCCTTGCGCCTTGTGTCAAAGGTGGACGAGTTCGCACAAAGGTAGCGGGCATGATTTATACCTTCACGCCAAAGCCGCGTCAATTTACAGGTTGGGGTATCTTTCAGCCTGTGGATGCAAAGACTGCAACAGTTGTGGAATCAGCAGATTTACCCCAAATTGCCGAATACTTGCAACATTTCACCCAAATCCGGCTGCGGTTAGCACATCAATTGCGGGGACAAACTTGGTTAGCATATCCTGTAAATGAAGTAGATATGCGTCAACGGTTGAAGGTGGTAAAGCCGATCGCAGTCCATTTAGTAACTGAGGGTGTGGCTTTTGAACAAATCCTTACCCGGTGGAATGGACAGTCATGCTGGTTTGAGGAAATCGATCGCCGTACCGATCCGATAATTACAGAAACTCTGCAATCTGCGATTAAGGAATTAACCCCAGTTGAGGAATTGCAATTTAAAGGGATGACTCCAGAGATGCGCACGGTGTATGAATTAGCCACTGCGCAAATTGCAGAATTCAGTCAACCCCAACAAGATGAAAAACGACTGCGTAAAGCTTTACAGCAAGGTGGTGGGGAATTAAACGAATTTCAGGATCGTGGCGATTACTGGACAGTTAATTGGCGTACTGCTGATGGGATTAGCCACACAAGCGCGATCGCCAAAACTGATTTGACTGTAATTAGTTCTGGTATTTGTCTGAGCGATCGCGATCGCGATTTTGATTTGCAATCCTTAGTGGGTGTAATCGAACAACAGGAATGGTGATTAAATAAAAGGCAGATGGCAGAAGGCAGTCCCAATGAAAAAAATTTCACCGCCATGCATGAAAATGCAATCTGGAACCACCTATATAGATACTCATCTAAGAAGCATTTTCAAGTCAGTCAATCACGGGAAAATCCCACAACCAAGCATGAAAGTATGATATTTTCCCAAATGGTACTCCAAAACGAGGTTGTGGTTCACTAGTGCAACATTAGCCT